>CAZJIF010000007.1:0-37559 GCA_964546045.1 uncultured Klebsiella sp. | reverse complement strand
TGCGGGCCTGGCTGCGCAACCTGCATGACGAGATGCACGTCACCACGGTGATCGTCACCCACGACCAGGAGGAGGCGATGGAGGTGGCCGACAAGATTGTGGTGATGAACCACGGCCGCATCGAGCAGATCGGCACTCCCGCCGAGATCTACGACACCCCCGCCACCCCCTTTGTGATGAGCTTTGTGGGCGCGGTCAACGTGCTGCCCCAGGGGGCGATTCATGTGGCCGGCGGCGGCCGCAGCCAGGGCGAAGCCAACGCCCAGCTGTTCTTCAGGCCCCATGATGTGGAGGTGTTCAGCGAGCCCCAGGCCGGCACCGTCGAGGTGCAGCTCAAGCGGCTCAGCCACCTGGGCCGCGATCTGCAGGCCGAACTGGTGATGGCCGACGGCCAGGTGATCACCGCCCAGATCCCTCGCGATCAGATGGCCTTCGGCAGCGTCAGCGTCGGCAGCCGCCTGCATGTGCGCAGCCGCGAAGCCGTGGCGTTCGTGCCGGACTACAGCATCTGAACCACTCAGGATGGACGCGTACATCCAGGCTGACCATGGCAGCGACAACCCGGCTGTTCCGCAACGGCAACTCCCAGGCCGTTCGCATCCCGGCGGAACTGGCCTGCGAGCGCTCCGATCTCGAACCGGAGATTGAACGCTGCGGCGATGAGCTGCGCATCAGACCCGCAGGGCATCCGATCACTGGTGCTTTAGAAGCCCTGTCGTCCTTTTCGAGCAACTTTCTGGCCGACGGTCGATCCGACCAGGAGCAAGCCGATCGGGAGCAGCTGTGAGCCTGCAACCCCGCTACCTGCTGGACACCAACATCTGCAACTACCAGATGAAGCGTTCAGCCGCTTGCCGCATCGGAGAGGTTCTGATCTCGGCCATCACGGCAGCAGAGCTCCACTACGGAGTTGTGGCCTCTGGGGAGGAGGCGGAACACAACAGGGCCGCTCTCGCGCGGTTTCTGCTTGAAGTGCCCGTAGCGCCTTTCGATGGCGCGGCAGCCAGCATCTATGGACCCGTGCGACTGGCCAGCCGTGAACGACGTCGTGATGCCCTCGACAAACTGTTCGCCGCCCATGCGCTATCGCTTGGTGTCATCCTCGCGACCAACAACCCAAGGGATTTGATCGCCTACCCAGGGTTGACGATCGAAAACTGGGTGTCTTGAGCAAGGGGTCGAGGCAGAGGTAATCCGTAGCGATCAAGGTGATGCTTCAGTCAGCCATCACGGGTCTTCAGTTGTCGGGCAACAATCCGGCACCGATGCCTTGAATCCGGTGCGGTCCTGGCTTCAAGGGTTCGCCAGCACGGGCCTGGCTGACCACCGGAATCAGTCGATTTCAGGTCCCGTGGTGTCGTGGTGGATCTGCGGATTGGCTGGGTTGGAGAACTACTGCAACAGCAGGTAGCGATCGGGATCGCTGGCCGCCATCGCCTGAGCCGTGGCAACTGCGCCAGGCATGCCAAGCCTGCCGTCGGTCAGCACCAGCTTGGCTCCAAAAGCCGTGAGCAGCTTGCGCCGCTCCAGGCTCATGGTTTCGGGCATGGCGAGTGTGATCGGGATGCCTTTGGCTGCAGCCACAAAGGCCCTCCACCTTGGCCAGGAGCCTGGCCTGGCAGTCCTTGCTGAGGTGCATGAGCTGCACCAGAGGGGTGTGACCAATGCTGAGGCTGTTGTCGGCGTAGGTCGCGCTCATCAAATCACCGGAGGAAACAACAAAAACCCCCTGGGTGCGCTCCAGGGGGACCACGACGAGGCGTCAGCCAATCGGATTCAGCCTTGAGCGGCAGAGCCCCAGCCGACGCGATTCAGCAGTGACGGCAATGGTCAGCCCACTGCAGGCACCAGGGGGGCGGCAAGGGCGTCACGACAAGCGCGGGATCAGCAGGTCCTGATCGCTCACCGGCACCAGCTGACCATCGAGCCGAAAGCGACTGAGCAATTTGGTCACCGTCACCCGGGTCAGTCCACACAGTTCAGCCAATGCCTTATGGGTGAGGTTCAGCTCACTCAGCGAAAGGCGGCAGCCACGACTGTTGACCTGTCCGAAGGACTGAGCAATCCAGCCGAGAAGGGCCAACAAACGGCGATCGGCTGAACGGATCCGTTGAATGGTCAGCAACTCAGCCAGCATCTGGCGCTCGCGGCGCAGCTGCGAGCGGTGCAGGTCAGGTTCGAGTTCGATGTGCTCGACCACAACGGTGGTCAGGCACTGCAACTCGAGCGGATTGAGTCCAGGGTCTTCCGAGGTGATCACATCACCGGGCCCCCAGAGGCCAAGGGTGATGCTCTCCCCTTCGAGATCCCAGGTCATGGCCCGCACGTAGCCCTCATGAAGGCGCCAGCTCATGGCTTCGGGCAGCACGTCCTGGGGATGGAGGGTGAGCTGCAGCGGCCGCTTGAGAAGAGTTGCGGTCATGGTTTCGGAGGTCTGCGGGGTGGGATTTGACGAAAGACGTTGGGCATAGAACGGCGCATTCGCAACCAACAGGGCATGGACAGCAGGCAACTAAGCGCAATTATGCCCTTATTCCGATCGAGGTACCGGTATTTTGAGGCACATGGCCGGCCTTGCGCCGCTCCAAAGCGCGAAACCCCCTGCAAAAACTCAGATGTAAAACATCGGCAGGGGCTGCTGGAGGCGTTCACGCTCCTGCAGTAACCGCGCAAGGGTCGTGGCCTCCAGCACCGCCGTGCGCGCCACTTCGGCGCGCCAACCCAGGGCCTTCAACGCTTGAAAACCAGGGTCGTCACGCACACCCTGGCGTTCCACCACGGTTTCGCCTTCGAGACAGGCCTCGATCTGGGCGACGGTGATGTCCTCGGGCGGTCGCGCCAGGCGGTACCCGCCATGCGGTCCGCGCACGCTCTTAAGGAAACCCCCTTTGCGCAGGGCGGTCAGCATCTGCTCGAGATAACGCTCAGGGATGCCGTGCTCACGACTGATTTCCTGGGTCTGCACCAGGCCTGCGGAGGGATGGAGCGCCGCCAGATCCAGCAGGGCGACCAACCCGTACTCGGTCTTAGCGCTAAAGCCCATCTACTTACCGGTTAACCAATCCATGCTGCAGCTTAATACGTAAAGCCGATCGGAATACCGGTGCCCGTGTGCCCACGGGCACACCCCCACAGCAGAGCCAGGCCATACCTTTACTCAGTTCTCGATCGAGAAACCGTGAATTGCCGCTTGCTTCTCTCGCCTCGCTCCCGCCGATCCGTGCTGGCGGGTTTGGTTGGCCTACCTGTGGCCCTGGCCGCGGCCGCCACCGTGGGCACCTCGTTGGTGCAGGCCCAGCAGCCACCGAAACCCGTGGGTCTGACCCTGGTCTCCTATGCAGTGACCAAAGATTCTTACGACAAGATCTTCAAGCTGTTTGCCGCCGACTGGAAGAAAAAGACCGGCCAGACGGTCACCTTCAGGGGCAGCTACGGCGGTTCTGGCTCCCAGACACGCGCCGTGATTGATGGCCTGGAAGCAGACATTGTCAGCCTGGCCATGGCCTCCGATGTGACCAGGATCCAACAGGCCGGCCTGATCCAACCCGGCTGGGAAAAGGAGAATCCCAACAACTCCACCCCGATCCACTCCACCGTGGCCGTATTCGTGCGGCCGGGCAATCCCAAGAAGATCAAAACCTGGCAGGACCTCGACAACCCCAACGTCGATGTGGTGGCCGCCAATCCCAAGACCTCGGGCGGAGCACGCTGGAATTTCATCGCCCTCTGGGGCGCCGTGACCGAGGCCGGCGGCACGGAAGCGCAGGCCCGCAAGTTCATCACCGGCGTCTACAAGAACGCCGATGTGCTGCCCAAGGACGCACGCGAAGCCACCGATCTCTTCGTGAAGCGCAAGAAAGGCGATGTGCTGCTCAACTGGGAGACCGAGGCGATCCTGGCCAAGCGCAAAGGCGAATGGCCCACCCCTTACAAGTTGTTCAGCCCCAACGTGCTGACCGCCCAGCCAGTGACAGTCGTCGACAAGGTGGTCGACAGGCGCGGCACCCGCAAGGTGGCGGAAGCCTTTGTCAAGTTCCTGTACACCCCGGCAGCCCAGAAGATCTTTGTCGACAACGGCTTCCGCCCGGCCACGGCCGCCGGCAAGGCCTACGGCAAATCCAAATTCCAGGCATTGAAGTTCTTCTCGATTGAGGACTTCGGCGGCTGGGGCGCTGCCGACAAGAAGTTCTTCGGCAAGGGCGGCGTCTGGGATCAGATCTTCGCCAAGACCCGCTGACCCCCGAGCCAGACCCACAGAGACCCTCAAGCCCCGGATGAACCCGGGGCTTTTGCCGTCTACAACCGATAAGCCCACCGGAAAACCGGTGTATAGTTTTGCTCAATCTCGATCGGCCTACCGTGGTTTCTCCGCCCAAGGCTTCCCATGGTGTCTCTGTTGGCGTCGCCGCAGCGGTTGCAACCCTGGCGCTGAGCGCCTGTGGTGGAAGCCCCGATGCGGGCCCAGGCGCTTCGGGCAACGGCAAGCAGGAACTGCTGCTGGTGAGTTACGCCGTCACCAAAGGCGCATACGCGCGCATCCTTCCAGCATTCAAGGCCGAATGGAAAGCCAAGACCGGCCAGGACATCACGATCAAAGCCAGCTACGGCGGATCCGGAACCCAGACCCGCGCCGTGATCGACGGATTGGAAGCTGACGTGGTCACCCTGGCCCTGTCAGCCGATGTGCTCAAACTTCAGCAAGCCCGTCTGATCGAGGCTGGCTGGGAACAGGAGCTGCCCCGAGGCAGCATCATCACCCACTCAGCTGTGGCACTGATCCCCCGCAACGGCAATCCCAAGGGAATCAGAGATTGGTCAGATCTCAGCAAACCCGGCGTGACCGTGGTCACCGCCAATCCCAAGACATCGGGCGGCGCCCGCTGGAATTTCCTGGGACTCTGGGGCTCGGTCAGCCAGAACGGCGGCAAGGCCCAACAGGCCGAAAGCTACGTAGCCAGCGTCTACAAGAACGTCGACAACCTGCCCAAGGATGCCCGGGAGGCCTCCGATGTGTTCCTCAAACGCGGTCAGGGTGATGTTCTTCTGAATTACGAAAACGAAGCCATCCTCGCCACCAAGACCGGTGACCTTACCGATCCATTCCTGGTCCCCAAGCTCAACATCCGCATCGAAGGGCCTGTGGCCGTGGTCGACAGGTACGTTGACAAGCGCGGCACGCGCCAAGCCGCCGAAGCGCTGGCCGCCTATTTGCTGACTCCCCAGGCCCAGAAGATCTTTGCCGAAGAAGGCTTTCGGCCTACCGATCCCTCAGTTTGGGCGAAGGTCAAAGACCGCTTCGCGCCGGTCACCCGCTGGTTCAGCGTGGCCGATTTCGGTGGCTGGGCCAAGGTCAACGAGGAGTTTTTCAGCAAGGGCGGCATCTGGGACCGCCTGTTCGCCACAACCCGCTGACACCATGTGTGAACTGCTGGCCCTCAACGCCAATACCCCAACCGACATGGACTTCTCGTTTCGGGGGCTCAGCCGCCGTGGCGGGGCCACCAGCGAGCATGCCGATGGCTGGGGCCTGGCGAGTTTCACGCCCGATGGCCATGGCCTCACCCTGCTGAGGGAGGAGGCACCTGCTGCCTTTTCGGCCATGGCCGAACAGCTGGCCCAGCGCTCGCCCAAGGCATTGGTATCGATCGCCCACATCCGCAAGGCCACCCAGGGGGTCGTGGCGCTGGAGAACTGCCACCCGTTCAGCCGCACCTGGCACGGTCAGACCTGGGTGTTTGCCCACAACGGCAACCTGGCCGGAGAGATCCCGCTGGGTGATCGCTACCGGCCCTATGGCAGCACCGACAGCGAGGCGGCCTTCTGCTGGATCCTGGAACAGCTCAACCCCGCTGCCGTCGATGCCGACGACCACGAAGCCCTGTTCACCCTTTTGCACAACTGCGCTGCAGAACTGGCCACACGGGGCACCTTCAACGCGCTGATCAGCAATGGGCAATGGCTGTTTGCCACCGCCACCACCCGGCTGCACTGGATCACTCGCCGCGCCCCATTCAGCACCGCGACCCTGGCCGATGCACCGGTGAGGGTGGATTTTTCAGCCCTCACCACCAGCACCGATGTGGTGACGATCCTCAGCACCGAGCCCCTCACGAGTGACGAGCGCTGGCAAGCCTTTGAATCTGGCGAATCGATGCTGCTGATCAACGGTGAGATCAAGGGACATGCCCGCAAACCCCGTTCCCCTCTCTGAAGCCGCCCGCTTCTGGGCCAGGCTGGGCTGGGTGAGCTTCGGCGGGCCGGCCGGGCAGATCGCCCTGCTGCAGCGCGAGCTGGTGGAACGGCGCCGGTGGCTCAGCGAGCGGCGCTACCTGCATGCCCTCAACTACTGCATGCTGCTGCCGGGGCCCGAGGCGACTCAACTGGCCACTTACCTGGGCTGGCTGATGCACGGCATTCCCGGTGGCCTGATCGCCGGCGGCCTGTTTCTGATCCCTTCGGTGCTGGTGCTCACGGCCCTCTCGAGCGTGTATGTCGTCTGGGGGCAGCTGCCGCTGCTGACGTCAGTGTTTGCCGTGCTCAAACCGGCTGTGCTGGCGATCGTGCTGGTGGCAGCCTGGCGGGTGGGCCAGCGCACCCTGCGCACACCGCTGCTGGTCGCCCTGGCCCTTGCCGGTTTCCTGGCCCTCTCTCTGTTCTCTCTGCCCTATCCACTGGTGGTGATCGCTGCGGGCGGCATCGGTGCTGTGGCCGCCCGCTGGCGGCCGGCGCTGCTGCTGGCCAGCCGCCCCAGTCCGGCATCAGCAGGCAACACCCCTGTCGACCAACCTGCAGCCCTGCACGACGACCACAGCGACAGCCCCGCCCACGCCCGCTTCTCGCGCCGGCGCCTGGCACTCACCTTGCTGATCTGGGCGCTGGCCCTGCTGCTGCCGCTAGCTGCCCTGTCGATCGCCGGCGGCTGGACGGGAAGTCTTGCCCTGATGGCGCGCTTTTTCACCCGGGTGGCCCTGCTCAGCTTTGGCGGTGCCTACGCGGTGCTGCCCTACGTGGCCCAGGGGGCGGTGGAGCACTTCGGCTGGCTCTCGGCCAGCCAGATGGTGGATGGCCTGGCCCTGGGCGAAACCACCCCAGGCCCGTTGATCATGGTGGTGGCCTTCGTCGGCTTCATGGGCGGCTGGAATGGGGCCCTCGCTGCCGGTTCCAGCCCCTGGCTGCCTGCCCTGGCAGCGGTGCTGGTCACCGTGTGGTTCACCTTTCTGCCCTCGTTCGGCTTCATCCTTGCCGGGGCCCCCCTGGTCGAGGCCAGCCGGGGCGATCTGCGCTTCGGGGCGCCGCTCAGCGCCATCACTGCTGTTGTGGTGGGGGTCATCGCCAGCCTGGCGCTCTTCTTTGCGGGACCGGTGCTCTGGCCCGCCGGCAGCTTGAACATCTGGGCGCTGCTGGTGGTGGCGCTGGCCCTGATGGCCCAACTGCGCCTGCATTGGAGCGTGCTGCAGGTGATCGCGGCGGCTGCGGCGGCGGGGGTGTTGCTGAGGTTGCTGCCGTAGGCCGCAGGCCTACAAGCGCTGCGCTGGTGTCGCTCCAGACAAAAAAAAGCCGGCAGCTGCCGGCGCGGGAAGGAAGCGGACTGTCAGAACGTGCTCAGTGCACGTAATGCTGACCCCTGTAGGTCAGATCCTTGGGCTCAGAGCTGGCGGTCGGTTCGTCGTGATGGGCATCGACATAGGCGACGCCGCGGTACGACTTGGCCATCAGCATCTGGGCATCTTCCAGGTGCTTGGTCTTGAGGATCCTGGAGCGGATCAGTTCGAGGGTGTTCATGGTTGAACTCCACAGTGCCCGCGTCCCCGTTGCCTGGCGCGGATCTGACTGCATCCCCCTTGAGGAGGATCAACGTGTCCACATCCTAGCGATTCTGTAGCGGTTGCTACAGCGAAGCAGCCATGAAACTTCATCCGCCGCCCATTCGCCTCAGGGCCGGGTTGCCACCACGGCAAAGAACGGATCCCCATGGGCCCCTAGCAGGCCCTGCCAGCTGCGGGCCCGGCTGCAGCCCGATGCTGCAGCAAGCTGGAGACACACGAGATCCGTCATGCCCCAGAGCACTGTTCAACCCTTGGCGACAGGACTCACCACCCACCGCAGGACGTCGGGCCAGGCCCCGCCAAGCACGGCAGACACTGCTGCCGCCAAGGGCTTCGGCGGGAGCAGGGCCGCCAAGGGCGGCAAACGGCGAACCAGCAAACGCAACCCCGCCCTCAGCAAAGCCGACTGGGGCCCCCTGGGCAAACACCCCGATCTCGACGCCATCGTGGCGCGCCAACGGCTGCACCTGCCCCTGTCGGGTCGCCTGACGGTTGGCCAGGTCCAGCAGGCCTGGAAGCGCTGCGCCAGCGAGCACCATCCCGATCGGGGTGGCGCCCACGACACCATGCAATTGGTCAACGGTGCCCGTGATCTGCTGCTGGGCCGCGACCAGGCCTGAACCGTGGCCACAACACGCTGTTAGGGTCAAGGTTCACCCCGGGATGAGCCGCGTGAGCACCGATTACACCGCAGCGATCACCGGGCTGGTGATCCTGGTTGCGGTGCTGACCGCGATGGTGGGTTATCTGCTCACCCGTCCCAGCGATCTGCCCAACAAACCCTGATCGGGTTCGGCCTACTGCTGCCCGGCCACGACGTGAACCACCGCCGAACCAGCGCGACCTGGCACCGCCGCATCGCCAACGCAGTGCTGCTGCTGTGCGGATGGGTGCTGATTGCTGTGTCGGCAGCTGCTCCCGCCTTGGCTGACAGCAGCGAGCCGCCCCAGGCCTATCGCTGTGACGGTGAGGCCCTGATCGCCACGGTGCACCGCGGTGCGGTCGATGATCCGACGATCCCCAACCGCAGTGGCACCACCTCGCCAGGGGCTTTTGTGGTTTTGCAGTGGCAACAGCAGACGCTGCAGTTGCCCCGCACCAACAATGCAGGCCCACCAAGCTTCACCGACGGCAAATGGTGGTGGAGCCTGGTCGATCCCGATCACCCCGATCTGCGGCTACGCCGCAGTCAGGGTGATGTGCTGCAGTTCAGCTGTGAGCGCTGAGGTTCACCAGCGCGAACCGCCGCCACCGCCACCGCCGCCACCACCAGTGCGGGGTTCGGCTGCATTGACGCGAATGTTGCGACCCATCCACTCAACGTTCTGAAGGTCGTCAATGGCCTTGGTCTCGTCGCTGGCGTTCGCCATCTCGACGAAGGCAAAACCGCGCTTGCGGCCGGTTTCGCGGTCGAGGGGCAGGGTGCATTTGCGCACTTCGCCGTAACCGGCGAACAGCTGCTGAAGGTCCTCCACTTCGGCATCGAAGGAGAGGTTACCGACGTAAATGGTCATGAAATGGACGCGAGAAATATGAAACCGATTCGTCGAAAGCCCTGAAGAAAGTCGCTGGCCGTGAAGGAGAAATCGTTGGAACTCGCCTTGATGGGGAGAAACCCGCTGAAGAGTGATCGTTGAATCACCTTCACCGTAGTACACCGCTGACGGCGCGCAAACCTCGATCTAGCTTGAAACAGAGCAGCTTGATCAAGCCCGTGGCGGCGTCCCCCTGCCAACTTCCCTACGCGCTGCTGGGACGCTGGGACCCCCCAGCGGATCGCCGCGATCCGATCGCCGTGCTGCAGCAGCAGGAGGCCGACCGCCTGCCCTGGCTGGTGCCGGTGCGCCACAGCCGGATGGCCCAGAACGCTTTTGCTTTTTACCGCGGCACTCCGGCGGTCATGGCCCACGACCTGGGGAACGCGCCAAGCACTGGGCTGGAGGTGCAACTGTGCGGTGATTGCCACCTGGGCAACTTCGGCTTTTATGCCTCACCCGAGTGGCACCTGCTGTTCGACATCAATGACTTCGACGAAACAGTGCGCGGCCCGTTTGAGTGGGACCTCAAACGGCTTGTGGCCAGCGCGGTCCTGGCCGCCCGGTCCCTGAAACTCAACGGCGAGCAGCAGGGTCGCACCGCCCGGCGGGTGGCCCGCGCCTACCGCAAGGCAATGCAAACGCTCGCCACCCAACCCCTTCAACAGGTGTGGGCCCACCGCCTGGATGCCGATGCCTACATCGCGGGGGTTGAGCATCCACCCCTACGCCGACACCTTGAGAAGGTGGGCGCCAAGGCCCGGGCCCGCACCAGCAGTGAAGCCGCCGGCAAGTTGTGCGAGGTGGGCCCTGGGGGCACGCTGCAATTGCGCCACGATCCCCCGCTGATCTGGCGCCATGCCCTGCTGGAGCGCCACTGGACAGCCGAGATCGATTGGCATGACTTGGTCAATGAATTGCTGCATCTGTATCTGGCGTCGCTACCGGCCGATCTGCGGCATTTGCTGTCTCAGCTCAAGCTGTGCGATGTCGCCCTCAAGGCGGTCGGTGTCGGCTCGGTGGGCACCCGCTGTGCCATCAACCTGTTTGTGGGCACCCACCCCGAGGATGTGTTGATCCTGCAGAGCAAGCAGGCTGAAGCCTCGGTGCTGGCGCCCTATGCCAGCAGCCCACCGCCGGAGCACCAGGGCCAGCGGGTGGTCGAGGGCCAGCGACTGCTGCAGACCGCCAGCGATCCATTCCTGGGCTGGACCACAGGCCCTCAGCTCCGGCATTTCTACGGACGCCAGCTGCGCAACTGGAAAGGCTCAGTGGATCTGGCCGCTCTCGATGCCAAGGGACTGGAGCTGTATGGCGAGCTGTGCGGCCGGGTGCTGGCCAAAGCCCATGCCCGTTCGGGTGATCGCCACGCCATCGCCACTTGGCTGGAAGGCGGCAAAGGCTTTGACCAGGCCATGGAGGGGTATGCGATCGCCTATGCCGACCAATCGCAAGCCGATTACGACCTGTTCATGCAGGCAATCAAAGAAGGACGGCTGGAGACCGGGATCCTCTACTGAGGCGATCTGTGCACCGCCCAGGCCGCCAGCAACCCGCCGGCAAAGCCGCTGACATGGCCGATCCAGCTGACCCCAGTCGGCACAAAGAAGGGCAACAGGCTGGGCAGCACACCGCCATAGGCGATCAGACAAATCACCGACAGCAGCAACGAGCGGGGGCGCTTTTCGAGCCAACCGATCAGCAGCAGATACCCCAGCAACCCGTAAACCACCCCCGACAGACCATGGCTGCCCGTCGGCCACAGGAGCCAGACGGGAATCGCCGTCACGATCACACCAACCCAAACGGCCAGGTAGTCGCGACGGCCCTGGAGCAGCACCAACCAGGAGAGGGGCACGAACAGCAGGCTGTTGGCCAGCAGATGGCCGAAGCCACCGTGGCTGAAGGGTGCTGTGAACACACCGGCAAACGAACCGCCCGGGACCATTGGCAGGTTCCAGCGGCCGCCGAACACCAGCTGATCCACCAGCTCCTGGGCCCAGGCGACCGCCAGGATCAGCAACGGAATCAGCAACTTGTTCATCGGCACCGCAGCAGGTCAGCACCATGCTGCCGCTGACCTGCTGCTGCTGGTCGGCGGCCCTGACAGATCGACCTACGACTGGATCCCTGCCCGCTTACCCATGGCCCTGGCTGCCCTGCTGCTGTTCTGGCGGTTGGCGATCAGCCAGGACCCCAGCGATCGTCTGCCATGGGCTGAAACCGAAGGCCACGACCAGGCCTGGGTGCAACCGGCGATCCCATCGCGCCAGTCGCCCCTGGCAACGCGCCAGAACTCTGATCAGGACTGGGCAGTGGCAGTTCCGGATGGGAGCGGCAGCAACCGAATCGAATCGTGGCCCAGCCGAATCACGAAGTGATCGCCCGGCTTGGCGTCGAGCAGATCCAGATAGGCACTGCCGACCATCAGATTGCCGTTGAACTGGACCTTGGTGTGAAACGGCAGAGACCGTCCTGAACGACCCAGTCTGCGGGCGCGACGGCGTCCCCCCGGCCCACGGCCATCGCCCAACGCAAACCCCTTGGCCTGCAGCAAGGCCTCAAAAAAGGCCGTGTTGTTAAGCCGCTCCTGGCCTGATTCACCGACATTCACATAGCCGCAGCGCCGCACGATCTCGGCGCGAGGCAATCCCTTGAATTGATCCACTGCCGTCAGCAGCGCTTCTCCTGTCAGGGCCATACACAGGTTGATGCAGACAACAACCGATCCCAACATCGACCTGGGCAGGAGCCCGGGCCCTGCAGCAGATCAGCGCTGAATGCTCAGCGGGGAAGATGCCGCTGAAACCACTCCTGCGACCAGGCGGCCACTTGAACCAGGGCGCCGGGCTCGGCAAACAGGTGACCGGCCCCCGGCACCACCCGCAGTTCATGGAAGCCCCGCAGCCGGGCCGCCGCCCAGGTGTTGAGCTCGAGCACATCCAGGTCGAGGCTGCCGACCAGCAACAGGGTCGGACAGCAGACATCCCCGAGCGAGCCAGGCACCAGATCGGGCCGTCCGCCACGGCAGACCACGGCCCTGACCAGAGGGTGGACCTGAGCCGCTACCTGCAAGGCGATGGCCGCACCCGAACTGGAGCCGAACAATCCGAGCGGTAGATCGGCCAAATCTGGCCGCTGCCTGAGGGCCTCGATCACCCCCCAGAGGCGTTGAGCCAGAAGCTCAAGAGCTGGCCCGCCTGAGTGGTGAAGCGCGCCCGGATTCTGCTCGGCAGGGGTCAGCAGATCAAACAGCACGGTGGCCAGGCCCGCCTGCTGGAGCACCGACGCCACGGCCTGATTGCGGCTGCTCAAACGGCTGCTGCCGCTGCCATGGACAAAGACGACCCAGCCCATGGACTGGGTGGGTCGCACCACCAGGGCGGGCAGCAACACACCACAACTCGCCAACTGCAGCTGCTGGGTGCCGGGATGGTGGGACAGCGGCATGACAGCAACCCCGTGATCTGATCGGTACCGGGGAGCATTGCCATCGCCAACAGCCGTGGCGGCCAGTCGGCAGCAGTGAGCAGCGCAGAAACAGCAACGGCGCTGCTAACAGACGCCAGATCAGCAGAATTGACAACAGCTCTCAACATTGACGCTGCAGAGCGACCAATCTCGTCCAAGAACGCAGCAGATGAAGCGCAGCCTGAAGCCACTTACGCTACAGACAACAGCACGCAATTGCAGAAGGCAGATTTAATCTTCAATTGGCTGAAAGCAAGAGGTGCATTATGCAGCATTCTGCTCACTCCCATGAGCTGCACTTGCCCAAGCCATCCCACACTGTTTGCCTAATCATTCGCACCATGAACGAACGATTTCGCGTGATGCAACGGCAGCCCCGACGCATTTCAATCACACTCAGCTATCACGTACACGAAGCGCTCCTGTCCCGCTCAGAGGAGGAAGGACGCTCCGTTTCCAATCTTTGCGCCTTTCTACTGGAAGACGCCCTGCGCGAACCTGTCAGACAATTTGTCGTCAGCGGCCCAGCGAACAACACCATGCTCAACACGGCAAACGGAAACAAAACCATGCGCACGATGCGGCACGGAAACTTTTGAATTTGTCGATGCCGGGGCTCCGTGCCAGCAAGCCCGTTGCCCCTCCGGCAACGGGCTTTTTTGGATTCAGGGATTGAGCTGAGGCTCAAGCCGCCTGCGCAGCTTGTGCAGAGCAACTTTTTCGAGACGCTGCACCTGGTCCTTGCTCAGGCCTGTCATACCAGAGATCTTGGCAAATGAATGACACTGCTCGCCTGCATAGCGAAGATCAAGGATGGAGCGCTCCAGCTCATCGAGTTGATTGAGTTGATCATGAACCCATTGATAATCATCTTCTAACCGCGGCTCGTTCTGACCACGGACCGTGTCTAACAGCGTCAACTCCTGATCTGAACTACTGATCTGCTGGTCGAGCGACTGCACCTGACCGCGCTGAACAGCATCAATCGCAAATCGCAGCCGACGCGGCGTCTGCCCCAACTGATCAGCGATCAGCTGCGAATCAACCTGAGCTTCCTGTGTCGCCTGAAGCTGCCGCGCCTTGTGAACCAGATCAATGACCGTGATCGGCAAACGAATCGCACTGCTGTTCTCCTGCAGATAACGATTGATTGACTGGCGGATCCACCAATAACCATAGGTGGAAAACTTATAGCCACGACTCGGATCAAATTTTTCGACCGCCCTGATCAAACCGAGGTTGCCTGCCTGGATCAAATCCATCGGATCATGGTTGAGATGCTGAATGCGACGGTTCTGTCGCATCACGACGGCCACCACAAGCCTGAGATTGGCGCTGACCATCCGCTCCATGGCGCGTCGGCCTCGGCGTTCACTGATCGGCGTCGACGAAGCATCATCCTGCCAACGGCGAACGAGAGTACCGAGATGCACTTCTTCTGCCGGAGTGAGCACTGGAACTCGACCGATCGACTTGAGATAATCGCCAAAAGCGTCTGACATTCAGGGCGCTGAATCTGCCTATCGATCCTGAACAAAAGAAGACTCGACCGTGATCATTGCGACCCGTTTACAGCGCTACCGCAGCGCCCACATCTGCAGACTCACACAGTCTTGGACGAAGCGAACGATAGGCCCTGCCAGAGCCCTTCTTGCTCAACACAACTTGCCAGAGCTGACCCTGACCTGAACGAAAAAATCCGGCACAGGAGAGCAAGTAATACCGCCACAATCGATAAAATCGCTGTCCCAGCTCATCCGACAATTCGGGCCAAGCACGCTGAAAGCGATGCCACCATGCTTGCAGAGTCAGATCATAGTCAAAACCAAAGTTCTCCCAATCTTCCAATAAAAACCATGGCTCAAAACCATGGCACAATTGCTGGGCAGACGGCAAACGACCATTCGGAAAAATATAGGCATTGATCCAGGGATCCAAGGCCATGTTGGTGTCATGGGAGCCAATCGTCTGGATCAGGGCAAGACCATCACGAGCCAGCTGGGCGCTGAGAATCTCGAAATAGGTTCGATCATTGCGGCGGCCGACATGCTCGAGCATGCCGATCGACACAACCCGATCAAACAGACCCTGTTGCCGCACCAATGGCGATCGGTAGTCACACAACAGCACCGCCACTGGCAGATCGGCGCAGCGCTTGCGGCAATACTCGGCCTGCTGTGCAGAGACCGTGATCCCCACCACCTCAACACCGAAGTGACGGGCAGCATGAACCGCCAGGCCACCCCAGCCACAGCCGATGTCCAGCAGGCGTTGACCTGGACTCAGTTCCAGCTTCTGACAGATGCGCTGCAGTTTGTGGAACTGCGCGGTCTCTAGATCAGTGGCGTCCTGCCAGTAGCCACAGCTGTAGAGCCGACGTGAATCGAGCATGGCGGCATAGACACGATCATCAATGTCGTAGTGCTGTTCGCCCACCATGAAGGCGCGGCTGCGCGACTGCCAGTTGACCCAGCGTTCTGCCCACTGCTGCACATGCCCCAGCAGGCGGGCCGCGGGTTGCAACCCGATCGCCGCCTTGCGGCACGCCGGTTGGCTGAGCAACCGCGTGAACAACACATCAAGAGCCTCACAGTCCCAATCACCATTGACGTAGCCCTCACCCAGGGCAAGGCTGCCCCGTTTCAGCAGATCGCCATAGAGACGCGGGTGGTGGACCTGCAGATCCCAGGGGCGCTCGCCCTGGAATCCGACATCCGCCCGATCGGTCAGCTCGCGGATCAGGGCCGGGGGTTGGGACATGGCTGCTTGCACGCGCCGGACCACCCCACCACCGGCAGGCCAGCCGCCGGGGCCGGCTCTGGGGATGTGCCGCAGATCCACCGAGCCACGGCTGCAGGGCGCCGCCATTCACAGGGCGGATCCATAGGGTTCCGCCATGACCAGGACTTCCGTGCTGTGGAAAGACCGCAGGGCGGCCGGGGTGCAGCTGGCCGCACAGCTGCGCCCCTGGGCTGACCAGGCGCAGACGACCACAGTGATCGGCCTGCCCCGCGGTGGTGTGGCTGTGGGCGCTGCCGTGGCCGAGCAACTGCGGCTGCCGCTGGCCAGCTGGTCGGTGCGCAAACTGACGCTGCCAGCCGCACCCGAATACGCCTTGGGTGCCCTGGCTGCCCCCGACGTGGTGGTCTGGAACCCTGCAGCCTGGGGGGCAGCGCGGCTGAACGCGGCGCAGCGCCAGGCCCTGGTGGAGGCTGCGCGGCCAGAGCTTGAGCGGCGCCGGCAACGCTTCGGCGATCCCGACCCAGCAGATCTGCGGGGACGTCGCCTGATCGTCGTCGATGACGGCATCGCCACGGGCATGACCGTGCGTGCGGCACTGCAGGCGCTGCGCAACTGCGGCCCGGCCGAGCTGGTCCTGGCCGTGCCTGTGGTGGATCAGAAGGTGGTCGGGGTGCTGACGGCGATGGTTGATGCTCTGGTCGCTGTCGCCACGGTCAACGGCCTGCAGGCGGTCGGCCTTTACTACAACGATTTCAGTCAACTGAGCGACCAAGCCGTCGAGCAGCTGCTGCAGGCGGACCGCTGCAAGGCTCCTTGAGCACCATCGACCTGGGGGCCAGCAGCTGAATCAGCACAGCACAAAAAACGCACTGCTTGAGGGCAGTGCGCTGAAAACAGTGCTGGATCAGTTCAGCCTTCGACCGGAACCTGCACCGATTGCGAGGGGGTCTGCTCGAGCTTGGGAATATCCACTTCAAGCAGGCCGTCATGAAAATGAGCTTTCAGATGACCCTCATCGACGTTGCTCGGCAGACTGAAACTACGCATGAAATGGCCGTAGGAGCGTTCCATGCGATGAAAGCGCCAACCCTTTTCCTCTCGCTCCTGACGGCGCTCACCCTGAAGCGTCAAGACACCATTGTCAAGGGTCACCTTGACGTCATTCTTGTCAATGCCAGGAATCTCGGCCTTGATCACAAAAGCAGTGTCATTCTCGCTGACATCAACACGAGGCATCCAGCCACCATTGCTGATCAGATCCGAGCTGCGCATGAACGGAGAAGCAATCGCTCGACTGTAGCGATCGAAAAAATCCTCGATCTCACGCAAAGGCTCCCATTTTGTCAATTCCATAATCAAGAATCCTGATGGACAACCTCAATTTAATCCGCTTACGTCTTGGATAGCGCGTCACGGCTCAGCCAAAAAGCCTGCGATCTGCCGCACAAGAGATGGATTTTATTCAGAAAACAAGCGCGCAATCTGGTTGCGACCATTGTTCTTGGCCAGCAGCAAAGCCTGCTCAGCCCGTGCATAAAGATCCGCGAACGAACGATCGGTCAAGGCGAGGCTACTGATGCCGCCACTGATGCAGATCCTGTACCCCGATGTCGAGAAAACACCATTCATCTGCGTGATCGAATGACGAACCAGTTCAGCCAACGCCAGCGCCGCGGCGTCGTCCTTGCCCACGATCAACAAGCAGAACTCCTCATCATAGATTCGCGCCATCAAGTCGTCTTCATCCAGCATCCTCTTGCAGACAGCCACCAGGTCAACCAACACCTGATCGCCAGCCGCGTGGCCCCATCGCATGTTGATCTGGCGAAAATTGTCAACGTCAAAACTCAACAGCGCCAACGGCCAACCTTGACTCTTGGCCCGGGCGAATTCTTTTGCAGCAAGCTCAAAAAAAGAATCCCTGCGGTGCAATCCGGTCAGCGGGCAGAGGCGTCTCTGATGTCGCCACTCGATCTCTCGCATCAACAATGCAGTGAACTGCAATAACCATCGCTCTTGCTGCTCAGAGAACTCTCGTGGCTGGTGATCGATCACACAAAGCGTGCCAAGGTTGTAACCCCGTTCGGTGCAGAGTGGCGATCCCGCATAAAAGCGGATGTAAGGCGGACCCAGGACCAGAGGATTGGCGGCAAACCGCTCATCCAGCAGCGCATCTTTAATCACCAACAACCTGTCCTGAGCAATGGCATGGGCACAGAACGCCATCTGCCTGGGTGTTGATCGGCCTTCAAAACCATGGCGGCAGAGAAAAACCTGCTGGTCTTGATCAACGATTGAAACCAAGCCGATCGGCATCTGCAGCAGATCAGTTGCCAGCTCAAGAATGCGGCAGAAATGAGGGTCATCTGTGCCATCATCGAGTCCATAACGCTCAAGCTCCCGCAGGCGATGTGACTCATTAGCAGGAATGGGAAAATCCGGATATGGAGCCATACCGTGAACTGCAGCAAAAGCCTGAATTGAGGCTAGAAACAACCCATCAAATCCACGATCCTGCGGCGGCAGCTTTTGCTGAATTGCAGCGGGATTACCGCCTCTGCCGCGGCCAACCATGCAACTCTCTGCCGCCAATCCGATCTGGTCCCTGAGTCGCGCGGCGGTGCTGGCCGCCACCGGCAGCAGCAGCCAAGGTCTCAGCAGCAGCGAGGCGCAACGGCGTCTCGACCATTTCGGAACCAATACCCTGCCAGCGCCGCAACGGCGCAGCCTGCTGCTGCGCCTGGGCGATCAGCTGCTGCACCCCATGGCCCTGCTGCTGTGGGTGGCGGGCGCCCTGGCCCTGCTGGCCGGCACGCAGCAACTGGCCATCGCGATCTGGGCCGTGGTGCTGATCAATGGCTGTTTCTCGTTCTGGCAGGAGTACCAGGCCGAGCGCACGATGGACGCGCTGACCCGGGCCCTGCCCCGCCAGGTGCAGCTGTGGCGCGACGGAACCCTGGTGCAATGCCCGGCC
The DNA here is from genome assembly GCA_964546045.1 of uncultured Klebsiella sp. Taxonomy (GTDB): domain Bacteria; phylum Cyanobacteriota; class Cyanobacteriia; order PCC-6307; family Cyanobiaceae; genus RGUW01. The sequence continues at coordinate 19,011 of CAZJIF010000007.1, read as the reverse complement.
GAGACGGTGGTGCCGGGCGATTGCCTGCAGGTGGAGGCAGGCGATCAGGTACCGGCCGACTGCCGCCTGATCGAAGCCCAGGCCCTGAGCGTCGATCAGGCCATGCTCACCGGCGAATCCCTGCCGGTGGCACGCCACGCCGGGCCGTTGCAGCAACACCATCTGCCGGCGCGGGAGCGGGCCAACCTGCTGCTGGCCGGCACCACGGTCGCCTCGGGGCGAGGCCTGGGCATCGTCTACGCCACAGGCAGCGACACCGAGTTCGGCCATGTGGCCCGTCTGTCAGCGCTGACCAGCCGCAGCCCCAGCACCCTGGAGCAGCAGGTGGCCCAGATCGTGCGCACGATCAGCGCCCTGGCCCTGACCCTGGGCGTCGTCATCTTTCTGCTCAGCCACTGGCTGGTGGGCATGGGCAGTCAGGAGAGTCTGATCTTTGCGATCGGGATCATCGTCGCCAATGTGCCCGAGGGCCTGCTGCCCACGGTGACCCTGGCCCTGGCGATCAACGTGCAGCGCATGGCCCGGCGTCAGGCCCTGGTGCGGCGCCTCTCGGCCGTCGAAACCCTGGGCTCGCTGAGCGTGATCTGCAGCGACAAGACCGGCACCCTCACCGAGGGGCGCATGGCGCTTGCGCAGATCTGGCTACCCGGAGAAGCGGACCAGGGCAGCCGCAGCCGCGCTCTGCAGGGGGCCTGCCTCTGCAGCAATGCCAGCCCGGACGGCATCGGCGACAGCACCGAGACCGCCCTGTTGCAGGCGGCCCAGGCCGCGGGCATCGCCCCGGAACACGCGCGTCAACGGCTCCCGCGGCTGCACGAGATTCCGTTTGATTCCCACCGCCGGCGCATGAGCGTGGTGGTCAGCAGCCCGCAGGGACCGCTGTTGATCAGCAAGGGGGCCCCGCGCGAGGTGCTGCAGCAGTGCACAGCGCTGGCCGAGGACGAGCGACAACGGCTGCAGGCGGCCGCCGACGGGCTGGCGGCAAGCGGCCTGCGGGTGTTGGCCCTGGCAGAGCGACACCTAGAAGCGGACTGGGAGAGCAAAGAGAGCACAGAGCTCGAGCAGAAGCTGGTTCCGATGGCCCTGCTGGGACTGGTCGACCCACCGCGGCCCGAGGTGCCGGCCGCCATCGCCGCCTGCCACCTGGCCGGCATCAAGGTGACCATGGTGACGGGTGATTCGGGTCTGACGGCCCAGGCGATTGCCAGCCAGATCGGACTGCTGGAGCGACCCGTTGGCGGCGACGACCACCCAGCTTGCGATCCGGTGCGGGTGATCGAAGGCGACGACCTGGACCGCCTCAGCCCGGTGCAGCTGCGCTTGCTGCTGAAACATCGTCAGCGGCTTGTGTTCGCCCGCATGGCCCCCGAACAGAAACTGCGACTGGTCGAGGCCTACCGCAGCCTTGGGGAGGTGGTCGGCGTCACCGGCGACGGGGTCAACGACGCACCGTCGCTGCGGGCCGCCGATGTGGGCATCGCCATGGGCCGCAGTGGCACCGATGTGGCCCGCGAAGCCGCCGACATCGTGCTGTTGGACGACAATTTCGCCACGATCGTCGAAGCGGTGCGCCACGGCCGTGCCGTGGTGGCCAACATCGGACGCTTTCTGACCTATGTGCTCGCCTCGAACGTGGCCGAGATGGCCCCGTTCGTGGCGATGGTCACGCTGCAGGTTCCGGCCGCTCTGTCGGTGCTGCAGATCCTGGCGGTGGACCTGGGCACAGACCTGCTGCCCGCCCTGGGCCTGGGGGCCGAGCCCCCCGAACCGGGGGAGATGCGGCGCCCACCCCGCCCCCGCCATGCCCCGCTGCTGACCAGGGCCGTACTGCTGCGGGCCTACCTGGTGCTGGGGCTGGTGGAAGCGCTGGTGTCGATGGGGGGATACCTGTGGATGCTGCCCCACGGCCAACAGCAGGCCTCAACCCTGACGTTTGTGCTGATCGTGGCCGGGCAGATGGGCGCCCTGCTGGCCTGCCGCAGCAGCATTCGCCCGTTCTGGCAGTTGCTGAGCCGGGCCAATCCCCTGTTCTGGGCAGGCCTGCTCAGCGAACCCCTTGTGGCAGCGCTGCTGGTGTTGGTGGCACCGGTGGCGGCGGTGTTCGGCATGGAACCGATTCCCAGGGGTTGGCTGGGCTGGGTCGGCCTGGCACCACTGGCGGTGCTAGTGGCCGACAGCCTGCACAAACAGTTGAATCAGACCGCTTCAGTGTTCAGTTCGCGCTTCAACAAGGCAAACAAATAATCGGGGTCGCGGTATTGGTTCGGCAAACAGGAATGGAGGGTCTCCAACCGTTGCCAACAGACGGTGCGGCGCACCTTGTTGATTGATTTCCCTTCGCGGATCAGCAGCCTCAGTGCTTTGCAATAGAGAGAGTAATTGGCTTCGAGCTCACCGATGGTGAGCGATGCGGCATCCGCAGTCATCTGATCGTTCCCGGCGTCGATACGCCCTTGCTGGCCTGGATGAATCCACTCTCGGCTGAGACGCCACCCCGGCGATCCCCCCAAACGGGGACAATCAACCCCGCCGCAGCTTCATAATTGCACCATGCCGCAACGGACCCCCTTGAGGACGGCCTGCAGGCGGTTGTTGACGTCCAGAGTCCTGAGCAACCGTTTGGTATAAGTCCTGGCCGTTTCTTCACTGACCACCAGGGCCTGGGCGATCTCACGGTCGCTCAGACCACTGGCCAGCAGGTCCAGAACCTCGTATTCGCGCGGCGTGAGCCGCGGGCAGCTCAGGTACGGCAAGCGACCCGAGCGCAGTGAAGGGCTGCGGTACGAGTGCCCGCCCATCACCGCCAGGACGGCCGCCTGCAGTGGACGCTGATCACCGATGAAGTCGGCTTCGGCGACCACCGCCTCAAGCCAGGGTGCATCGAGGTACTCAGCCGGAATCACATCTCCGAGGGCCAGCACCACCACCTTGAGCTGCGGTTGCAGCTCCCGCGCCTTGCGCGCCAGCTCGAAGCCGTTGCCCTCCTCAAGAAAATCGGTGCAGATCAGCAGCTCATAAGGCTCTTTGCCCAGGTATCCCAGAGCACTGGTTTCATCGGTGACAGCACAACCAATCCGGCTGCGATCCTGAAAGCTGTCGCACACCGAACGCAACAGAAAGCGGCCCTTCATCGCGATCGCAACCTTGCCGGCGATGGCGACCGAGAGCAGCAGCGCGTCGAGGGTGGTGCCCTCAAGACTCGCCAGAAAAGGGGTGAGGTCCATGGAAACTCCGATGAACCTCCGGCGGGCACTGGGCCTTCCGGGGCCTACAACCCTAGAACTGCGGGGGGTGCAGCCCCTGCATCAGCAGATGCGTGGCAACAGATCGCCGCTGAAGGGCGGCAGCAACCGTTCACTGCCGAGACTGGTCCGCAGCAGCACCTGCACCGCTGCCCCGGTTGGCACCCGAGCCTCGCCGATGCGGCGACCGCCCCCAGGGGCCAAGATCGCTGCGGCAGCGGCAGCCTGATCGGGGGGCAACGCCAGCACAAAGCGTCCCTCGTTGGCCAGGTGCAGGGGATCGAGGCCCAGCAGGCGGCAGCAGCCCTCCACCCCCGGGGCCAGGCTCAGGGCCTGCTCGTCGATCCAGAGATCACAGCCACTGGCGGCGGCCAGCTCCAGCAGGGCACTGCCCAGACCACCCCGGGTGAGATCCCGCAGGGCATGCAGGCTGAGCCCGGCCTGCAACAGGGCTTCGACCTGGGGCCACAGGGGGGCGCAGTCGGAGCCCACCGGCGGATCCAGCTCCAGACCGTGGCGCGCCGCCAAAATCGCCAGGCCATGGCGCCCCAGATCGCCGCTGAGCAGCAGCTGGTCGCCGGGGGCGATCGCCGCCGGTCTGATCGCCACTGGGCTCTGGCACACACCAACGCCACTGGTGGTGATGAACACCCCATCGGCCTTGCCCCGCTCGACCACCTTGGTATCGCCGGTGACGATCGTGAGGCCACACGCCTGCGCCGCTGCCGCCATCGACGCCACCAGCCGGCGCAACAGGTCTAGGGGCAGTCCCTCCTCGAGGATGAGGCTGACGCTCAGGTGCAGCGGCCGGGCCCCCACCATCGCCAGATCGTTGGCGGTGCCGACCACCGCCAGGCGGCCGATGTCACCACCGGCGAACTCGAGCGGCTGCACCACATAGCCATCACTGCAGAACGCCAACGGGCCCTGGGGCAGCGCAAGCCGGGCCGCGTCATCGCCCAACAGCGCTGGATCGCTGTACAGCGCCGCAAACTCGCGGGCAATCAGCTCCTGCATCAGGCTGCCGCCGCCGCCATGGCCCAGCAGAATTCGGGTCATCGGCGGTAGCGGTGGTAGGCGGCGCAGGCCCCTTCGCTCGAGACCATCGGCGCCCCCAGAGGGTGCTGGGGGGTGCAGGCGGTGCCAAAACTGGGGCAGTCACTGGGGCGGCAACGGCCCTGCAGCACAGCGGCGGCCTGGCAGGGGGCCGAGGGGTCGACACCGGCCTCAACCGCCGAAGGTTTGGCCACCGTTGGCGCATCGAGGCCAAAACGGCTTGCCGCATCGAGGTGGCGGTAGGCCGGCCGCAGCCGCAGCACACCGGCGCTGATGGCGCCCAGGCCCCGCCAGGGGCCGTCGGCCGCTGCAAACACCTGGCTCATCAGCGCCTGGGCCGTGCCATTGCCGGCCGGACGCACCACCCGGCCATAGGCGTTGATCAGCAGTGGCGTGTCGGCGGCCAGCAACTGCTGGCACCGCTCCAGAGCCGCCAGCAGCTCCTGGGGTTCAAAGCCGCTGATCACCACGGGGATCTGCCAACGCCGCACCAGCCGCTCCAGCTCGGCGCCGCCCATCACCGCCGCCACGTGGCCAGCCGCCAGAAACCCCTGCACCCGGTTGCCGGGTGCCGCCAACACCGCCTCCATCGCCGGCACCACCCGCACATGGGCCTGCAGCAGCGTCAGGTTGCGGACCCCCAGACGGCAGGCCTGCAACACCAGCAACGCCGTGGCCGGTGCCGTCGTCTCAAAGCCGACCGCCAGAAACACCACCTCACGCTCTGGGTGTTGGCGGGCCACATCCAGAACCTGCCAGGGGCTGGTGATCAGGCGCACGTCGCCGCCGGCAGCCCGGGCCTGCAGCAGATCGGCACAGCCCTGTGGCCGCTGAGAACCCGGCACCCGCAGCATGTCGCCATAGGAGCAGAGGATGACCGTCGGATGCAGGGCCAGCTGCAGGGCCTGGTCGATGCACGCCGCCGGTGTCACGCACACGGGGCAGCCTGGACCATGCACCAGCTGCACACCGTCGGGCAGCAGCTGATCCAGGCCCCAGCGCAGGATGGTGTGGGTCTGGCCGCCACAGACCTCCATCACGGTCCAGGGTTCGCCCATGGCTGACGTCATGGCAACGGCGCGCTCGCCGGCAACGCGGCCAGGGCGCGATACAGGCCCCAGCGGCGATCGACGGCACGCTGGGCCGCTGTCGCCAGGGCTGCCGCCCGCGCCGGCTGGGTCTGCTGCAACTGCCGGAAGCGGTGTTCTGATGCCATGGCCTGAGCCAGCGGCAACCGCGGCGCCGGACTGTCGAGCTGCAACGGGTTCAGGCCCCGGGCACGCCGACGGGGGTCGAAGCGATACAGCAACCAACGGCCGGACTGCACAGCCACCTGCTGCTGGGTCATGCCCTCACCCATGGCGATGCCATGGGCGATGCAATGGGCGTAGGCCAGGATCAGCGCCGGGCCCGGATAGCTCTCGGCCTCCAGAAAGACCCGGATCGTGTGCTCGTCGCGAGCACCCATGGCGACGCTGGCCACATAAACATCGCCATAGCTCATCGCCATCAGGCCCAGGTCCTTTTTGGCGGTGGCCTTGCCCGCAGCCGCGAAGCGGGCGACGGCACCCAGCGGCGTGGCCTTGGAGGCCTGCCCGCCGGTGTTGGAGTACACCTCGGTGTCCAACACCAGTGCCGTGAGATCACGACCGCTGGCCAGCACGTGATCGAGGCCCCCGAAGCCGATGTCGTAAGCCCAGCCATCCCCACCCACCAGCCAGACGCTGGTCTTGACCAGGGCATCGGCAAGGACAAGCAATTGGCGCGCCTGAGGCGTCTGGATCTGCTGCAACTGCCCCTTGAGCGCCGCCACCCGCTGGCGCTGGGCGACGATGCCGGCCTCATCGCTCTGATCGGCGCGGATCAGGCCCTCGATCAGCGCCGCTGGCAACGGCAGGTCCGCCAGCAGGGCCAGGGCGGTCTGGCGCCGTTGATCGAGGGCGACCCGCATGCCGAACCCGAATTCGGCGTTGTCTTCAAACAGGGAATTGCTCCAGGCCGGTCCGCGACCCTCGGCATTGGCGCACCAGGGGGTGGTCGGCAGGTTGCCGCCATAGATCGAACTGCAACCGGTGGCATTGGCGATCAGCAGCCGATCGCCAAACAACTGACTGGCCAGCTTGAGGTAGGGGGTCTCGCCACAGCCGGCACAGGCCCCAGAGAATTCGAACAGGGGCTGCTGCAGCTGCTGGTGAGCGATCCGATGCAGGTTCAGCTCGGTCCGCGGGACCTCGGGCAGGGACAGGAAAAAGGTCCAGTCGCGCCGCGCCTTGGTGCGCAGTGGTCGTTGCGGCACCATGTTGATCGCCCGCTGGCTGGCATCGGCGGGGTCGCTGACCGGGCACACCGCCACGCACAGGGCGCAACCGGTGCAGTCCTCGGCCGCCACCTGGAGCGTGAACGTCTGGCCGGCAAAGGCGTGATCACGCGCGGCCGCCGTGGCGAACCCCGGCGGTGCCGCCGCAAACGCCTCAGGGGGCGCCACCTTGGCGCGGATCACGGCATGGGGGCAGACCAGCACGCACTTGCCACATTGGACGCACAGATCGCTCTGCCACAGCGGCACCTCGCTGGCGATGTTGCGCTTTTCGTAGCGGGCGGTCCCCAGGGGCCAGGTGCCATCGCAGGGCAGGGCACTGACCGGCAGGGCGTCGCCGCGGCGCTCCAGCAGCGGCGCGATCACCGCGTGCACAAACGGGGGGGCCGTGGCCAGCCGCGCGGCCAGCGGGGGCTCCGCGTCCGTCCGGGGTTCGGGCGCAGCCGGCTCCCGGTCCAGAAGCCGCCAGTCAAGCAGCTGCAACTGGTCAAGGCTGGCGTCAAGGGCCGCCAGGTTGCGCGCCACCACGGCCTCGCCCTTGCCGGCGTAGGTGGTGTGGATGGCGGCGCGACTGCGCCCGATCGCTTCGTCGCGCGGCAACACGCCGCTGACGGCAAAGAAGCAGGCCTGCATCACCGTGTTGATGTGCGGACCCAAGCCCGCTTCGCGGGCCACGCGCGTGGCATCGATCACAAACACCCGCAGCGCCTGGACGCGAATGGTCTGCCGCAGCCGTTCGGGCAGGCGAGCCCAGGTGGCGGCTGGGTCATGGGGGCTGTTGAGCAGGAACACGCCGCCGGGCTCAATGCCGGCCAGCAGGTCAAAGCGTTCGACAAAGTCCCACTGATGGCAGGCGACCAGGGTGGGTCGCTGAATCAGATAGGTGGAGCGGATCGGCCGCGGCCCGAAGCGCAGGTGCGAGACCGTGAGCGAACCTGCTTTCTTCGAGTCGTAGACGAAGTAGCCCTGGGCGAACAGTTCGGTGCCTTCGCCGATGATCTTGATGGTTGCCTTGTTGGCGCCAACCGTGCCGTCCGAGCCCAGGCCGTAGACGATGGCCCGCACCGCATCGGGCGCCTCGGCCAGGGAGGGTTCGGTGACGAAGCTCTCGTCAACAGACAACGAGCGATGGGTGAGGTCATCGTCAATGCCGACCGTGAAGTGGTTGAGCGGATCGGGCTGTTGCAGGTGGTCGACCACCGCCTTGACCATGGCGGGGGTGAACTCCTTGGAGCCCAGGCCGTAGCGACCGCCCAACACCCGGGGCAACGGCAGACCCAGGCCATGCACAGCGGTCCAGTGCTCGGCAATGGCCGTCACCACATCGAGGTACAGGGGTTCGCCGATGGCGCCGGGGTCTTTGCAGCGATCCAGCACGGCGATCGACCGGATGCTGGCCGGAAGGGCCTCCACCAACATCCGCGCGGCCAGCGGCCGAAACAGCCGCACGGTGAGCAGTCCCGTGCGCTCACCCTCACGATGGAGCCGCTCGAGGGTCTCGAGCGCGGTTTCGCATCCCGAGCCCATGAGCACCAGCACCCGCTCGGCATCGGGCGGGCCCAGGTAGTCGTAGGGGGCATAACGGCGACCGGTGAGCGCCGCGAACTGCTCCAGGACCTCGAGCAACAGCTGCGGCACCGCATCGACGAAGCGGTTCACCGACTCGCGGCCCTGAAAGTAAACATCGGGGTTCTGGCTGGTGCCGCGGATCACCGGATGCTCGGGGTTCAGGGCGCGGGCGCGGTGGGCGCTGATCGCCTCTTCGGGGATCAGATCGCGCAGTTGCCCGTCGCTGAGGGGCTGGATCTTCTGGATCTCGTGGGAGGTGCGAAACCCATCAAACACATGCAGAAACGGCAGGCGGCTGCGCAGGCTCAGGGCGGTGCTGATAGCGGCAAAATCGCTCGCCTCCTGCACCGAGGCCGCCCACAGCAGGCCGCAGCCCGTGCCGCGGGTGGCCATCACATCGCCGTGATCACAGAAGATCGACAACGCCTGCGTCGCCAGCGCACGGGACGCCACATGCAGGACCACCGGCGTCAGCTCGCCGGCCAGCTTGTACAGGGTGGGAATCATCAACAGCAGCCCCTGGCTGGCCGTGAAGGTGGTGGCCAGCGCACCCGCCTGCAGGGCCCCATGCAGGCTGCCGGCGGCACCGGCCTCGCTCTGCAGGGCCACCACCGCCGGCACACTGCCCCAGAGATTGGGGCGCCCTTCGGCCGCCCAGGCGTCGGCCGCTTCGGCCATCGGCGTCGCCGGGGTGATCGGATAAATCGCGATCACCTCGTTAAGCCGGTAGGCAACCGAGGCGACAGCCGCGTTGGCATCGACCGTGAGCCGCGGGGCGCGGGTCATGGCTCCTCCTCCACCAGGCTGAGGGCCAGACCCACATGCACCAGCACCCGATCGCCAACCCGGGCCTGGGGCAGGCAGGCCAGGCTCACCGATTGCCTGATGCCATCGAAATCGACGCTGGCCCGCAGCCAGAGGGGGTCGCCGGCCTCCGGGGGGGTGATCGCCATGATCGTGCCGCAGGCAGCCAGGCACATGGGATCCCCCGATGACGGCCTGCTGTTGGTTTAGAGAGCGGAGACGCCAGCACCCGGCGCTGCCGCACCACCGCTGCTGATCCGGGCCGCCACCAGCTGCCCCAGGGCCAGACCGCCATCGCCGCTGGGCAACTGCTGGGCCCAGAGCGGCTCCAGACCGGCACGGTGCAGGGCCCTGCGCGTGCCATCCAGCAGCAGGCGGTTCTGAAAACAGCCCCCACAGAGCACTACCACCGGGGCCTGCCCGCCAGCACGGGGCTGCCGTTGCGCCGCCTGTTGCGCCCAGCCCACGGCCGCAGCCATCAAGGCGCGATGAAACCCCAGCGCTATCGCGGCAGCAGGCACGCCGGCCGCCCGATCGGCCAGCAGGGCCGTCAACAGCGGATGCCAGTCCCACCAATGGGCCAGGCCCAGGTCCTCTGACGCCGGCCGCAGCGGCAACGGGTAGGGCGGCACCGGCAGCCGGGCAGCGGCGGCAGCGCCCTCGAGCAACAGGCCACCCTGACCCTCGTGGTCGAGCACCTGCACCAGATCCAGCAGGGAGGCGACTCCGTCAAACAGGCGACCGACGCTCGAACACAGGGGGCTCTGGCAGCCCGTGGCCAGGGCCTGCAGCAACAGCTGCCGCTCGCCCGGCCCAAAGGCGGCCAGCGTGGCCGCCGCCCCGCTGTGGGCCAGGGCTGCCGGGCCCACAGCGGCCAGCAGCCCCAGGGCGACACGGCGCGGCTCGCGCACGGCCTGGTCCGCACCCGGCAGGGGCAGCGGCCGCAGGCAGACGTCCCGGCGGATGCCACCATCGGCGCCGACCAGCAGCCCCTCGCCACCCCACAGGGGCACCGCCCCCGTGCCCAGGCCCAGGCCGTCAAACGCCAGGGCCAGGGCCGGCGGCCGGCGGCCGTGTTCGGCCAGAACGGCCAGGGCATGGGCCTGATGGTGCTGCACGCTGCACTGCTGCAAATGCGGTTGGGCCTGGCCGAGGGCCTGGGCCCACTGCCGGCTCAGATAGCCAGGGTGCGCGTCGCTGCAAACCATGGCCAACTGGCCATCGCTGCGCCCCACCAGCTCGGCCAGACCCGCCTGCCAGCGGGCCTGGGTGCTGGCCTCGGCCAGATCGCCCAGCGGCGGGGCTACCCAGGCCTGCTGACCGACGGCCAGGGCGGGGGCGCTCCTGAGATCACCCCCCAGCGCCAGGATCAGCGGACCCGGCGCCGGCAGCGGCAATGGGCCGGGGGCATAGCCACGGGCCCGCCGCAACAGCTGGGGCTGGCCGGCAATGCCACGCAGCACCGAATCATCGAGGGGCCGCGCCACGGCCCGGTCATGCAGCAGCAGGCCATCGGCGATCGGCGCCGCTGAATCATCAAGCCAGGCCAGGGCTTCGGCCTGGGTGTAGGCCAACGGCTGGCCGCTGCGGTTGCCGCTGGTGACCACCAGCGGCACGGCGGCCTCGGTGGCCAGCAGCCAATGCAATGGCGATGCCGGCAACATCAGCCCCAGTTCGGCGCACCCCGGGGCCAGGTCATCGCTCAGGGGGCACCCCGCCCCCCCGCGGCGCTGCAACAGCACAATCGGAGCCTGGGGGCTGTGCAGCCAGCGGCGTTCGGCTGCCGAGATTCGCAGCCAGGGCTCCAGTGGTGCCGGCTCGGCCAGCAGCAGGGCCAGGGGCTTGGTCGGCCGCTGCTTGCGCCGCCGCAGGCGGACGACCGCCTGGCTGTTGGTGGCATCCACCAGCAGCTGGAAGCCGCCAACGCCCTGCAGCGCCAGGATGCCGCCACTGCGCAGCAGTGCCACCGCCTGGGCCAGCGGGTCAGCAGCGATGCCGGGGGAACCAGGGGGACCGACCCACTGCAACCGGGGCCCGCAGCCTGGGCAGGCGATCGTCTCGGCGTGAAAGCGGCGCCCGTCGGGGTCATCAAACTCGGCCTGACATTCACGGCACAGCCGGAAGCCGGCCAGGGTGGTGTGGGCCCGGCAATAGGGCTCGGCGGTGGCAATGCTGTAGCGCGGACCGCAGCTGCTGCAGCTGATGAACGGGTAGCGGTAACGGCGGTTGGCCGGGTCCCGCAACTCGGCCAGGCAAGCGCTGCAGGGCGCCAGATCCGGCGCCAGGGCCGGGGCCAACCAGCCCAGCTGCAGGGGCTGGGCACCACGGCTGCCGATGCGCAGGTCCTCAGGGACCACCGCACCGGCAGCCAGCCATTGGGGCTGCAGGGGCTCGAGACGGGCCGGGGCCGGCAAGGCCCCAGGCAGACGCACCAGCAACTGCTCGAGTGCGGGCCGCCCCCCCCAGAGCTCGAGCACGACGGCGCCCTGCTGGTTGTCGAGCGACCCGCGAAGGCCCAGCTCTCGGGCGAGCCGATGCACCGCGGGGCGAAAGCCGACCCCCTGCACCACGCCCCGGCAGACCAGGCGCAGGCGTTGCATCAGGCGATCTCGATCGCCAGCAGCTGCAGCTCGCGGCCCTGCAGCAGCCGCGGGCTCGGTCTGCCGCAGCGGGGGCAGGTGCAATCGCCTGCCGCGGCCGCAAACCCCTCGCCACAGGTCCCGCAGAACCAGCGGGCCGCCACCGGCTCGACGTGCAGCTGCGCTGCCGCCGCAGGGGTGCCCGCCGACACCACCGCATGGGCCTGCGACAGGGAACCGGCATCCACGCCAGCCAGTTCGCCGAGCCGCACGGTCATGGCGACCACACGGCGACCACCCTGCTGGTGCATCGCCGCCAGGGCCTGGTCCCGCAGTGCCGCCATCAGCCCCAGTTCATGCATGGCCGTTCATCCACTGCAGCAACAGCGCGCGGGCCTGGGGCAACTGGCGCCGCGCCTGCGGTGACAGACCCTGGCCATGGTCCAGGGCATGGACCGGCAGGCGCAGCAGGGTGGCCGCCGGGGCGCGGCCGCCCAGCAGGGCGGTCAGCGCCAGCAGCTCGGCCGGCTCGAGCCGGTGGCTCAGCCCCTGCGCCAGGGCATCGGGGGGGGCCACGGCCAGGGGCTGCAGGCTGGGCGCCGATGCCTGAAGACAGGCATCGACGAACAGCACCCGATCGACCCGTTGCAGGTCAAGCACGCGCTCGGGCGTCAGTTGCTGCACCACCAGCACGTTCAGGCGGCTGCGGTTGGCACCCGCGGCCAGGCTGCGGGCCTGGGCGGCCACCAGGGCCCCGACGCCGTCATCGCCGCGCAGGGGGTTGCCGATCCCGATCACCAGATCCATGGTCAGCATCCGTCGCGCACCCTTTCGCAGAGGAGCGCGCCGCTGGCATCGCGCAGCTCGATGTGCAGCGGCATCGACCCAGCGGCATGGGTGCTGCAGCTGAGGCAGGGGTCGTAGCAACGGATCCCGGCTTCCACCCGGTTCAGCAGCGCCTCGGGGATCGTGGCCATTGCGCCCAGCTCCCTGGGCAGGCAGGCCCTGGCGACCTGGGCCACGGTGCGGTTCATCGCCAGGTTGTTCTGGCCCGTGGCGATGATCAGGTTGACGGCGGTCAGCAACCCGTCCTCGTTGACCCGGTAGTGGTGAAACAGGGTCCCCCGGGGTGCCTCGCTGACCCCCACGGCCTCCAGGGCATTGAGACTGGCCCGGGCCCGCACACGGCGATCCAGGATCCCGGGGTCTTGCAGCAGGACCTCGATGCCCTCGAGGCAGGCGACGATCTCCACCAACCGTGCCTGGTGGTAGGCAAACGCAGCGGTGACGATGCGGCCGCCACTGGCAGGGGTGCCACCACGGCCACGAAAGTCAACCAGCTCGGCGTCGGCCCAGGGCGTGCCGATCGCAGTGCAGACATTGAGCCGGGCCAACGGGCCCACCCGATACAGACCCTGGGGGTAGCCCAGCGGGCGGTAATAGGGAAATTTCAGATCACTCCAGCCCTCGAGCACCTCCCCCAGGAACGTGTCGTAAGCGTCATGGCTGAGGGCGGCCTCGACCACCTGAGCGCGGCTGTCAACCAACCGCAGATCACCATCCAGGCATTCCCAGCGGCCATCGGGCCCCACCAGCGCCATAAACAGCGAGGCAAAACTGCCGAAACAACGCTGTTCGTGGTGCAGCGGACCATCCAGCAGCCGCTTGTAGCCGTCGAGCACCCGCCGCACGGTGGCGCGAGCCTGGGGCAACTGGGCCAGGATCCAGGCGCGGTTGTCGGCGGACAACGGCGAGCGCACCCCCCCGGGCACGGCCCAGGCCTGGTGAATGCGGCGCCCCCCGAGCCGTTCGATCACCTGCTGGCCGAACTGACGCAGGCCGATGCCACCGCGCGCCAGTTCGGGATCAGCCGCCATCAGGCCGAAGATGTTGCGCCGCGCCGGATCACTGGACCAGCCGACCAACCAATCGGGGCTGCTGAGGTAAAAAAACGAGAGGGCGTGGCTCTGCAGGATCTGGGCCAGATTGAGCAACCGCCTCAGACGCCAGGCCGCCTCCGGCGGCTGCACCGCCAGCAGCTTGTCACCGGTGCGCGCTGCCGCCAACTGATGACTGACAGGGCAGATCCCGCAGATCCGGGAGGTCAAGCCCGCCATCTCGGTGAACGGCCGCCCCAGACAGAACTGCTCGAAGCCGCGGACCTCGAGCACCTCGAAACGCGCATCCGCCAGTTGGCCGCGCCCGTCGAGCTGCAGGGTGATCCGGGCGTGCCCCTCAATGCGGGTCACCGGGTCGATCGTGATCGTGCGGGTCATGGCAGTGCTCCTCAGCCGAACCGCAACAGGTCGGGGCCGGCGAGCTGGGGCCAGCGGCCGTGCAGCAACGGCTCGAGCACAGCCCGAATGCGCGCGGCCGAGGGCGGACACCCGGGCACGAACAGATCCACCCGGATCACAGCCTGCAGCGGCACCACCCGCTGCAGCGGCGGCAGACACAGGTTGCGCAGGGCGGTCACATTGCCGCTGATCGCGCAGTCACCCAACGCCACCACCACCCGGCTGCAGCGGCGCAGCCGTTTTGCCAGGGCCAGGTTGTCGGCATTGGCCACGGCGCCTTCCACCAGAACGACATCGACGTTGTCCGGAAAGGTTTTGCAGTCACTGGCGATCGGCGAATAGACGACATCGGCAAAGCGGGCCAGTTCGAACAACCAGTCGTCCAGATCCAGCAGCGACATGTGGCAGCCGCTGCAGCCCGCCAGCCAGACCGTGGCCAACCGCAACCGTGGCGAAGAGGAGGGGCTCATGGCACGCCCCCCTGGTTGTGCCAGCGTCCGTGGTCGCGGGCCTGACGCAGCGCAGCGGCACGCTGCGGCCGGGCCTGGCGTTCGGTGCAGGTCTCCTGCTTGTCGAACAGGGCGCCGGTGGGGCACGCATCGACGCAGTGGCCACAGCTGGTGCAGGCCTCGACGCTGCCCCAGGGCTGATCGAGGCCGGCAATGATCTGGCAGTGGCTGCCGCGGTTGGCCACATCCCAGACATGGGCCCCCTCGAGCTGATCGCAGGCCCGCACGCAACGGGTGCAGAGGATGCAGCGGTTGTGGTCGAGCCCGAAGCGGGGGTGCGAGGCGTCAACCGCGCGCGCGGGCCATTGCTGAGCAAGCCGGCCATGGTCCAGCCCCACAGCCACGGCCGCGTCCTGGAGCTCACAGGCACCATTGGCCACGCACACCGCGCAAACGTGGTTGCCTTCGGCGAACAGCAGCTCCACCGTCAGGCGCCGGAAGGCGCGCAGCTGCGCCGTGTCGGTGCGCACCACCATGCCTTCGGCCACGGGCGTCAGGCAGGCGGGCACCAGCCGTGCGGCGCCCTCAAGCTCGAGCAGGCAGAGCCGGCAGGCCCCCACGGGCTGCAGACCATCCAAATGGCAGAGGGTCGGCAGGGGCACACCCCGCTGACGGCAGGCCTGCAGCAGGGTGGTGCCATCGGCAACGGCCAGCGGCTCTCCATCAATGGCCAGGGTCAACACCGTCATGGCGCTGACCCCGCGCCATCGGCCTCGAGCGGGTGCTGCTCGAACTCGTGGCGAAAATGGCGCAAGGCGCCGAGCACCGGATTGGGCGCCCCCTGGCCGAGCCCGCACAGGCTGGTGGCCTGGACCATGTGACACAACTGCTCGAGCTGCTGCAGATCGTCAGCGGTTCCCTGGCCCTCGCAGAAGCGGCCCAGCAGCTGCTCGAGCTGAACGGTGCCGGCCCGACAGGGCACGCACTTGCCGCAGCTCTCGCTGGCGCAGAAGCGCATGAAGTAACGGGCCAGCTGGGGCATCGGCAAGCCCTCGGGCAGCACGACCATGCCCCCGGAGCCCAGCATCGAACCCAGGTCCGCCAGGGTTTCGTAGGCGATCGGCACGTCGAGCAGGGCAGCCGGGATGCAACCCCCAGCCGGGCCACCGGTCTGCACCGCCTTGACCCCGCTGGCCCCCCCCATGGTCTCGACCACGGTGCGCAGGCTGGTGCCCATCGGCACCTCGACCAGGCCGGTGTGGGGCAGGGCACCCGACAGGGAAAACACCTTGGTGCCGCGGCTGTTGCCCGTGCCCAGGGCGGCGTACCAGTCGGCGCCGCGCCGCAGGATCGCCGGCACCGCAGCCAGGGTTTCGACGTTGTTGATCAGGGTGGGGCAGCCGAACAGCCCCTGCTGGGCCGGGTAGGGGGGCCGCTGCCGCGGCGTGCCACGCCCCCCTGCGATGGAGGCCAGCAGAGCGGTCTCCTCTCCGCAGACGTAGGCCCCGGCCCCCACCCGCAGCTGCAGATCCAGGCCATCCAGCAGACCGCGCTGGCGCAGCTGCTGCAAAGCCAGCCGCAGTCGGGCGATCGCCAGCGGATACTCGGCCCGCAGGTAGATGTAGCCGAGCTGTGCGCCGACGGCGAACGCGGCAATCGCCAGCCCCTCGAGCAACCGATGCGGGTCACCCTCGAGCACGGCCCGGTCCATGAACGCGCCCGGATCCCCTTCATCGGCATTGCAGACCACCAGCCGCGGGCCAGGCGGCTGCAGGGCCACGGTGTCCCATTTGAGGCCGGTCGGGTAGCCGGCCCCACCCCGGCCTCGCAAGCCGCTGCGGCGAATGCAGGCGCGCAGCTGGGCGGGCTGCCCGTCAGCGCGGCAACGTTGCAGCTGGCTGTAGGTCCCCTGGGCCAGGGCATCGTCGAGCGATTCGGGATCGACCAGCCCCAGGGCCTCGAGCACCACGGGCTGCTGCAGAGCAAAAAACGGATGCTCTGCGTCGATGCCATGGGCCGCCAACGACGACCCGTCGCCAGCGGCATGGCCCTCCAGCGCCAGCTGCAGCAGCTCGGGGGCGCGGTCCGGAGGCACGGCGCCATAGAGCCGCTGACTGCCGCCGTGCGCTGCAGCATCGAGAGCCACCAGCGGCCCCCGAGCGCACAGCCGCAGGCAGCCCACCGCCTTGATCGGCAACGCGCCGGGCGCCAGACCCTGGTCGCGGCGGGCCTGCTCGAGGGCCTGCAGCAGGGCCTGGCCACCGGCAGCGCGGCAGCTGCTGGCTGTGCAGCAGCGGATCCGGGCCATCAGGACACCTCGGCGGAGCGCTCGGCCAACGCCAAGCGGTCCACGGCTTCGCGGCTGGCGATCCGACCATCGACCAGCAGCACGGGGCCCTGGGCGCAGGCACCGATGCAGCTGAGCTGCTCGAGCGCCCATCCTGGGGCCAGCCCCTGCGCAAGGCGCTGCTGCAGGGCGGTGCCGCCGCGCACAAAACAGGCCGTCCCCAGGCAGACCCCGACGCGGTGGTGCGGCGGTGGTTGCAGGGCAAACAGGTGATAAAAAGTGGCGACGCCCTGAACCCGACTCAGGGGCAGGGCCAGCCCGCGGGCCACACAAGCCAGGGTCAGCGGTGACAACCAGCCCTGCTCTTGCTGCAGGGCGTTCAGGATTTCGATCAGCGCCTCAGGCGAGCCGCCATAACGGGCGATGCACTGCTCGATGCTGGCTGTCAGCTCGATGCTGGCTGTCACCCTGCTGTTCACAGCCCACTCCCGATGCGATGGGGGTGGGGCCTGGGCCCTCCCCTGCACCTGCTCTAGGGCGACTCAACGGAGCGGTCGAAGCGTTGCAGCCGATCTGCTCACCAACTGCCGCCACCCAGCATCTGGTTGTCACCCTGATAAGGGTTGTATTCGGCCCAGCCCGGGCTGGCTTGATCAAACAGCCCGTAGCGGGCAGCTTCGTCGTCGAACCGGGTGTTGCCGGTTGGGCGGGTGTCGCAGCTGATCGCACCATCGGGGCCGCTGACACAGTTGTCGAACACCACGCCAGCCCTGGCGCTGGACGCGCCCAACCCTGTGGCGAGAGCAAGCGCCAGGGCCGCCGCGACTCCGGCGCCAGACTGCCGCCGGTGGATGAGAGAATGCCCCCCCAGGCAAGGCCTCATCCCGATGTACACCGACTGGACAGCCGTGATTCTGCTGCTGCTGACCGCAGCGCCCCTGGCAGCGGTGGTGGCCACCACAGCGTTCTTCATCTGGCGGCAGAAGCAGAAACAGACGCGGCGTTGAGGGGCCGTCGCCGATCCTGCGGCTGGGTCAGCGGATCACCCTTGAGCACGGCAGCGATCGTGGTGGCTGCGGCCAAAGCGGGACGACGTCCCTGCCCCAGACAGTCCAGACAGGTTCGGAAACTCTGATCACCCAACCGCAGCGTGCCACTGCCACCGCAGCGTTGGCAGATCTGGCCGCCGTCCTGGACCTGAGTCGGTCGTCGCTGCTGCTGTTCTGCCATGTCCATCACCGTTTCTGAATTGGGTTCAGTGTGGGTCGGCAGAGACGTTTTGATCCCGAAACTTTCCTTAAGGCTTCAGGCCATGACCCAGCGCCATGGCAAGCCGCCAGGGCTGGGGGCGCAGGTCCTCAAGCAGCTCGCCCGCACTGAGCCGCTGCCCCGCAGCGACCAGACCGAGACTGGCGGCAAGGTCGCCGATCACCGCCGGTCCGTCAAAGCCCCGTTGCCGGTAGCCCGCCAAGCCCTCTGAACCGAGGCGCTTGCTCAGGCGTTGGCCGCCGGCATCGAGCCAGAGCGGCACATGGGCGTAGCGGGGCGGGGATGCCCCCAGGTGCTGAATCACCGCAACCTGGGCTGCCGTTGCCCACCACAGATCGCCCCCCCGCATCACCTCGGTGATGCCCATGTCCAGCTCATCAACCGCCGTGGCCAGGTGATACGCGATGAAGCCATCAGCGCGGCGCAGCACCACATCGCCCACCGCGGTGGGGCCATCGAGCTGGCCGGGGGCCGCCAGCCGCTCGCTCCAGCGCACCGCACCAGCCGCAAGCCGCAGGCGCCAACTGGGAAGGCGACCCTGCGCGCATCCCCAGCCCAACTGCCGGTCGCGGCAGAAACCGGGATAGACAGCCAGGGCGCCATGGGGGGCCGACACATCGGCCAGCAGCCGCCGGGAGCAGCGGCAGGGATACAGCAGACCGGCACGACGCCAGGCCGACAGCACGCTGTTGTAGAGACCGCGGCGTTCGCTCTGGCGCCACACCGGTCCATCCCACTCAAGGCCCAGCCAGCGCAGGTCGTCGGCAATCAGCTTTTCGGCACCCGCAACCACCCGCGGCGTGTCCAGGTCATCGATGCGCAGCAACCAGGCGCCACCGGCAAGGCGAGCCTCGAGCCAACCGACCAGGGCCGTGCGCAGGTTGCCCCGGTGCAGGGCGCCGCTGGGCGAGGGGGCAAAGCGACCGCGGTACCCGCTTGCACGCAAGGCAATGCCCCGCTCCAACCTGGCGCGCAGGTGGCGGGGCAACACCGATGACAAACAGGCGGCCCCAGGGCCGCCTTGCTGGTACTGGTCTGTGATCAGCCCTGAACGCGGTCCTTGAACATTTTGCCGGCGGTGAACGCAGGCACGCGCTTGGCGGGAATCTTGATCTTTTCGCCGGTCTTGGGGTTCAGACCCT
>CAZJIF010000006.1:1674-39309 GCA_964546045.1 uncultured Klebsiella sp. | reverse complement strand
CAAGGTACGTTTAGCCCGTTCTCTGTAGGTGCGGGGGAGTGGAGTAATTATTTTGATGGGAATGGGGATTTTCTGTCAGTAGCTCACTCGACCACACTAGATCTTTTGAGCGGGGATTTTTGTATTGAGGGGTGGTTCTACTGCACAACACTAACATCAAGTAACCAAATATTAGTCAACAAAGACGGACTCTTCGGGACGTCTTTTCCTCAATACGGCACCGGAATTAATTCAACAGGAAAAGTGGCTTGCGGAGTGGGAACTGGTGGTGGAACGGGTGGTTTCCAATCGGTAATTGGCGCTACAACAATTACCCTAAACACGTGGAATCACTTTGCATTCACGAGAAGTGGTTCAACGCTACGCGTATTTTTAAATGGTGTTTTGGATGCAAGCGCAACACAGACACAATCCATGACAAGCGGCAGCAGAGCGCTACTAATTGGCTATGAATCTGGGCAACCTGTTGCGCTGTATTTTAATGGGTATCAGTCGAACGTAAGGATTGTAAAAGGTTCGATTCCTGCGGCTTACCAAACAAGCAGCACTACGGTTGGTACTTCTGTATTTACTGCACCAACTACACCGCTCACCAACATTACCAACACCATTCTGCTTACCTGCCAATCCAACCGCTTTGTCGATAACGGCACGGCAAACTCAGGCACAGGCTTCACTATCACACGCAACGGTGATGTGCGTGTAACCCCCTTCAGTCCCTTTGCGCCTACTGCGGCGTACTCTGCTGGTACTAATGGCGGGAGTGGTTATTTTGATGGGAATGGGGATAGGCTTGGTGTTCCTTCTGGTGCTTTTTCATACACTTCTGGAAACGCATATACCTGTGAACTTTGGATTTATCCAACTTCTTATCCAACACAGTATCCAAATTTGATAACTGCATCAGCTTCTCAAACAGGGATGTTTGCGGTTTATATTGAAAACAACGGCAGGGTTGCAGTATCAAGAACAAACGTAGGTGATGTTTTTACTTCATCTACAGGGGTTATAAAGTTAAACCAATGGAACCATATAGCAATAGGAAAAAATGCCGCCAATTCTGCTCGTATATGGGTGAACGGTGAAAGCGTTGGAACTGGAACCGATGCAAATAACTATACAGTAGATGCAAATAATATTGCATCAAATGCGTCCGGTACTCAAATTTTTGCTGGGTATATTTCTGGACTTCGTTCTGTAAACGGTTCGGATGTTTATGGTGTTGGTAATACCGCAATATCTGTTCCCACAGTTCCACCCACAGCAATCACCAACACTAGCCTTCTCCTAAACTTCACCAACGCTGGCATCTTCGACCAGACTGGCAAGAACGTACTAGAGACAGTAGGCAACGCCCAGGTCGATACGAGCGTCAAGAAGTTTGGCACCGGCTCGATGAAGTTTGATGGGACTGGGGATTATTTGTTGCTAGGTGCAAGCACCCCAGATCTGGTACTGGGAACAGGCCCGTTCACTATTGAGTTTTGGTTTAATACCACAAGCTCCACTAGGTATGCTCAGTTTATTGGGAACGAAGCTACAGGCGGGTTTACGATTGCTATTAATAACGCCTCAGCTACTTCTGGAGACATAGCTGTTTATAGGGATGTCAGTGGCCTTATAAATTCTGCTACAAGTGTCAGTTATCGAGATGGTAATTGGCATCATCTAGCCTTTGTTAGAGATGCTGCTGGTAGCCGCTTATATCTTAATGGAATACAGCAAGGCACAACAACTGCAAGCCAAGCAACAACATCTTTTGACGCAACGCCTTTTAGATGGGCTATTGGCGCAAACCTACAATTCACAGGCCGTGACTACTTAGGCTACATAGACGATCTCCGCATTACCAAGGGCATGGCGAGATACCCATCCCAGCCGTTCCCCACTCTCCCATTCCCGGATCAATAAGGAGTAACCATGCAGATCGCAATAATCGAAAACAGCACGGTCGGCCGTATCGGCCCCTACCGCACCCTTTTTCCATATACCGTATTCCCCGACTCTGGCCCGACAGACGAGTGGTTAGCCGAGAACTCCTGCATGAAGGTCAACTCCTTCCTGCCGCACGACCAGAACACCCAGGTTCTCGCACCCGCAGATCCGTACATCCAGGACGGGTGGGTCTACATCGTCCAGGTGCGCGACATGACCGAGGAAGAGCTCGCCGCTGTGACGGCAGCCAAGGCGGCCAACGTCCGCGCTCAGCGCGATCGACTGCTCGCTGCCAGCGACTGGACGCAGCTGGCCGACGCCCCGGTCGACAAGACCGCCTGGGCCGCGTACCGCCAGGAGTTACGCGATCTGCCCCAGGCCGAAGGCTTCCCCGACGTCGCCATGCCGCACGACCCGAACTGGGTCGAGCCCGCCGGCAACATCGAGGCTTAACAAGGACAACTATCGAAAGAGAAGGGGGCTGTAGATGGACTGCGGAACACGACCAGAGTGCTCAGAAATCGCCGACAAAGCCGTCAAGAAGACCTTCGCCATTCTGGGCGTAAACATTGACGATCCCGAATCCATCGAAGAGTTCCGCCAGGATCTGCGCTTTGGCAAACGCCTGCGCAAGATCGCTGACCACGGTACGTTTGCCTTCTTCGCCGCGGTGGCCGTGGCAATCGTCGGCGCCCTCTGGATCGGCATCACCCAGTCTGTCAAGGGTGACTAAGTGCTGGCGGAGCTCGCCGCCGCCAACGCCGCCTACGCTGTCATCAAGGAGTGCATCGCAAACAGCGGCGAGCTCATGCAAGCCGGGCGGGCGCTGTTTGACTGGTTCGATGCGAAGTCGTCGCTGCAGAAAAAGGTCGAGGACAAACCCCCAGATCAGCGCAACGACTTAGAAGAATTCTTCGCCCTTGAAGAACTCAAGCGGCAACAGCAAGAGCTCAAGGAGCTCATGATCCTGCAGGGCCGACCCGGCCTGTGGGACGACTGGCTGAAGTTCCAGGTCGACGCCAGAAAGCGCCGGGAAGCCGCGGCGCGGGAAGAGCAAGCCCAGCTCCTGGCCAAACGCAAACGCTTCAACGACTTCTTGGAAAAGGCGCTGCTGGCCTTCTGGCTGACAGTGCTGGCTGTCGTCGTCACCGGCACGATCGTCGGTGCGGCCTGGCTGTATTCGATGAAAGGTAAGTTCTGATGCTCTCACTACTGTCCACCCTCGGCGGCCTTCTGATCTCCGGCCTGCCCAAGCTGCTCGAGTATTTCCAAGACCGGCAGGACAAGAAGCACGAGCTCGAGCTGGCCAAGATGCAAAGCGAGCGCGAGCTGGCCCTAGCTGCCCAGGGCTTCGCCGCTAAGGCCCAGATCGAAGAGATTCGCACCGACCAGGTGGCCATGCAGACCGACGCCCAGATGACCGTGGCGGCCCTGGAGCATGACCAGAAGGTGCTCGATCGAGCCAGCCGCTGGGTGGCCAATTACGTGGGCACCGTGCGGCCGACGATCACCTACATCTTTGTGGTTGAGTTGGTGCTCATCAACGGCTACCTGATGTATTGGGGGCTCAACGAGCCGGGTCTGCTCGTCTCGGTGGAGGACGTGATCAAGTTCGCCGACATCGTTTTCAGCGCCGACGAGATGGCCATGCTGGGCGGGATCATTGGATTTTGGTTCGGGTCGCGGAACTGGCAGAAGCGATGAAACTGAGCAAGGCCGGTGCCGATCTGATGCACCGGTACGAGGGTTTTCGCAGTAAGCCGTACTTGTGCCCGGCGCACATCTGGACCATCGGCTACGGCCACGTGCTGTACCAGGACCAGATCCGGCTGCCGATGGTGCGCAAAGAAGGGGTGCCGGGCCTGATTCGCAAAGAGTACCCCCTCAAACCGGAGGACAACCGTGTCTGGACGAAGGAAGAAATCAACCGACTATTCGAGCAAGACGTCGCAACTTTTGAACGTGGTGTTCTTCGACTTGTTCCCAGCAGTGCTGGCAGTCAAGGCAGCTTTGACGCTCTTGTCTCTATCAGCTTTAACTTCGGGCTAGGCAACCTGCAGCGGTCATCGATCCGCATGCGCGCCAACCGTGGCGACCACGAGGGTGCTGCCGAGGCCTTCATGCTGTGGACCAAGGCCGGTGGCCGGGAGCTGCCAGGTCTGGTCAAGCGCCGGCTGGACGAGAAACAACTCTATCTGAGCTAGGAGAATTCATGAGCGCAGCCTGGACCAGGAAAGAAGGCAAGAACCAAGAGGGCGGCCTGAACGAAAAAGGGCGCCGCAGCTACGAGCGGGCGAACCCTGGCTCGGATTTGAAGCCACCCCAGCCCGAGGGTGGGCCACGTAAGCGCAGCTTTTGCCAGAGAATGAAAGGGATGAAGGCAAAGCTGACAAGTAAAAAGACCGCCAACGATCCCAATAGCCGCATAAACAAGGCTTTGAGAAAGTGGGCTTGCTAAAGTAAAATCTTTGCGGGGCCCGTGCGCCCGCAAAAAGCCGCCTACTTGGGCGGCTTTTTCATTTGTGGAGCAGCTATGGCTACAGCTAATAATCCGTTTGACCTGGGTACTAAAAGCACTGGCGATCTTTTGACCAGCGCCACCTCGGGCATTGTCTCGCCTGACGCAACTGGCTACAACGCCGCTTCCGCTGGCTCGCAGGGCTACAACGCCGCAAACGCAGGCGCGCAGGGCTACAACGCCGCGAACATGGGTTCGCAAGGCTACAACGCGGCCCAGCGCTCATCCCAGGGGTACAACGCCACCACGGCGGCCGGCACTAACTGGAACGTCAATAACAACCAGACAGTACAAAATCAGCTGCAGGGAATCATCGCTGCCAACTCTCCGCTCATGCAGCAGGCCCGCACGACGGCCATGCAGCAGATGAACCAGCGCGGGCTTATGAACTCGAGCATGGCTGTTGGGGCTGGCCAAAACGCGGTCATTGCCCAGGCCCTGCCGATCGCTCAACAAGACGCCACCCTGTACGCCAATCAGGCTAAGTACAACGCGGATGTAGCGAACCAGCTGGCGCAATTTAACGCTGGCGCGCAGAACACGGCCGCCCAATTCACCTCATCTGCGGCCAACCAGGCGGCGTCAGAAAACACCGCTGCCCAAAACCAGGCGCTCGGCTTCACGGCCCAGGCAGCGAACCAGGCTGCGGCCGCCAACCAGGCTGCGCAGAACACCGCCTCTCAGTTTGGCGCGTCAGCCAGCAACCAGGCGGCGCTTGCCAACCAGGCCGCGCAGAACACCGCGTCGCAGTTCGGCGCCAGTGCAGCCAACCAGGCGGCTCTGGCCAACCAGTCGGCGTCAAACCAGGCGGCGCAGTTCTCTGCGGCCGCGTCAAACACCGCCTCGCAGCAGTACGCGCAGAGCCTGAATGCGACGGTCAACAAGATGATGGACCAGAGCATGCAGATCGCCCTGGCCAATGCTGACGCAGAGACGAAGATTCAGCTGCAGAACATCGACGCCACGACGCGCAAAGACCTGGCTGCTACCGAGGCCGCCTACAAGAATCAGATGCAGGCCTCGGCGTCTTCCAACGAGATCTTCCAGCAGGTCACGAAGAACATCTCCGACATCATGGCCAACCCAGACCTGGATGCGGCGGCCAAGCAGTCAGCGGTCAACACGCAGAAGAGTTACCTGCAGGCCGCCATGAGCGTGCTGAGTTCCACCTCGGGCATCCCGAATCTGAAGAATCTGATCACGATCAACTAATGACCTACGAAGAGCTGATCGAGCCGATCGTTGTTGCGATCGAGCGAGAGTCAGGCTTCGAGCGAGAAACGATTCTGGCCTACCTGGCCGGCTGGGAAGCGGTCCCAGCGATGTACGAAGACCAGCATGTAGCAACCGCAATCCTGCGAGGCACCGAGATCCACTTCGCGTTTGTCGACGGGTGGCGCCCTCAGTCGTGCCAGCGCAGGAGGATCAAGGAGTTCTTAGCGCCGTTGTTTGATCGTCGTGGGTTTCTGACCACGCGGATTCTGCACAGCAACCAAGACCAAAAGAAGTTCGTACAGCGGGTGGGATTCAAGCCTACCTGGCAGGACGGCCATTTTCAGTACTACCTCATGGGCCAGCTGCCGTTTGAAAGGAAAAGCGATGCACTTTAAGACGATGTCTCCGGCGCTGCCGGCTGGCTACCAGAAGACCTACCTGTCGCGGGAGATGAGCCGCGTCTACGCAATGGACAACCCGGTCGGTGATCCGTTCGGGGGGCCAGCCTACGGCGAGAAGAACGGGCCAGCGGTGGCGATCGCACTGCCCGTCCTGGGCATGGCGGGCAGCTACGCCGCGTTTGCCGCGGCAACGACCACGCTCGGTGCGGTGATGGCTGGCGCGGCGTTTGCAGGTTCAGCCCTGTCCCTGGCCGGCACGGTCAGCGGCAACACCAAGCTCAGCAAGATTGGCTCTGTGCTGTCGATCGCAGGCGGCCTGGGCATGGGCGCAGATGCGTTGCTACAGGGTGGCAACTTCACGTTCAGTGGTGGCCAGGCAAGCGGCGCACCCGAGTGGCTGCAGAGCACCCAGAGTTCGCTGGGCATGACACCTGCGACCACTCCCGTGGCGCCAGCCGATGCCGTGAAAGCGGAAGTGGCCACCGGTTCTACGGCGGACTTAACGGGCCCCTCGGCTTCTTACGCCGGCGGGAATATCAACGCGGGCCCAGGCAGTGCGGCTTCGGGAATCAACACCCCGGGAGGCATGACGTCTCCCCTCAATGCCGCCCCTGGATCGCAAGTCGACATGTTTGGTACTGCATCCGGTGCTCCATTTGATTCCTTCGGTAATCCCCTGGGCAACACCGCCGTGTCTGACATCAGCCTGAATTCAATCCCAGGCAGTACGGCCACAGGTGCAGGCGCGGGTGCAGGCGCAGGCGAAGCTGCCAAGGGCTTTGGCGGTCAGTTCCTTTCCTTCGCCAAAGACAATCCTCTGGTCACCATGATGGGCTTTCAAGCCGTCGGTGGTTTGTCTGACTGGCTGTCCGGGAAGACTGATGCCGAGATCGACGCCCTCGATGCTCAGACGCGGGCAATGCAAGCCCAGGGCGGTTTGGCTGATGCCCGCACACTGCAGATCCAAGAGCAGATTGCGCTGGAGAAACAGCGCCGCGCCAACCTGAACGCTGGCTACAGCCAGGTCAACGCTGGCATCTCAGTGAACCCCGTCTCAATCCCAATGCCGTGGGCGCAAAACCAGCAGCCGCCTGCTGGGCTGATCGCCGGCAACATGCCGCCAAGAGGTTAAGGAGAACAACATGGCAGAAGGAATGATTCAGCAAAACATGGGTCGCCCAGAAGGTGACGAGCTGACCCTTGAGAACGTGAAGAAAAACATCAAGGTTCCGCCCGAGCTGCAAGAGGCCTACGAGCGGGTGGTGATCGGCGGCATGAAAGTGATGTTCTCCAAGGAGAGCCACCAATTCATGCTCAAAGAAATGCAGGGCCAGGGGCCTGTGGCCCAGCGCCTGGGGCAGGGCATCGCTGGCCTGATGCTGCTTCTGTTTAAAGAGTCAAACGAGACCATCCCACCCGAAGTGATCATCCCTGCTGGCATTGAGCTGCTCATGCAGGCGGTTGATTTTGTACGCGAGACCGGCATGGGCGATATCACCAACAAGGACATCGGTGACGCTATGGAAATCATGATGCGCATGATCCTGGAGAAGTTCGGCATGAAGCCTGAGCAGTTTGAGCAGGTGTTCAACCAGTTCGACAACACAAACGTAGACGCTGCTGCGCAGCAGATGGGAGCGCCAAATGCCTAGTTTTGGTGGACTGATTTCTGGTGTCATGGGTAACGTGGCGAAAGCCGGGGCCAAGTACGCCGAGCAGCGCGTTGAGCTTGACATAAAGAAAGAGCTCATGGACGCCGAGGCTGAGAAGCAGCTGCGCATCGATGAGATCAAGCGCCAGCGCGACATCCGTGACATTCCGCTTAAGGGCGCCGCAGAGACCGGCGTGCAGGTTGATCGCACTACGGCGGTCGGGGGAGCAGAGACTGGTGTGCAGGTCGACCGCACGAGCAGGGTCGGGGCGGCAGAGACCGGTGTGCAGGTGAACCGTGAAAATGCGATGCGAGCCCCCAAAGCGGAGACGACTAAGGCGACCGGTATTGCCACGGGCGATGCTGAGCGGGCCAACCTGGCGGCTTTAGGCAATGACCCCGCCGCTCTCGCAGGACTGCGGAAGAAGACCGAGGCGACAGAGACTCTGTCCTCGCGCCTGCAGGGCAAGCTGGCCGGCCTGAACATCGCCGAGAGGGAAAAGGTTACAGCGCTCATCAACGAGTACGACAACCCTGGCACCAGCCCCGAGCGCAAGGCGCAGATCAAGGACGCACTCACCGTGCGCGGGATCATCAAGCCAGGTGAGTTCGACACCGAGAAGGTCACGACCGAAACCACGGACGATGCGGGCAACACTGTCAAGACCGAGCGCACGCAGCGCCGGACCTCTGGCGCACCAACAGCGAAAGGAACAAGCGGACCGAAAGAAGGCGATACCGGCACATCCAAAAGTGGCAAGCCGATCGTTTATCGCAACGGCCAGTGGGAGTACCAGTAAATGGCGTTGGTCCCTGAAGACGATCTCCCTGCGGGCCTCTCCCGAATCGGGGTCGCAGTACCAGCGGACGACCTGCCCGGCGCGCCGACGAAGAAAAACCGCAGCTACCTGGGCGCGGCGCTTGAGTCTGGCGTCAGAACGCTCGGCGCTGCTGGGGCCACTGTCCTTGACGCAATAAACCCGTTCACTCTTTCCGAAGAAGACGCGGCCACTCTTTACAAAGACGACCCCGAAGGATTCAAGCGCTTCCAAGAAGAGAGTGCTGCGGCTGTCCTGCAGCGTTTCGCCGCTGAGCAGACCAAGCGTTCGCGCGAGGTCATGCAAGAGGTGTCACCGGACGAGACCGGCGCTGTCTCCGGCAAGCCCCTGGGCGAGCTCGAGTACGCCACCCTCGACCCCGAAAAAGCAGCCTACCTCTCGCCCACCCGAGTGGCGGGCGACGTTTTGCAATCGCTGCCCTCAACCCTCGCGCTGGCTGTCTCTGGCTACTTCACCCGCGGCAAAGCGCTGCAGGCCTACGAGCAGGCGCTGGCAAGGGAGACTGCCAAGGGCGTGACAAAGGCAGAAGCCCAAGCGATCGCTAGGGCCGAGGCTGTGCGCGAAGGCGCGAAGTCCATGGCCGTCATCGGCGGCGGCAGCGAAGGTGTTGTCACCGGCGCGCAGCAGTACAACCAGGCCCTGGACCAGGTCGGTCAACTTGACCAGGCGAAGATCGAGCAGTCGCCTGAGTACCAGGCGCTCCTAGACGAAGGCTACGCGCCTGAGACAGCGCGGGCCACCTTGGCCAACCGAGTGGCCACCCAATCAGGGGTGACGAGCGGCGTCACGACTGGTCTTATTTCCGCAGTCGGCGGCAGATACCTGGGCGGCCTGGTAGGAGAGGGCGGTTCACTGTTGCCCAGGGTCGGCAAGGGCTTCTTGATTGAGGGTGCAACCGAAGCACCGCAGAGCACGCTCGAGCAGATCAACCAGAACGTCGCCATGCAGCGCGTCGACCCCTCGCAGAATATTTTGGAGGGGGCGGGCGAGGCTGCAGCAGCGGGCTTTGTCGTGGGCGGCGTAACCGGTGGCGCGTTCGGCGCAGCGTTTGGCGGCGGTGATACGTCTCGCCAGCGCCAGAAGGTCGCTGAACAGGCCCTGCGTGAAGCACCCGACGCCGCCACCGCGGCGGCCGCAGCCAACGAGCTCGCAGGATCAGTTGCTGATCTTGAGTCCGCCATTAGCGAATACCTCACCCCCACTGGCGCAATCCCCACCCCCGAACAGGCCGCAGCAACACCCGCTCCCCAGGGCACCGCGCCACGCGAAGACCCGACGCGGGCCATGATCGACCGCCAGGCTGGGCTTATCGCTGAAGCCCAGGCGGCGCCCACCGCGTTCGACCGCCAGTTGGCCCTGGACCAGGCGCAGACAGCCCTGCCGCAACCCGAGCAGGGCCGCTCTGCCGGGTTCGTAGACCTGACCCCCATGAACGACATGCAGGCGCAGCAGCGCCTGGCAGTCCTGCGCGACGAGACCGCTCGCGCGGGAGGCAATGCACTTGCATTGGCCATCGTTCCGCACCCGGCACAAGCCGACCGGTTTGCCATTGCTGAACAGGCGCTGCCTGATCTCAGCCTTCCCCAAGCCGAAACCAATATCACCCCCGATCAGGCCCAATTCCAGATCGAATCCGCTGCCTTGGGCGGACAGGTTAGCCAGGCTCGCGCTGAAGATAGCGCCACCCGCGGTCCGGTCATCGACCAGGCACTCAAGGCCGTCGAGGCCAGGGGCGGCGTGGCCAGTCCAGCCGAAGCGCGGATCTTCCAAGAGGCCGGCATTGGCCAGCCCTACGACCGCGTCGATCCCACGCTGGGACCTGAGCCTGCACCGCTCATCGAGACCGCTGGTGCGTCTCGAGAGTCGTTTACCCCGAACCAGCAGATCGCCGACCAGGAAGTTCAGGCCGACCAGCAGGCTCGCCGTCAGTCTGACCTCGCCCAGCGCGACCGGCAGCTGCAGGGTCAGATCGCAGCCGCAGGCCAGGCCCGTCCTGCGCCAGACGCGGGAGCCGTGATCTCGGCCCTGGTCACTCCTGGCAGACAGCGCAGCGCCGAGCAGGTGCGCATCGTCAACGAGGCGCGCAACCGCTACAGCCCCGAAGACTTCAGCATCCTCGAGCGCGCAGCCACCGCCCCGTTCCAGCTCAACACCCCGGAGCGGATGCGCCTGCGTGAGCTGCGCAATCTTCCGGCCGTACCTCAAACGAGCACGACCGTGCCCGAATCTGGCACGGGTCTGATGGGCACCCGCGTGGCCGAGCGCCTGGGTCAGCCCAGCGGCGGCCGGATCATCACGACCGGCGCCAAATTCTCCACGCAAAGGGTGTCACCGGGTGGCACAGTTGCGATCAACGACGGCGGCACGCAGCACGAAGTGCGCATCGTCGAGCCCAGCCGGCTGGGCGTGCAGGGCCGGCTGCTGCAGCAGATCGCCAGGCTCTTCAACAAGCGCCTGGTGGCGTTTGAATCCGACACGCTGCAGGCCGACGGCTTTGTGCGCGACGGCGACAACGAGTCGATCTATATCAACGCCAAGTCGCAGATGTCGCCCCTGGCCGTATTCGGCCACGAGCTCACGCACCTTCTGAAGCGAGACAACCCCGAGGCCTACGCGGCCCTGGAGGCTGTGGTTCAGCGTGAGATGCGCGACGGCTCCATGGCTCAGTTCGAGCAGGAGTACGGCGAGGGTGCAAATCTGGAGGAAATGACGAGTGACCTAGTCGGCAACCGGTTCCAGGAGCCTGACTTCTGGCAGTCGGTGTTCGATGAGATCGCCGCGCAGAATCCTGAAGGGGCCAGGGGCATCGTCGCCCGCGTTGCTGCGGCGATTAACCGCGCAATCAACGCATTCCGCAAGCTGGTTACCCAGCCCGGGTTTGATTCCGACCAGTACGTCAAAGACATCAATGCGGTTAAGCGTGCGGTCAACCAGGCGCTGGTGGCGTACATGCAGCAGCCGCGCGTGGCTGCAGAGCAGGCCACCGAGCAGGCTGTCGCAGAAGTGACCAGGGAGATCCAGGCCGCTGGAAAACCCAGCATGGCCGAGCGGCTACGTGAAGCAGCCCGTTCTGCACGCACCGAGATGGGCGAGACGGTTACGGCAACCCGTGCGCGGAATCAAGCCGAGACCTATACTATGGGTCGCACTAACCTTGGAGCACAAAATGCAAGATTCTCTGACGCCAGAGGAGATCGCGGCTTACCAGCGGATACAGGACCAGATCGATCGGGAGCTGGTGAAGCTGGGCGCAGTGAAATCCCCAGCTACGGGCAGCCGCGAGACGGCGCAATCTCCGTCGTCGGCCGGCACTACTCGCGCGGCGAGCGGCAAAGCCTAAGCGGCACCTTCTACGGCAGCGGCCTGCGCGGCGCCGAAGCGCGCCGCCTGGCAGACAGCCCCGATCCGCGCCTTAGCCAGCGGATCTATTTCTATGTTGACCAGGGGCAGGGTGTCCGCCCCGAGGCTGGCGTGGGCAGCATCGCCCACGAGGTCAGGCTCGACAACATCTACGACCCATCGACTCGCTTAATCGGCCCGCAGGAAGACGCCAATTCGTTCGAGTCGGCCGTCATTAACGAGGGCTTCGATGGCTACCTCACCTCGTTCGGCAACCAGGGCGCCGTTGTCCTGCTCGGTCCCAAGCACACGGCCGTGCCGGTGCAGCGGGTGGGAGAGGGGGCGCAGTTCACGCGCCGCCGCCGCGAGGTCCCAGAGAACATCGACAACTTCGCTCGCCTGGAACAGGTCTTCCCGCGGGCACGCGCAGGGTCGTTCAACACCAACCGTGAGCTGAAGGTCTCGCTGCAGGACGCGATCCTGGCCGCTGCGCGTGAGGCCGGCGTGGATCTGTCTAGCAGAACCGCAGAGGTCGAGCAGTACCTGGTGCGGGTCGGTGTGGCCGATGCGCTGTACGCCATCCGGTCCAACGCCAACGCCGTGGGCTGGTACGACAAGACGGTCACCAAGGCGCTGAAGATCCTGGGCAAGCTCCACCCCGAGATCAACACCGACTCCAATGCCAAGTTCGCCTTCACCTGGGCGCTGGCTGTGACCAGCAACGGCCAGAAGGTCGACAAAAACTTCGAGCTCGCCGAGGCCGCATACAAGGAATACAAGCGCACCGGCCGGATGCCCAGCAATCTGAAGGCTGGCCAGGCGCAAAGCGCGATCAATGAAGGCCTAGAGCTATTCAACACCATGGTCGCGGAATACGGCATCGACAACGTGCGCCAGTTCATGGACACCAAGTTTCTCGTGTCCCAGATCGAGCGGGCCACGGGGCTTGATGTTGGCGGTGAGTTCAAGAACACCGAGGTGCGTGGCGCCGCGGTGCTCGGGCCGAAGATCGGCAACGGCTTTTTCTCCAACCTAAACGGCTTCTTCGACCAGCTGACGATGGACCGCTGGTTGATGCGCACCTGGGGCCGCTGGACCGGCTCGCTGATCCAGCGCCGGCCGGACATGATTCGCGCCAAGCGTGAGGAGCTGCGCACGCTGGTGGCGGAGATGAAGAAAAACGCCCCCGCGGCCGCGGAGTTCCAGAAAGCATTAGGCCAGCGCTTGACGGTAGGCAATCTCGACGCCCTGGCCCAGGCAATTCAGAAGGCTTCGATGGACCCGGCCACCCGGGAGAAGTTCAACAAGACCCCCGTAGGCGAGAGCCTGCGCAAGACCGGCAACGCCCTGGCCAAGTACATCGACGGACAGAAGGAGGCGCCTGCCGGACCAGAGGAACGCAACTTTATCCGCCAGGTATTTGCACAAATTCTGGATGGCGTTCGCGAAAAAGGGTTTGCCTCGCTTACAATGTCAGACCTGCAAGCGTTGCTTTGGTATCCAGAGAAGCGCCTGTATGACACTGCGAAATCGGACGACAGCGCCCAGGAGGGTTACGCCGACGACGAAGCACCTGACTATGCGAACGCTGCTGCGAAGCTGGCCAGGGCTAACGGCGTTTCCAACAAGGACGTTCAGAGTGCGATTCGCGAAGCGGAGACCGAATATGAGACCAGAGAGCGCGCAAGATCAACACGACGAGATGCTGACCAGCAGGAAGCCCAAGCTCCTGCCCAAGGCGGAGTTCGAGGCTTTACTGAAAGAGAGAAGCGGAGCTTCCTCACAGCCGGCATCGTCCACCGCTTTCGATCCGATCGAGCAGGCAATGAAGAATCACCCGGGGCTTACTCGAGAAAAGGCGGAGGAGATGGCAAGGGCCTTCGGGTTCTAGGCCAGCCCTCGGTCGCCGTCTACAGCCCGGCGGCCAAGTTCAAGAACGCGCTGGGCGAGATCCCAGCAGCCGCACCCAAGTTCTTCGAGCTCGACGCGCAAGGCGCTCAGCTCTTCCAAGACGCAATCCAAGCAAGCAAAGACGCCTCGCCATTCGGCGCGGCCGTCTATGTCTATCCCCTGAATGACTACCAGGGGATGCGTCTCTTTATCTCCCCGGATGCCAAGGCCGGCTTCGCGCTCAAAGGCGACGACATCGTCTCGGTGTTCGCTGGTCCTGAGCAGCGCGGGGCGGTCAACGCCATCATGCAGCTGGCCATCCAGGAGGGCGGGCGCCGCCTTGATGCCTTCGACACAATCCTCCCGGAGTTGTACTCGGTGCATGGATTCAAGGCCGTTGCCAGGACGCCCTGGAGCGATGCGGCCAAGCCAGATGACTGGAACAAAGACGTGTTCCGCGACTTCAACGGTGGCGAGCCGGACGTTGTCTTTATGGCCTACGACCCGCAGTACTTTGGTCGCTATGAAATTACCGACGGCGAGGTCATCGAGAACTACGACGATGGGGCGGTCAAGCAGCGCGAGGCCCTGGGCGGGCAGGCGCAGCCTGTGCGTGACGCGCAGCTCAGCCGCCAACGTAACTTCTATCGCGAGCTCTTACCCGAAGCTGGCTACACGCGCATTACCGATGCAGACTCGCCCAGAATCTATAAGGACGCGGGCGGCCGACCCTACGCTACGTTTGAAAAGGACGGCGCTCGCGCAGCGTTTTCCTCAAACAACATTCTTTACCAAAATGATCGCGGTCGCGTTGACGTCGGATATGGCGAAGAAAACGAATCTATTTTGCGCGCATTGATCGTAGATTCTGACAAGCGCCAGCAGGGCAGAGCTACTGCCGTAATGCAAGATGTGATCAATGCCGCGGATGAATCGGGCACAGTGCTTTATCTTGAGCCCACTCCAATCGGCGGCAACAAGATGTCGGCCAAGCAGCTTGCAGACTTTTACAAGCGCTTTGGTTTTGTACAGGCAGAAGAGGGCTCCGACAAAGTCCTGGTACGCCAGCCGGCTGCAAGCGCGCAGCTCAGCCGCCGCCGCAACCCCCAGGTCGATACGCCAGAATTCAAGCGCTGGTTCGGTGACAGCAAGGTGGTCGATGAGAACGGCGATCCCTTGGTCGTGTATCACGGGACGTCAAAGAGCTTTAATCAGTTCAATACAAAATCTCGCAGCATTCTTCTCGGCTCTGGATCGTATTTCACCACGGACCCTGTTGAAGCAGACAATTTCACGATGTCGCAATGGCCGGCGCTTTTTGGCACGACAAAGCCTCAAATCGTTCCTGTTTATCTGTCAATCAAAAACCCATACGTGACGGATGACAAAATTGATTCTCAAGCAAGAGAAGAATCAATTAGAGAAAACTACGACGGCATCATTGTTCGAGGTAAAGATGGGCGTATTGAGTGGGCCGTTGCGTTTGAACCCACCCAGATCAAATCTGCCACCGGCAATATCGGCACCTTCGACCCCACCAACGCCGACATCACGCAGTCCCGCCGCCGCAACTACGGCTCATTGAACGCGGCCCAGGAGCAGGCGCTGCGCAACGTGGGCGGCATCGTGCCCGACCAGACCCTGGGCGATCGCCTTAAAGAGCTCGGCGACAAGTTCAAGAAGAGCTGGTTCTCCGGCATCTTCGACCAGTTCGCCCCGCTCAAGGACGTCGACCAGCGCGCCTACATGCTGGCCCGTCTGTCCAAGGGTTCCGATGGCGCCCTGGAAGCGCTGATGCTCTACGGCAAACCGTTCATGAACGGCGACG
Source organism: uncultured Klebsiella sp. (assembly GCA_964546045.1). Classification (GTDB taxonomy): domain Bacteria; phylum Cyanobacteriota; class Cyanobacteriia; order PCC-6307; family Cyanobiaceae; genus RGUW01. The sequence goes on along the minus strand of CAZJIF010000006.1, from coordinate 23,693 downwards.
TGCCGGACGTGAAGGTCAACGACGAGGGCTTCATCGAGGTCATGGCAAGCCTGAAGGGCGAGCACGACCGGTTCCTCTGGTGGGTGGCCGCGCAGCGCGCCGAGAACATCAAGGCGAACGCCCAGCAAGCACAAGCCCGTATTGCCACAATCGACTCGAACCTCACCCAGCTGCGCCAGGCAAGAAAAGCTGCGACCGCGGCAGCCGATTACCGCAGCCTCGAGCAGCAGATCTCCACGCTGGAAGCTGAGCGCAGCCGCCTGGAAAACACCGGGCAAGAGAACCTTTTCACCGACCAGGACATCAGCTCACTGAAGTCCCTGAACCAGGGCAACTTCGAGGACGGCACGCCGCGGGGCCAGGCCTACGCCAACGCCCTGGCCAAGATGAACGAGTTCAACGACGCGGTGCTCAACATCGCTGAGCAGTCGGGACTCATCGATGGCCAGGCGCGGCAGCTCTTCAAGGACATGCCCTACGTGCCGTTCTACCGGGTCATGGAAGACGGCGTCGAGGGCCCGAGCTTCAGCTCTGGGCTGGTCAACCAGCAGGCCTGGAAGAAGTTGAAGGGCGGCACGCAGAAGCTCAACGAAGACCTGCTCTCCAACGTCCTGCTCAACTGGGCGCACCTCTTCGACGCCGCTGGCAAGAACCGCGCAGCCGTCGCATCTATGCAGGCCGCCACCCAGATCGGCATCGCGCAGCAAGTGCCAGCCGGCACCAAGGGCGCGGTCAAGGTCATGGAGCAGGGCCAGACCAAGCACTACACGATCGACGACCCCTACATCATGGAGGCCGTCACCGCGCTGAACTACCAGCCCCCTGGATTCTTCTCGCCTTTCAGCACGTTTAAGAAGTGGCTCACGATCGGCGTTACCGCGAGCCCCACCTTCAAGATCAAGAACCTCATGCGCGACTCGTTGCAAGCGATCGGCACCGCGCCGATGAGCTACAACGTGGCGAGCAACGTCATGAAGGGTTTCAAGCAGGGCAGCCAGGAGACCCAGACCTTCGCATCGATGCTCGCCGGCGGCGGCCTGATCCGCTTCGGCTCCATGCTCGAGAACAACAGCCGCACGAACTACATGATCGAGCGGCAGGGCGGCATTCTTCTGAACGAAGGCGGCTGGAAGAAACTGCAGCGCCAGATGACCGGCCTGGTCGAGGCCTACGCAGAGCTCGGCGATCGCCTGGAAAACGTCAACCGGGTGTCGCTGTACGAGCACCTGATCTCCAAGGGGTACAGCCAGGCCGAGGCCAACTTCATGTCCCGCGACCTGATGGACTTCTCACTGCAGGGCCGCTGGCCGGTGGTGCGGTTCCTTGCCCAGTCGGTGCCGTTCCTGAACGCCCGCTTGCAGGGTCTGAGCAAACTCGGGCGAGGGGCCAAGGAAGACCCGCGCCGGTTCGGCTATGTGGTCGGCGCCGTGGCCCTGGCCAGCATCGCGCTGATGCTTGCCTACGAGGACGACGAAGACTGGAAGAAGCGCCCCGACTGGGACCGTGACGCCAACTGGTGGTTCAAGATCGGCGACACCGCCTTCCGTATCCCGAAGCCCTTCGAGATCGGTGCCATTGGGACGGTGGCCGAGCGGACCTGGGAGCTCGCGTTTAACGACGAGATGAGCTGGAAGCGCTACCGGCAGCGGCTCAGCCACATGATCTTCGAGACGTTTGCCATGGACCCCACGCCGCAGCTGGTCGTGCCCATCGCCGAGATCTACGCCAACCGGGAAGGGTTCACCGGGCGCCCGATCGAGGGCATGAGCCTGGAGAAACTACGCCCCGAGGACCGGGCCACCGAGAGCACCTCGAGCGTGGCCAGGATGCTGGGCCAGATGGGGCTGCCGAACCCCGTGGCACTGGTCAAGGGCAACTACGAGAAGCTCTCACCGGTGCAGATCGACCACCTGGTCCGCGGCTACTTCGGCTGGATCGGGACCACCGCCAGCAATATCCTGGACTTCGGCCTGCGGCCGCTCATGGACCGCGGTGAGCGGCCAGCCTACCGCCTGAAAGACATCTTCGTGGTGGGCAACTTCGCTGAGGGTCTGCCGGCTGGTTCGAGTCGCTACGTCGACCAGCTCTACGACCAGGCGCGCGTTATTGAGCAGGCGTACATGAGTTACCGGGAAGCTGTGAAGAAAGGTGATCGAGAACGAGCACGTGAGTTGTTGGCTGAAGAGGGCGACAAAATTCGTGCTTACAAAGCGATCAACAAAATTTCAGACCAGGTGTCAGAGATCAATCGAAAAATTCGTCAGATTGATGCAAGCAGAACACTGTCTGCTGAGACAAAACGCAAGATGATTGATCAACTCTCACAACGCAAGAATTCTATTGCAAAACAGTCGCAGCGATTTTCAGAGATCGATTAAACCGTGTGCAATGCGTGTGCAATGCGTGTGCAATCGTGTGCAAAAACATCGCCGTACATTAGCGTACACTAACATACAAGCCATTGATTTTATTGATGTTTTTTAGTGTACGGGCGTGAATAGTGGTGCCCAGAAGAAGCTCTCGATTGCTTTTTTAAGTGCTTGTTTGTATTATGTTTTTTCCTTCAAAAAAAGGCCGTGTGCAAGGCGTGTGCAGCGTTTTGACAAGACGCACATTTTTGTATACGACCGTACAGGAAAAGACATGGCAAACATTATTCCGTACAAAGATGGGTGGCGAGTCATCGTAAGACGCGTTGGGTACAGCGCTCGAACCAAAGTCTGCCGAACCAAAAAAGAAGCAGAGATTTGGGGCCGCGAAATTGAGCACGCGATGGACAGCCTCAAGTATCAAAACCTTGCTGCCGCCGCAAAAGAAAGCGTCGGAGAACTTTTCTTGCGTTACGCCGAAGAGGTCTCACCAACACGTAAAGGCGCGCGCTGGGAAATCACTCGCATCAATATGCTCATGCGCAAAGCCCAGTTCACTAAGCGCCGCCTATCGCAAATCCGTGGCGAAGACATTCGCGACTGGCGTGACCAGCGGCTCAAAGAAGTCTCACCTCCCACCGTGCAGCGCGAACTCAATTTGATCAGCGGTATTTTTACTCACGCGATAAAAGAGTGGTCCAGCCCCATTGCCGTAAACCCCGTAAAACTGGTCAGCCGGCCGAAGAACAGCAACCGTTCCCGCTCCCGCCGCTTCACCGATGCAGAGCTCAAGAAACTGCTCGACGCCGCAGAGTTCGACCCCAACCACCGCCCAACTAAAGGCCGTGAAATCGTGCCTTGGGCGCTGCTCATAGCATTGGAGACCGCCATGCGGCCCAGCGAACTCACCGCCCTGTGCGTGCGAGACTTCTTGCCAGAAGAGCGCTGCGTGCGCCTGGCAGATGCGAAGAATGGCTTTGGTCGTGACGTGCCTCTGTCATCAAAAGCAATGCAGTACTTCTCTTTCTTGTGCGAGGGCCGCAGCCCAGACGAACAAATCCTTGGTCTGCAATGGGAATCGCTCGGGGTCTACTACCGCGCGCTCAGAAAAAAGGCTGGCCTAGAGAACGCAGACTTGCGCTTCCGGGATATGCGCCACGAAGCTGCTACGCGCTTGAGTAAAAAGTTTGCTAACCAGCTTGAGCTGGCAGCCGTCACCGGCCACCGCTCCCTGCAGTCTCTAAAACGCTACTTCAATCCAACCGCAGCCGAACTTGCCTCACGCTTAGATTGAAACAACGGCTGCTGTAACCTGGGCGTGCAGGGCCTTCTTGGCCTTGTACTTGCGCTGCTTCTCGGCCCCCGTCATGCGCTGCCGTTTGACGTCTTTACCTACGCCGAGCTTGTAGATCTTGGTCAGGTCACGGCCGCGGCCATCTTTGTCCCACATGCAAATGTGCGCGGCGCCAGCCCGATGCAATTCGCGGGTGTACTGAAGTACCGTCACGTAGTGAAGGCCCGTCATCTCAGCAAGCTCTGCGCATGAATAGGTGCCTTCGAGCAGCAGCTTGATGAGCTGCGCCTGAGTAATGGCGTTGATCTTGATCAAACGCTTGCCGGCGTTGTTAGGCGGCGGAGTCCTAGTCATGGTCGCCGCCCTCGGACAAGTCTACCTCGTACGGCACACCCGAAACTCGGATTTTATTTTGGGCCGACGGCCTATAGCCGAGCAGCAAATCCGTCTTGCGATAACACACCGCATTCTTCCAGCTGGCACGATCATTTCCGTAATACCCCTGGCACCAGCAGTCCTCTCCACACGGGCCAAGCGGGTAGGTAGCGACCAGCAGTCGGTGTTTCACGCATAACTCCTGCAGTTCAAACCCATCGATTTCAATATCGTTAGGCCACTCGCTTAGCAAGTCCTGCGCAAACCCACGCAACCGCGCCAGGTCTCGTTTGGCCTCTGTCAACTCCGCGGTAAGCGCGCGGTTTTTCTCCCGCTCTTCCCCGAGCTGCAGGTCCAGCTCATGCTCGTCACTCAAGCTCATATTCTTGCTCCGCCTCCCCTATCTGTACATCCTCTGCCGGCATCTCAATGCTCCAGAACTGGTGCTCGCATTCAAAGCAGACGCGCCGCCGCTTGTTCCATCTCGGCTGCTCCGGTATGACCCGCGTCTCCTTGACCTTCGTGTAATGGTGTTCACAGTTTGGACAATTCACGGTTCTTCCCCTCTTCTTGTTTCCCTCGTTCAAAAGCTATCTCGTAGAACCGCCGCAGCTCCTGGTAGTTAGCCGGCTGCAGCGTGTCGACGTGGATCTTGTGCGACTTCCAAACCACGCGCACGACGCTAAAGCCAGCCTGCTTGGCCAGGGTCTCGAGCTCTTGGTCAGCCATGTGTTCTTTTCGCGGAGCTTCCGTCAGCCCCATCCAGTTATTCAAATTTTTCGGATAACTGGGTGGTGCGGTGTAAACCGGTTGGGGCTTGTACACTTTGTCGTGCGGCTTCTTGCGGAAGTAGACGTGCCCGGTAGCCGAGGTGTGCATCCACGCCACCGGCTCTTGCTTCTGCTCCCACACCCGGGCCATCTGTGCATCTGCTAGCGCCTGGCGTAGCCGTTCAATGTCAAGCGTGGGATCGCAGGCGCCATCTACCTTCCAGTCCCCGGCTTTAAGAGCGGCCTCAACACTCTCCAGTAAATCCGCTGCCGCTCGTCTCAAGTCACTCATCTCTTCCCTCCCACAAATACTGTTACCCCCTCCAGGTCGGTCACTGTCTGGATAATCGGCAGCGCCACGTCGTACCGCTCGCCGCGCATTACTACCCTGCGCACCGTGAGCTGCTCGAGCTGACGGTCCAACGCCCGCTGCAGGTCCAGGTAGTGCCGGTGCTGCTGGTAGAGCAGCTCCTGGCGGAGTTGCTCTACCTCGTGCTGCAACTGAGATCTACTCTTCTGACTGCCCATTGAGCTGCTCAAAATCGAACCACTCGTAGAACTCGTTCCAAATAGCGTCACTGATACAAGCGCGAATCTGCTCTTCGGTAGGCGTATCGGTATGCTTGTGCGCCTGGCTCAGGCCCAGGGCAATGCCGTTATCGATACACTCTTCGAGCACCCGGGTGATCTTTACTTTCATACCTCACCCCGCTCGTCGTACATGACGGTGCTTGTGTCGCCCAAGCGCCACTTCGCTTTGTTCTCTACGGTCCACTTCACCGTGGCCACCTTGAAGTCGGGAAACTTCATCTCGCTTGGCGTGAACGCAGGGTCGAAGAACCGGCAGCGGTTGTTGGGCTGCAGCGCGAACTGGCCGTTATCAAGTTTGATAAGGTTGTAGCTCTTGTGCTCATCGACCGTCTCCACAAACGTGAAGTCGGGAATCCGCGGGTCGGGGTTGCAGCCATCGAGCGTGAACACATACTCGCCCTGGTGCAGCTGCTTGTCCTTGCCAAAGAACTCACAGCGCAGGCCCGAGAGCAGGGGCTTGTCGATCACCGTCACGTAGTACGACAGCGCATCCCAGATCTGCAGCATGTCCAATGGCAGATCCTCGCCCTCCAGGGGCTTCCAAAGAAATGCGTGGATCGGCAGCTTGTCGTAGAGCGCGCCGTACTGAGGCAGGTAGGTCTCAAACCGAAAGGCCTCTCCGCGGTGGGACTTCACGCTGCACCAGATCCCCTCAACCAACTCGCCGTGGCCGCGCTCGAAGTCGTATAAGTATTCAGCGCGCACGTATATCTTTATGGGTGGTAGTGGACACACAAAATTCACTTAGATGCTCCTTTGCTTAGGGTTGCCGGGTTGATTTCTTTTTCTTTTTCCGCCGCTTTCTACGAACCCTGCGGCGCTCTTGATGCACTTCGTAGTGCAGTACCCTGTGGCAGTTCGCACACAAGGCCACGCACTTACTAGCCTCTTTTCGCGCAGCCGCGTATCGGCCATTTGCAGCGAGGGCAAATACCGATTGGTAGGTTTCGTCTTTAACGGTGTGGTGGAAGTCAATAACTGCGGGATGCTTGACCCCGCAGTGGGCGCAGCTAAGTGAGCCCTTGTAAAGTAACCAGGCGTCTCTGGCTTTATCGCGGTTTTTCCCTGCGGTCGCGATGTGCTTCTTTCGATTCTTCTCATACCAGCGGCGCGCATATTCTTTCTGTTTTGATTTCTTCTTTTCCGGGTCTTTGAATGGCACTACTTCAACCTCTTGCGCCAATAAAGAGTGGTCTCTACGCCCCAGGGGCGGCGAGGGTCGTACATCTGGTAGCCCCTGCGCGCTAGGCTGTTTGCGCTGGGTGGATTCTCTGTGGTGTCGCTAAGCAGCCAGAGGTAGCCCAACTTCTTCGCTGCACGTTCGCGGATTTGAATCATTCTTTTCTGTAGCCCTCGGCCGCGCCACAGGTACAAGACTCCGCTGCGCGCCAGATACGCTGCATCAACCCATTGAACTGAGGGCTTGAGCAGACAAAATGCAACCGGCATTTTTGTTGCGTAGCCAATCCACCAGTAGTGAACAGCAACCGGGCGAACCGGGGCGTCGTGAGGTAGACATGCACGCTGCAGGTTCATAAGCTGCTGCTCGACTCGCGGGGTTATTTTCTTAATGCGTTTGAAAATTACCTTTGCCACCCGTGAGAGGCCTCCGCTTACGCCGCATCTTCAACGACCGCTGTGGCGCGGCATTTATCAATCCAGGCGATCACGTCGCGCTCGAGCCATATCAGCCGCGTACTACCCGGTATGCGCAGCCTGGGTGGCAGAGTCTCTGGCCTGCGTCGCACGTCGGTCTTGATCGTGCTCACTGCCCGGCCCAGGAGGGGAGATAAATCTTCTGCGGTTAATGTTTTCAATGCGTCGGTCACTTTTATTGCTCCTTGTTTTCGCGTTCAATCAAAACAGCCATACCGATGTAAACCATTGCCCCGAGCACCTCTTGCTCAAAGGCTTCTCCCTTTCTTAGGCTTGCGGCCTCTTCAAGTTTTTTTGCAGCCTGCCCAGTAACGAACCCCCGACCATGCATCCGCACGTAGTGCCGCCAAGGCTGGTCGAAAAACTCTGTGCTCGCGCCACCGTGGCGCTGCCCTTTGCCGTACATGGCCTGCTTAATGGCCGCCATGAAGACTGGATACAGGGGGTGCTCTTGCACCGCGAGGTCAGCGTCCTGGTCGGTGCCAAACGGCACGCTCCTAAACAGAGTCATCAGTCGATCTCCTTCATGTAGTAGGGGGTTTCAAAACCATCGCCGCGCAGCGGAAGGCCGGGCGCCCAGGGGATGGGGCGACCCATAATTTCCTCGACCGCCTTGAGCGCGTCGGGCTGGTCCGACTCGACGATGATCTCGTCGTGAACGGTGAAGAGCTGCGTGAACCCGGCCTTGTCGATGGCCAGCATGGCCTCGGCCAGACAGTCGCGGGCAATCGCTTGCGTGATGTTCTCTAGCAATTTGCCCCCGTAGGTGGGCAGCCTGGTCCACTGCTTGGTCTTCTGGTCCAGGCCCTCGTACGTCAAAGAGCCGGCGCTTGCCACCACATAGCGGCTACCGTCGGCCTTCTCCCGGTACAGGTCCTCGCCTTCGATGCGCGGCTTGACGTAGGCCAGGCGGCGGCCAGAGGGCAGCTTGATGAAGAGGAACCCGCTCTCACAGACAAACGACAGCGTTGCCCGCCGGCCGGCGATGTACATGTAGACGTCTGCCTTGCGCCGCACGGCATCTTTGGCCGCGCACTCAAGCGCGTACCAAAGATCGACGACCTCGGGGTTGGCCTCGCGCCAGGCCTGCTTGATTCCCTCGAGCTCTTCCTCCGGCACGCCCATCTCCAGGGCGCCCATGGTCTTGAGCGCACCAGCGCCACCCTGGTAGCCAAGGGCAAGCTCAGCGACCTTGCCTCGCTGACGGTAGGGGCTCTTCTTCGTGACGCTGCCGGGTGGCAGCTTGAACATCTGCTCGGCCGAGGCCTCGTAGATCTTGCCGTGGGTCTCGAATACCTCGAGCCGCCACTCGCACCAGGCGAGCCACGCTACGACCCGGGCCTCAATGGCGCTGAAGTCCACCGGCACGAAACGCTTGCCGGGCCTGGCAATGAACGCAGTGCGGATCAGCTGCGAGAGCGTATCGGCCACGCTGCCAAAGAGCATCTCGACCGCGGTCAAGTCGCGCGCCTTTATAAGGTCACGCGCCAGATGCAAATCCTTTAACTTGTTCTGCGGCAGGTTCTGCACCTGCACCAATCGGCCAGCCCAGCGGCCGGTGCGGTTGGCGCCGTAGAACTGTGTGAGCCCGCGCACAGCGCCGTCATTACACACGACGCGGTCCATGGCGTGGTACTTCGAGACGCTTGTCTTGGCCAGCTCCTGGCGCAGCTCGAGCACCCGGCGCACGACGTCGCTGTCGGTGTTGTCCAAGAGCTTGGGCACCGTCTTCTTCGTCAGGTCGGAGATCTCTTCGTCTTCTTCCTCCTGCAGCCAGGCGAGCAGCTGGGCCCGGCTGTTGGGATTCGACAGCCCGGTGAGCTGCATGGCCTCCTGGGTCAGGCGCTCCCGCACGACGGTGTCGCACTCGATTGCAGACTGGACCAATCCGCGATCGACTAAGACCCCCGCATTCATCATGCGCTGATCAAGGTGCCAGAGCTTCCACTCTTTTTCCGGCACCGGAAACTTCTGTATGCGTCGCGCAATCTCGCGCTCGGCCACGACGTCGCCGGCGCAGTACTCTTTGAACAGATCCCACTTAGCCGGGTCATGGTGTGGTCGGTTGCGCGTACGGCCGCCATTGCTTTTAGTGGGCCTGCAGGGCAGGCAGAAGTATCGAATCAGCTGCCAGCCGCTGCTTTTTTTCTGTTGGTCTGCGGCCAGCCCGACGACCCGACCAACATCAGCCAGGTTGCCGGGTAGCCCCAGGTACAGCGCATGCACACTTGTACATTCCCATTGCGTAATATCCATCGGGCGGCGCAAGTGCTTGCTCAAACACGTTGTCTCAAAGGCGGCGTTGTAAGCGGTTTTCCTTACCGACGAATCCCACAGCGCCTGCTCAACGCGGGCGGGCAGGGGCTCACCCTGGGCTAGGTCCACCACCCGTACCGGCTCCTCGTCAAAGGCGTAACCAAAAAGCAGCACCTCGAAGTCGGGCGATTCCACGTAGCGGTGCATGCCAGACTTCTTGAGGTCAGCGCTGCTGTAAGTCTCAATGTCGATCCGTAGAACCGTCACTCGTCAGAGCCTTTCTCCTCTTCAGGCTTCGGTTCAGCCAATGCTGCCTGGGCCAGGTCATTCATCTGGGTCTTGTATTGAGCCCAGATCTCCTGCACCAGGTCATCGACCTGGTCGTGCGGTAGCTTTCGCAAAGCCGCGATGACCAGATCGACGCCGCCGGGGACCATCTGAATGTTCAAGATGGGTGGCTGTTGCATTACAAATACTCCTGCTTGGTCTTCGTTGGCAGGCCCCGCGCAATGTCCCGCACGCGCTGCTCGGTGTCCGGGCCCAGTGAGACGTTGAGCTGCTTACAGAGATTGAGCAGCCCCTGCGCCACGACCCGAACACGGTCAGTGGTTGCGCGCGACGAGCGAGCCCTGCGTCGAGAGAACTCCACCCCGAGGCCTTTACGGGCGTCAGCAATCGACGAGGCACTAACTTCAAAGCCCAGCTCCTTACTAGCAACCTCAGCCAGTGCGCCGTGCGTTACCTCCTTGTACTTAGCGCCGTTCTGCTCAATAAACTTCCAAAGCCGGTAGCCTTCGGAGAAGTCCAGTGATATGCGGGGCTTCCTTACTTTCCCGCCCGACACCGTGTACATGTCCTCAGAGATCGTGATGCTGCCGTTTGGCGGCGCGTCTGTCGTGACTGTCTGCTGGTACATGGCCGCCCCCTTACGCTAAGAAGTCTTCGTCGACTGCAGAGAAGTCATCCTCCGCACGGCTGCGGCCAGACAACGGCTCGCCATCCGCCACCTTCTGGACGTTCTGCAGTCCTGCTCCCACACCCTTGTTACCGGCCTGGTTGTATGGGTAGAAGTTCACCGACACACGGCCATACACGCCGCTATAAATTTCGGCCTGATCAAGGATGGGATTTACCGCTTGGTCTACAACGCCGGGCTTCTGCTTACTGCTCGCGTTGATGAACCAATGGCCCTTGTACTCAGGCGCGTCGCGCTCGGTATCTCCATCACGCAAAGGGAGCTTCAAGCCCGGGGGGACCTTGCCGCCCCACACGGTGATGCCAGCCTGCTTGGCCGCCTCAATTGCCGCCTTGACCTTGTCGACCGTTGTTGTGTCGGTTTTCGGAATCAGAATGCAGACCGAATACTTGGGGTCCTTGCCGTCCTCCTGGGCACGGGGCTGAAACACGTTTACGTAAGACAGGCGAGCCCGTCCGGTTACTACTTTTGTTGCCGATGGTTTTGCGCTCATGTGGATTCCTTTCCTTAAGAGCTGGTTTACCTAAAGTCTTCTGCGGCGGACGCCGCAGAGCTGAGTGCCGGTCGTTTGTCACCCTCCGGCACGAGGGTGGGTTTGCCCGTCGGCTTGACGATCAAGCCGTCAAGCAGATGAGCGAACTTCTTTTTGCCGAGCAGCGTCTCCATGGCCGTGATCCCGCGCAGGCTGCGCTCGTAGATCAGTGCCTCTTCGACTCCCGACTCGATGAGTTTCTTGGCGACCTCGTCGTGGTCGCTGTACTTGCGCACGCTGCGGCCTTCGACGAGCTTGAATCCCGGCCATGTGCGGCCGTGCTCTTCGGCTTGCTTCAACGCCCAGCTCTGCACCTCACTGATCCACTTGGCCACCGCGTCACCGCGGTCTAGTACTTGTAGGATCTGCTCTTGCGTGAGGTTCGCGGGTTCGACCAGGGCGAAGTCCGCTCTGGCCAGCTCCATCGCGTAGGCGCCCCGTGCAGCGCAGGTGAACCGGGCCTTGCAAAAACAGCTCGTGCAGTGGTCTCCGGCCACGAACTCACCAGCGCCTTCCCAAGCGAGCTTGGCGCGGGGCACAACTTTTTCGACCGCCCATTCCAACAGCGCGTCGACTGACATCTGCTCGCTGTCGTAGTTGCCAAGCCGCGGCTGCAGCACGGTCATCACAACTGTGTGTACGTTGTACAGATGGGCCAGCTCGTTATAGGCACCCAGTCCATACAGGCGCATCTGACTGTTGTCTTGTGCGCTCACAGGAATACCCTTGCCGTACTTCAGATCGAGCACCTCAATCGTGTCGTCGGTCACGATGACCAGATCGCCAGTACCAAACCCTTCTGGCACCCAGGGACTGAAGTCCAGGCGCTGCTCAATAAGAACCACCGGGTCCTTACACCGCTGGCGCGCCGCCTCGATACGCTCAATGGCCACCTGGACTGCCGCTTCGACATAGTCCTGCAGCTCCTGGGACCAGAGCATGTTCCGGCGCAGCAGCCGCCAGTTTTCTTGGTGTTCGTCCTTGCTGATGAACCCGGCGGCAAACCGCACCTCGTTCTCAAAGACGCTGTGCGCGTAGGTACCTTCGGCTGCGAAGGGGCTCTGCTCGTCGGGGAATACTTCCTCTGCCTTCGCGCTAGGCGTGCAGGTCATCCACTTCTCAGAGCCCGAGGCGCTCAGCTTCGCGTGCGCCTTGATGGGTATTACCTTAGTCATACAAGAGCCTTTCCGAACCTGGAGAGGTCCACGGGTTTGGTCTTTCGGCGAGGTGGTTTGACCTTGGTAAAAGGCCAAACGTCAGGACGGTCGAGCAGGCCCAGCGAATGCCAGAGCCTGGCCAGTCGGCGCTGCTCGTCGGTCATTGCTTGTTCGCCCACAGTTCCAGGCACGTGTATTCCAGCTCTAGCCGGGGTGGGTTGGTCTTCAACGCGTCTTTAATGCCAAGGTTGTAGGCAGTGATCACGTCCTTGGGCATGTCAACGGCGCTCGCCGGTTCAGACGTGAGCTTGTGTATCGCAATTGAGATCAGCGCCACCGCGGCGGCGCCGGTGATCAGGCCCAGCCAGTAGTTGCCATTGGCGTGGCGTTGGGTTAAATCCATCAAGCTCTCTGTCGAGGGCCTATGTAGGTGGCTCATTGATCCTGCCCCTTTTTCGACTGGTCTACGAACCACTTCAAGGCGTCTTTGCAGATCTGTTCCGCGTTGGCGGCCAGGTAGCTGCCGATGATCAGCGCCGCGGTGGGCGCATCGCCAAGAGCAGATGGGTCGTCAAGGTGGCCCTCGAGTTCAATCGACTCGCCGGCGTCCTTGATGGTGATAGTGACTGTGGTCATAGCTGCTCCACGTTCGCGAGCAGCTCGGCGTATTTGTCCTTCGGCAGGTCAGTCAACTTGGCCACGCCGTAACCAGACAGCACGGCCTTAACTTCCTTGGCTTTGCCGGCCTGGGACAAAGCGGCCAGCTTGGCGCGGACCTCAACGAGCGTGACTTCAGCAGCCGAATCGCTCGCAGCGGCAGAAGTCTCGGAAGGTGCAGGCGCCGACGGTGACTCCGAGCTCGGCAAGCTGTCGGTAGTAGCAACGGCGGCCTTCAATGCCTTGGGCTTTTTTGCCTGGGCTGGTGCCTCGACGTTCATTTCCACCGCCTCGCCGGTTGTTGTGAGCGGGGCTGCTGTGTTGAATTCCGCCATCAGCCGCATGACCTGCGCGAACTGCTCGGGCGTTTTTGGGGTTAGGGTTACTTGGATCATTGCCATCTCTCCTGTTCTTCACGCGGGGGTTTTCAGGTCCACCGGGGGATAGTCGAGAGGCAGTTCGAGCTGCTGTTGCTGCTCTAAACGAACACGCCGAAAGGTGGCGCGCAGGTCTGTGTCTTTGGCCCGGATGTACTTGAATTCCGGGTCGCTTAAACGGGGGAGCGGCTTGCCTTGGTTGTGGGAATCCTGCATTGACTATCCTTCCGTGGAATTTTGATAGCCCGACTTGCGAGCTGGAAGGATAGTAACACTATCAATTTAGGGCGTGCAATACTTGCCCTCGGCTGTACGCCAAAGGCTTGATACCGCTTGTTTTTGTTAGGCTTTTTTGAGGATTTGAACGACCTTGGCTAACGCCTCGCCAGGGTCTTTTGCGCAGTAAACCTCGCTCTCGCAGCCAATCAGCACGAGGTGCTTCTGGAGTTCTGCCGGGGCGTGCGCAAGGGCGTCGATCTTGTTGGCTATTTGCTGCGGCGTGTTAGCAAAACAAAAAAGGTGCCCGTCCTGCTCGACGTCGGGCAAAACGTCGGGAAGCAGGTCGGCGATGCCGCGGCTTGTCCGCCTCTGATAGCGCTCTGCACGGCCCGCTGGATCGCCCCGCATGGGGTCAGAGACGTAGCTGACCTGATAGCCTGTGCGTGATTCTTCTTCGCTCGCTATCTGGCTAAGCAGCTTGGCTCCTTCTGTCCGCCTGTTCGGAAAGTGCCAGACGCTTTCTGGCTCTGCGCTGTCATCCATCAGCCAATCAACCGGCACGCGCAAGGCTTTGGCAATCTCGCGCAGCAGCTCTGTCCGAGGCTGTGTGCCTGCGTGTCCAGAAGACTCCCACAGGGCAACAGCGCCGCGCGTCAAGCCGCAGGCCTGTGCAAGGTCAAGCTGTGTGAGCCCGGCTGAACGGCGCGCCTGTTTAATTCTTTCCGCGAGGGTAGACATATTGATCCTCCTATCAATAGCAACAACTACACGCACCATACTAGCGCGTACACGAGTGTAATGAAAGCCTACAAACAATAGTTATCCTGTACAAATAAATCGGCACGTTAAACGTGGAACTTGAGCGCTTTGTAGCAAGTGCTAGTTTGAGAGTGTTAGTTTCGCTATCATTCTCGGATGACCACAAAAGACATCATCAAAACCCTGGGTGGCCCTGCCCTGGTTGCGGGAAGGATTGGCATCCGCCCGCAGGCCGTGAGCTTGTGGGCCATTAAAGGCCAAATCCCCGCGCAACGAGTACCTGAGCTTGAACGTATAGCCAAGTCCCTTGGCAAGCCGATTCGCGCTGAAGACATGCGGCCGGACATCGACTGGTCTGTGCTTCGGGGCGGGCGTGATTGAACTGCGATTGGCTCTGACCATGCAGGCGATGCAGGCCATCACGCACGGCGAGTCGATTGTCGTAGAGGTGGATGACTTTGAACTACGGGTAGTGCTCGAGGGCGATCCAAAGCTAGTCGAGACCTTCAAGGCCAGCATGAACCTGGCGCTGATGCATGCGTTGCCTACACCGAGAAGCATTAACTGAAAGGACCGCCGTGAAAGACAAACCATTCTGGGACAAAGATGCGCCGTCGAAAGACAAGCCGAAAAAGCTCACCGCCGCGCAGAAACTCGCCGCCAAACGACGCGCGAAGGAAGCCGGCAGACCTTACCCCAACCTGGTCGATAACGCCGCGGTGGCACGCAAGAAATAGTTTTCTTTGGGCTGTTTAAGGGCTCGGGCTGGACTAGCTATCTGGCCGACAAGGCGGTAATTCCCTCCCTGCCGCCGCCCGTCTTTTTTCTAGGGGGTGAAGAAGGGAATTTGTGTGGGTTTGGAAATGAAAAGATTCGGCGCGGCTGGACCGTCGCTGTATCAGGCTGGGTGGGAAATCATTCCCATCAAGGAAAAGACCAAGCGCCCGATCATCAAAGACTGGCAGCACGGCTTTAGCCGGCAGCAGATTGAACAGTTTGCCCGCAACGGCTACGCCGGCGGGTCCATTGGCATGCTCGCTCGGCGTTTTCCGGGCGTGGATATTGATGTGTCGGATTCAGCCTGCGCAGATGCACTCGAGGCCGCAGTGGTCCAGGTCCTGGGGCCAGCCCCGATTCGCTACGGCAGCGCGCCCAAGCGGCTGCTCATGTACCGCACCGACGAGCCCTTTACCAAGGTCAAGGTCTTCTTGCAGGCCCCCGACGGCAGCACCAAAGGGGCGGACGGCAAAGACTACGCGGTGGAGTTCCTGGGCGACGGTCAGCAGTATGTCATCTATGGCGAGCACCCGGACGGGTTCGAGTACCGGTGGCCGGGCAATGATGGGCCGGGTGAGGTCGACGTGTGGGACCTCACCGAGTTGTCGCTTGACGCGGTGACCGGGTTCGTCGAGGCGATCGCGGAGTATCTGCCCGAGGGCTGGTCGGTCGTCGACAAGACTACCGGTAGTGCGTCTGCTTCAAGCACGGCCGTGACTTGTGACCTGTTTGAAAATTACCAGCCGCCGCTCGAGGGCTGGGATGCGCAGCGGGTGAGAGACGAGATCGGCCCGCACCTGGACCTGGGCATGGAGTACGACCAGTGGATTAAGGTCGGCCAGGCCCTGCATCACCAGTTCGGCGGCAGCGATGAGGGCTTTGCTTTGTGGGACGAGCTCTTTCAAGACTCGCCCAAGTACGGTGGGCACGAGTACGGCTTTGCTCGATGGCGTTCTTTTAAGACGAACCGCGGCAATCAAAACGTAGTCACGCTTGGTTCTGTGGTGAAGATGGTCAGGCCTGCCATGCAGCAAGCCGCCGCATATGACCGGCAAGAGCTTTTAAGCGATCTTATTTTGGAGATTGAGCTCACGCTGCGGCCGCAAGACCTGCAGGAGCAGGTGGCAGCGAAGGTGGCTCACGATGCTAGCCTGTCAGACATGGACCGCGAGACGATCGCCGCGGCCATACGCGACCGTGCCAGGGAGATGGGCGTGCCTATGCCCATCGGCACCATACGGGGGTGGCTTCGGCCGCGCGTGCAGTCGGACTGGCCGCACGTGAATGAGGACGGCAACCCGCTTTGCACCCTAGAGAACCTGCGCATTCTGTTGGCCAGGCTGGGCATGACCGTCCGATACAACGTCATTAAAAAGGCGATCGAGATCCTCATCCCCGGCGCCGCGTTCACGCGTGACAACCGGGACAACGCCGCAATCGCCCACGTGCTGAGTGAGTGCGAGAAGGTGCGGATGCCGACTAAGCACGTCGCCCAATACCTGATAACGATCGCCGACGAGAATCAATACAACCCTGTGCTGACCTGGATCGAGTCTGTTCCGTGGGACGGAACCTCGCGGCTGCAGGAGTTCTTCGACACTGTGCGGTCAGAGTCCGCGCTAAAAGACAAGCTCATGCGCAAGTGGCTGGTACAGGCGGTGGCTGCAGCTGCATCGCCCGACGGCGTTGCGAACCAAGGGATTCTGACTTTCGTTGGCCCGCAGAACATCGGCAAGACGACATGGTTCCAGCGGCTGGCGCCGCCTGAGCTCGACGCAATCTACACGGGCTTGACCCTGGACCTGAAGAGCAAGGACTCGATATTCGTTGGCGTGTCGCACTGGATCGTGGAATTGGGCGAAGTCGACGCGACGATGCGGAGATCAGACATCAGCGCGCTGAAGTCTTTCATCACCCAGCCGATGGACAAGATACGCCGGCCTTACGCGGCCACCGAATCTCAGTTCGGCAGGCGCACGACCTTCGGGGCCAGCGTCAATGACGAGATCTACCTGCACGACCCGACAGGCAACCGGCGCTTCTGGTCAATCTTGGTCGAGAGCTTTGACCTGACCCATGAAATAGACATGCAGCAGCTGTGGGCCGAGGTGCTGCACCTGTGGCGCAGCGGTGAGCGGTGGTATCTGTCCCAGGCAGAGGTCGCAGAGCTCAACGAACACAACGAAGACTTCACCGCGGTCGACCCGCTGGAGGAGCGAATCGCTTCGGGGTTCTCGTGGGGGCCCCCGGTGGAGACCTGGGATTGGGTGACTGCGACCGATGCTTTGACGCGAATCGGCGTCAAAGATCCCAGCCGAGGGGCAGCAATTATTGCCAGCAGGGTAATTCGGAAATTGAACGGCGGTCAGCGCAGAAAAAGTAACGGACGAGTGCTTTTTGCGGTTCCAGCCGCGGAAAGCGATTTTCTAGGGTAGTAGGGCATTAGGTGCGGGTGTATTGCCCTGAGCAATTGCCCTGACCTAAGTTCCTGATTCTTCTTCTAGAACTACTACCAGGGTAATAAGGGTAATTGATTGTTAATACATTAAGGGGAAAAAGTTGGGTGAGAAGAAGGTAGTAGGAAGAGGCAGAGAAGGGAATACACACCTTTACTCAGTTAAAGGTATAGAAGTGAACTACCCTGAATGCCTTATTGCCCTGGGCGATGCCCTAACTAATGCCCTGGCCCAGGGGTGCAGCCCAGGGGTGCGAAAGTGAGCGAGGCGCAGGTTGAGCAGCACCTGGTCCGCCGGGTGGAGGCAAAAGGGGGCAGGGCGTTTAAGTGGACCAGCCCCGGCACTGCAGGGGTCATGGACCGGCTGGTGTTGCTGCCGGTTCCACCGGAGCACAGGCCGATCGTGAATCGGTACGTGAAGCTCTTGGAGCTCAAAGACAAAGGCAAGAGAACCCGGCCGCTGCAGGACCGAGTGTCGGGCTGGATACAGGCACTGGGTTTTGAGGTCCGGGTTGTGGATAGCAAAGCCCAGGTCGAAGAGGCACTCAAGTGAAGAGGCTCGCCGACTTTCGGCCCTACCAGACGCAGGCCCTGGAGTTCTGCAGGGCAACGCCGCGTGGGTACCTGGCGGCGAAAGCAGGGGCGGGCAAGACCGCAGTCGCGTTGGCGTACATGGGCGAGCTGTTGTTTGATCAATTCGCTGCGCGCAAGGTGTTGGTTGTGGCGCCAAAGAGGGTGGTTGCGCAATGGCCACGAGAGGCGCGGAAATGGGCCTTTGGCGGGCTGCTGCGGTTCAGTCTGTATATCGGCCCGAAGCAGGAGAGGGCAGAGGCGCTGACGGCGGATTACGACGTGCTGGTGGCGAGCTTTGAGTTTTTCCCAGAGCTCGTGAAGGCGATCAAGGCGAAGGACTGGCCCTTCGATCTGGTTGTTTTCGATGAGGCCTCGAGGCTGAGGAACGGGGGCAGGCAGGGCAGCGTTGGCTGGAAGGCCATGAACGCTATCAGCGCCAAGACGCAAGCAAGGATTCTGTTGATGAGTGGGTCTCCCAGACCTGGGACGGCGCACGAGTTGTATGCGCCTGTGTTTCTGTTGGACCAGGGGCAGAGGCTGGGGCGGACGTTGACTGAGTATCGGGCGGCATACCTCGAGCCGAACAAGAGCAATCGGCACACGGGCCAGGTGTACTCGTGGAAGTTGCGGGCGGGCATGGAGCAGGCGCTGTACGGGTGCATCGAGGATCTGTACTTTGCGGTCGCCCCCGACCTGGGGCTGCAGTCGGTGGTGATTGACCGGTACGTCAGGCTGCCGGCTTCTGTCGAGCAGGCCTGCCAGGATTTACTTCGCAATCAAGTGCTGGACCTCGACGACCTGGAGCTCACGGCGCCGAGCGCGGCAACGGTGGCGGGCAAGCTGCATCAGATCTGCCAGGGGGCGGTCTTTGACGACTTCGGTGCGGCCGTGGAGATGCATGACGAGAAACTCGACGAGCTTGAAGAGATTCTTGAGGAGATTGATGGGCCGGCGATTGTCTGCTTTTGGTACACGCATGACCGGGAGCGGCTGCTGCGCAGGTTTTCGCACGCGGTAGATATCACGACCGAAGAGGGTCTGGCTGCAGCGCTGCGGGGTGAGGTGGAGCTGGCGCTACTGCACCCGGCATCGGCCGGCCACGGCATCGATGGCTTGCAGAACTGGTACTCAGCGATCGTCTGGTTCGCGGTGCCGGCCTCGTTTGAGCTTTACGACCAGGCGAACAAGCGCGTGGTGCGCAGCGGGCAGAAGGAGACGGTGCGGGTGTACCGGATCGTGGCGGGCAACGGGGTAGTGGACGAGCGGATCTTGCAGAGGCTGGGCGAGAAGGAGGCTGAGCAGGAGGAATTCTTCAGGCACATGGAAAGGGCGCAGGCATGACTGTGAAAGAGCGGATCTCGAGCGCGCAGAGCTCGAAAGACTTGGGCGAGGTCTCGGTCGAGGATGTTGGCGATATTGACGTCGTCCGGGCCTGTGGCATGGTGGGTGCGAAGTTCCCGTTGGGCGTATCGCTGTGGCGGTTGAAGTACGCGGCTGATACGAGAGAGTTTCGGGCAGTGCTGGACGGCCTGACTCAGATGATGGAGAGACGATGGGCCGACGAGGGCGACATGGTGAGCACGGTTGCCACGGTGGTGCGGCATTGGCTGGATGACGTCTGCCACAGCTGCAATGGCCTGGGGTTTAAAGCGCTGCCAGGCGTGCCTGTGCTGAGTGATGAGGCTTGCGGGGTTTGTGAAGGAAGCGGCCGGCTCAAGCTGCAGAGAGCAGATGAGCCGGCGCTGTGGTTGCAAGAAACGATCGCCCGGATGGAGCGCGAAGTGGCTGCGGCGATTATGAAGAAGCTGAACTCTGATCTGGAATTTTGAGATCGAAACCGTCGCGTATCACCTGACGGCAGCAGGGGCACAGGTTTTTGTCACTGCGGCGTTGGATGGCCCGGTGGACAGCCGACTGATGCACGTTCACGGCCTTGGCCGCGGCGTAGACCGACAGGCCCTCGTTTAGCACGAGGTCGACGGCCTGCATGGTGCGGGACCGTTTCGGTTTGCACTCTTTGAGCCAAATACCCAGCGTGCCATCTGGCCAGGTTTCCGGCAGCGACTCCCACGCCTGAGCGGAGAGCTTGCCGTTTTTGTCGTGGGCGCTAAGCGCCATGACGTTATCGCGGTCGGCAGTCACGCGCAGGACGTGGCGCAGGTTGTCGCTGAAGCCCAGGTTCAGGAAGTCGTCGAAGTTGAGCGGGGTCATGGCGGCGTCTCAGAACTGAATGTCGCCGGCGCCGATCAGGTAGACCATTGCGAGCAGTGCGCCTACCAGGCCGGCCACGAGGTTGAGGGTGAAAAATTTCATGGTCTGCCCCCTAAGCCGCTGCGCGCACTGGGCGGGCATCGTTCCCGGCTTCGGCCTGGGCGATGTACCGGCGGGCTGCCGCGGCGGCCTTGGCCAGGGTGCTATAGGTGCCGACTGGTCGGCGGCCCTGATAGCGGCCCCTCCGGTAGACCGCGCATTCGACGACGAATTTACGCACGCGCGGCCTGGCGCCCCACCGGCCCACGAGGGCGGTTTCCGAGTATTCGATCCACCCGAAATGGTGCCGAGGGGTGGCCCGGGAGAAGGCCTTGGCGGCTTCGATGGCGTCGAGCCAGTGAGCCGAAGGTACGACGGCGTCATCCCGGTGTTGGCTGGCATGGATGCTGTCGAGGCTGAAGAACACGGGAGTTGATTTGGTTTCCATTTGAGTCTCTCCATGGGGGCCGAAGCCCCCGGTCAGGTTTAAGAGGTTTAAGCCGCGAGCAGCAGGTCGAGGGCCTGGCGCTTGAGGTTGGCCCCCTGGCCCCACTGGGCCGATACGAAGCGGTTCTCGTCGTTGCGAGCACGCACGTGGTGGTCGGCGTATTCCGTCACGGCGTTGAGCAGGCCCCAGCGGGTGCCAAAGACGCCGTCGTTCATGGCGCCCATGCCGTCCCCGTTGAAGAGCTCGAGCACCTTGCGGTAGCCGGCCGATTCCTGGACCTTCTCGCCGTTGCCGAAGAGCTTGGCCACAAACTCGGCCGCCTCAGACTCGTGCAGGGCGCGGTTGGCCAGGGTTTCGGCCGCCTGCTTGAACGCGGAGAACGCGGTCTCGTTCAGGCCCATGAAGTTCTTCACGGCGTCGGAGTCGAAGACCGAGCGGTGGGTGATCTTTACGGCCTCGGGCGCATCGGACAGGGCCATGGCCAGGGTGTTCTTGCAGACCACGCGCACGGTGGTGCGGCGGGCCTCGGTGGCCAGCGAGCCGTCTGCGCTGGTCGAGAGCAGCAGGTAGCCGCCAACCTCGTCGCGGTTGGTCAGAGCCATCTCGCCGATCTTGGCTGTGGCCCAGAAGCGCTTGCCGCCGTAGATCGTGCCGGCCGCGCTGAGGTCCAGGCCGCCGACTTTGATGATGTCGCGGAAGAACTCGAGGACGTCTGCGGGCTGCACGACCTGGTATTTGCTGGACACGACGCCGAGCGGGGCCTTGTTATCCGAGCGGAAGAGCACGTGCTGCTCGGGCATCTCGATGAAGTTCGCGCCAGGCGCGGTTGCGTAGCGGACCTTCGAGCGCTGAATCTTCCAATCCATGCCGGCGTCAACGCGCCACTGGTCGATCGTTGCGTTGTCGCCCATGGGTTTGCCCAGGCCGTGCCAGGGGGTGCCATCGCTGGCGAGGTATGCAAATTCGACGCGGCCGTCGGCGTGTGTTGTAAGTTCGTGTGACATAGTTAGTTTCCCTTGCTAAGTTAGTCTGGCTGTTCCGGTCGCCGTAAACACCGTAAGCGAATCTTACAATCACGGTGATAGTTCTTGTCAAGTATCGCTGTACATAAAAGGGCGGTTTTGTATAGTTTCGTGCCTTTGTAAGCAGAGCTTTTGGCTTGCACAAGCCGTTTAAACGGGAAAAATTATTTACCCACAACTCGTAGGGTTTTTATTGGATTTGTGAGGGATTTTTTAGTCTGTACATTTGCGCTTGACCTTGAACTAGCGCTGCGATAGTCTCGTGGCGGATCAATCCGCCTTAAAACAAGCCGCTCAACGCGGCTTTTTTCTTTTCTGGGAGCCGCTGATGGAGCGCATCACGATTGAAGTGCAGGACGACGGGCGCGTTACCGTCATGGCAGAGAGCCCGGGCGAATCGCCTGAGCAGATGGATTTCGACTCGGTCGAAGAGGCCGCAGGCGCCGTGCAAGAGCTGTTGATGGACGCCGGCGAAGACGCAGGCATGGCCGAAGAGGGCGAGATGG
>CAZJIF010000006.1:0-1574 GCA_964546045.1 uncultured Klebsiella sp. | reverse complement strand
CGGCCGGCTCAGCCCAACGTCCTGGCCTGAAAAGCACAAAACATTGCACACGGGGCCAGATAACTCCTCTGAGACCCGCATAAAAACTGAATTCTTGCTGTGCAATTCGGTGCCTTGATCAGGCACACAAACTATTTTTTCAACCGTGAAGGGGTACTAAAAATGCAGGATTACTCAACGCAATCGAGCCGCAACGCCAGCCGCGCTGTCGGCGAACAACTCAAGAGCGGCGCCGCTATTGGCGGCGGCGGCAACCAGAACCAGGGCAAGGGCGAGCTGCCTGCCAAGGTCTCCGTGCCCATGCCTGGCACCAACGCGCCCAGCGCGAGCCAGGGCAAGCCGGGCAGCAAGGCCGGCAAGGCGCCCCAGGGTTTCGCCGGTGGAATCATTCCGGGGAAGATCTAGCCGTGGACAGCACTAAGGCGCAGCGCCTGGCAGAACTCGCCGGAGCGCCGCCGCGGCTTGCCAGCGCAGAAGATCTCGAGTGCGCCGGGCCGCGCACAGGGCGGACGCACGCGGTGCAGGTGTCTAGCCCCAGCAAGACGCGCCTCAACCTCAAGGCTGTGGCCGAGGCCCTGATCGACGAGGGCCTGGACCCAGCCACCGAGATCGCCCGCGTGCTCCGCGGCCGCCCGCTGCTCGACGACAACGGCAACGAGGTGATCGACCCGGTCACTGGCCTGCCAGTCATGGAGCACCTGGTCGATCCCGAGGTCCGGCTGCGCACGCTCAACAGCCTGCTCGAGTTCACCCAGCCCAAGCTCAAGGCCGTGGAGGTCAAGCTCAACGGCAACCTCGAGCTCAGCTCCGAGCAGCTGGACCAGCGCCTCGGCGCCCTGATCGCCAAGGCAGCCAAGGCGTGACGCTGCAAAATTTTTCGGCGGCAAACCTGGCAATTTCGGCAGGGTTTTTTCGGGACCCCCCACACACCCCGGAATCGAGTTGGGGCCCCCCGCACCTGTGGGTTCCCATAGGGGGCCTTAATTTTGGAGCGGGCTGGTGAACGATCTGCTCGACCTCACGAAGCTGGACCTATCGACGCTCAGCGACGAGGAGAAGCGCGAGCTCTACGAGCTACTCAAGCTCAAAGACACCCGGGCGCGACGTAATCGCCTGGCCGCCTACCGGCCCTACGCCAAACAGCGGGAGTTTCACGCAGGCGGTTCAGAGTTTCGCGAGCGGCTTTTCATGGCAGGCAATCAGTTAGGTAAGACCTGGGCCGGCGCATTTGAAGTCGCAATGCACCTGACAGGCCGTTATCCAAGCTGGTGGACCGGCCGACGGTTCCCGTATGCCATCCGAGCCATGTGCGGCTCTGAGTCAGCCGAACTGACTCGCAAGGGCGTGCAGCGTCTTCTGCTCGGACCACCGGAAATCCGGGAAGAGTGGGGCACGGGAGCCATTCCGCACGACGCACTGCGCGACACCAGCATGAAGCAGGGCGTGCCCGATGCGGTGAGCTCGATCGTCGTGCGGCACGAATGCGGCGAGGACTCCGTCATTCAGTTCAACTCCTACGACCAGGGGCGAACGAAGTGGCAGGCCGACACCGTAGACCTGGTCTGGATGGACGA
>CAZJIF010000005.1:0-40268 GCA_964546045.1 uncultured Klebsiella sp. | reverse complement strand
CCGGCGTGATAACTGCTGCGCACCAGCGGGCCACTGCGCACCTGGGCAAAGCCAAGCTCGCGGGCGATGGCACCCAGTCCATCGAATTCCTCGGGGGTCCAGTAACGGGCTACCGGGATGTGGGCCAGGGACGGGCGCAGGTACTGGCCCAGCGTGAGCCGCTGGCAACCGGCCTCGCGCAGGTCATGCAGCGCCGCAATCACTTCGTCACGGGTTTCGCCCAGGCCCAGCATCAGCCCGCTCTTGGTGGGGATGTGGGGTGCCAGCTCGCGGGCTGCGGCCAGCAGGCCCAGCGAGCGGCGGTAGGTGGCACCGCGACGCACCTCGCCCTGCAACCGCTCGACGGTTTCGAGGTTGTGGTTGAAGCAGACCGGTTCGGCCGCCAACACGGCTGCCAAACGGTGGCGCTGGGCGGCGATCGCGGCGGCTTCGTCGCGCTGACCACCCCAAAAATCAGGGGTCAGCACCTCGATGGCGACACCGGGGGTGCGGCGCCTGATCGCCGCCATGGCAGCGGTGAACAGCGCGGCCCCATGGTCCGCGAGATCGTCGCGAGCCACGGCCGTCAGCACCACATAGGACAATCCCAGGGTGGCAACGGCCTCAGACACCCGCTCGGCTTCGGCGCCATCGAGGGGGTCAGGAGCCTGGCCCTTGTCAACCTGGCAGAAGGCGCAACTGCGGGTGCAGACCGACCCTCCCAGCAGAAAGGTGGCCGTGCCGGCGGCGTAGCACTCGGCCCGGTTGGGGCAGCGCCCCTCCTCGCAGATGGTGTGCAGGCGTTGCTGCTTCACCACACCCTGCACCCGCGCCAGCTCGCTGGCATTGCCCACCGGCGAACGAATCCAGCTGGGGAGCCGTTCGGCCGGCGCGATCGTGCTGTAGCGCGTGGTTTGTGCCATCACTCCACCGCCCGGCGGCCCTCGAAGGCCCGGGCCAGGGTCACCTCATCGGCGTATTCGAGCTCACTGCCCATCGGCAGGCCATAGGCGATGCGGCTCACCGTCGTAAACGGTTTGAGCAACCGCGCCAGGTAGAGGCTGGTGGTGTCACCCTCGACGCTGGGGGTGAGCGCCAGGATCACCTCGCTGATCGGCGGGTCACCGGCCTCGTCGCTGACCCCGTCGCTGACCCCGTCGGTGCCCGCCGCGGCCACGCGCCGCACCAACGGCTGGATGTGCAGGGCCTCGGGGCCGATGCCATCCATTGGTGAGATCAGTCCGCCCAGGACGTGATAGCGGCCTTGAAACTCACGGGTGCGCTCCAATGCCAGCAGATCGCGCGAGTCGGCCACGACGCACAGCTGGCCGTTGCGGCGCTCGGGGTTGCGGCAGATCTCGCACAGCGGCTCGGCCGACAGGTGAAAGCAGCAGCGGCACTGACCCACCTGGCTGCGGGCCGCCAGCAGGGCATCGGCAAAGGCGCGAATCTGCTCTTCCGGCTGGCGCAGCAGGTGCAGGGCCAGGCGCTGGGCGGTGCGCGGACCAATGCCCGGCAGCCGCTCGAACTGGTCGATCAACCGGGCCAACGGGCGCGTGAAGCCGCTCAGGATTCCGCCGCAAGTGGGCCGAATCTAAGAAGAAAGACCATGGAGTCCAGAATGGGGCCGGCCCTCCCCCTTGCCCCGATGGGACTGTCTGACGCCCTGAACCGTCCGCTGCCTTGGCGCACGGGCCTGCGCACAGCGCTGGTCGCCCTGCTGGGGGCGGTTCTGCTGACCAGTTGCAGCGCCGCCGCCGCGGGTCTCAACAGCTTCCAGAGCCCCGATGGGCGCTACGCCTTTCTCTATCCCACCGGGTGGACCCGGGTGCAGGTGAGCGGCGGCCCCCAGGTGGTGTTTCACGACCTGATCAACAGCGATGAGACCCTCAGCCTGGTGATTTCCCAGGTCGATGCCGACGACGACCTGAGCCAACTGGGCAGCGCCGTGGCCGTCGGCGAAAGGCTGCGGCGCACCGCCATTGCCCCCGAGGGCAGCGGCCGTGACGCCACCCTGGTCGAGGCCCGCGAGCGCGAAGAGGGCGGCCGCACCTTCTATGACCTGGAATACAGCGTTCACCTGGCCGATCGCGACCGCCACGAGCTGGCGACTGTGGTGGTCGACCGGGGCAGGCTCTACACCCTGGCCGCCAGCACCAACGAGGTGCGCTGGTCCAAGGTCAAGGGTCTGTTCGAGCAGGTGATCCGCTCGTTCACCTTGCTGGTTTGATCACGGTCGTCGGGGCCGGCCTGGCCGGCAGCCTGCTGGCCCTGGAGCTGGCGGACCGGGGCCTGGCCGTCAGCTTGATCGAAGCGGGCACCGCAGCCAGTGCCACCGGCCTGAGCTACGGCCTGCTGCCCTGGAGCGCCGGCCGGGCCTGGCGCCGGCTGCAGCAGCGCCATGGTGATCTCGGCCTGCGGCAGCGCTGGCTGCAGCTGGGGCCCCGCAGGCTGCCGCTGCCAGCGCTGCAGGTTGACGGGCAACGCTTTGCCGCGGCGTTGCAGCCGATCCTGCAGGGGCTGGGGGTGGAGCGCCGCCCAGCCCAGCCATCCGCAGCGCCCCAGACGCCGGTGGTGCTGGCCTGTGGCGCCGGCTGCCGCGCTCTGGCCCCCCACCTGGACGCGCGTCTGCGGGTGAGCTGGGCGGGGATCCTGGAACTGGAGCCCGGCCCTGCCGGCGCCTGGTTGGGTTGGCGCCAGGGACTGGCGCAGCTCCCCCAGCGCTTTGGGCGCCTGGCGCTCGAACGCCGCGCCCCGCAGCTGCAGCAGCAGGCCTGGGTGGTCGATGCTGGCCTGGTGCCGTGCGGCGATCGCTTGCTGGCCGGCCAGATCAGCCTGATCCGGCCGGGACTCGAGGCGGGCCCAGGTCCCGATGCGGCAGTGATGGAACAACACCTGCGCAGCGCCCTGGCCGCCCGATGGCCCGAGCTGGCCACCGCCCCCGGGCAGTACCGCCAGTGTGCGGTCAGCTTTTGCACCGATGGCAGGCCCCTGGCAGGCCAATGCGGACCTGACCAATGGGTGCTGGCCGGCTTCAGCGGTGCCTTTGCCCAGGTGCCCGACGCGGCGCGAGCCCTGGCCAAGCAACTTGCGGCAAACTATGCACCATGACCGCAAGCCCTAGTCCACCGCAGCCCACCGGCATGGCCCGCCTGCTGCAGCGCTGGCATGGGCTCAGCGATCACGACCAGGTGGGTGTGTGCCTGGCGGGCATGGGTGGCGCCATCGTCGTCTGGGCGTTGCTGTGGCCTGTGCCCACCGAGGTCACCGGCATGGGGGTCCTGATCTACCCCAACAATGCGGGCGTGCTCAATGCCCGTTCGGGCGGCCAGGTCAAAACGATCGCGGTGCGCACGGGCGATCGGGTGCGGCAGGGGCAGGTGCTGATGGGCCTCTACCTGCCGGTGCTGGAGAAGCAACTGGCCCAGCAGCGCGGCAACCTGGCCCAGCTCGAGCGCCACAACCGCGAGCTGGACCTGCGCGACAACCTGCGCCTGAGCACCGAAAAGACGGCCATCGACACGGCGCTGGCCAAGCTGCGCGACGATGCACGCCGCTATCAGAGCTTGCAGAGCACCTACGCCAGCAAGCTGCGCAACCTCGACTGGCTGGCCAAGCGCGAGGTGGTGGCGCCCCTGTCGAGCAGCGTCGTCGCCACCCAGCAGAACCTGACCAGCACCAGCGTGTCCCTGGATGACACCAAGACCCAGGAGAAAAATCTGCTGACCAACTACCAGCAGGTCAAGCTCACCATCGAGACCCAGGCGCTGCAAAGGCGCTACCAGATCGATGATCTCAAGCGCCAGATCAAGGTCACCGAAGCCCAGATCGCCTACAACGGCAATGTCACCGCCGAACGTGACGGCACCGTCCTGGATCTGCAGGTGATCCCTGGGCAGACGGTGAGCACAGGCCAGCGCCTGGGGACGATCGGCCGGCCGGAACGCCCCCAGCCGGGTGACCAACCGCTCAAAGCTGTGGCCTACTTTGCGCCGGCGGATGCCAGGCGGCTGCCGCCGGGACTGGAGGTGGAGGTGGTGCCCCAATGGAACCAGCGGGGGCGCTTCGGCGGCATCGTCGGACGCATCAACCAGGTGCTAACCCTGCCGGCCACAGCCGACGACATCTCGACCACGGTCGGCAACCCGCAGCTGGCCAGTGAACTGACCAAAAACGGCCCCGTGATGCGCGCCGAAATCGAGCTGGCGCGCAACCTGCAGAGCAGCGATGGCTATCGCTGGACACTATCGGGCGGCAGCGGTGTGTTTCCGGTGCGCGATGGCCTGACCGTGAGCACG
This sequence comes from uncultured Klebsiella sp., assembly GCA_964546045.1. Lineage (GTDB taxonomy): Bacteria > Cyanobacteriota > Cyanobacteriia > PCC-6307 > Cyanobiaceae > RGUW01. Next base: position 35,991 of record CAZJIF010000005.1, on the reverse strand, counting down.
CATGCCTACATCGAATGGCGCACCCCGATCACCTACGTGATCCCGGGTCTGCGTTCGCTCACCGGTGGCTACCGCTCGCTGCGCATCGACCGCCTCTGGGATCGCCCCTTCCTGCGTCAGCCAGGCACCCCCCCCTGACCGCCGGACGACACCCCATGAAACGCCTGCCTCCGATCCGCAATGCGCTGCTGCGCCAGGAGTTGCCCTGGTTGATCAGCGAGGGTGTGTTGCTGATCATTCTGTTCAACGCCAACCCACCAGAGCTGTGGTTCTGGCTGGTGGTGCTGTTGGTGATCCTGGGCTATCGGGTCGAACGCTGGCTGTCATCACGGCCAGGCTGAATCCCACCTCAGCCATCGCGACCGGACCGCAGGGCCGCACGCCACTGGTCTTCGGCACTGCGCAGTCCTTGCTCGAGGCGGTTCAGCAACATCAGGCGCGTGGCCAGCTGTCTGCCTGTCTCCTCCGGCAGACGGGCCAGGGCCTGCTCGATGGCCTGATCATCGACAAGCCTGACAACATCAACCGGTTGCCAACGCGGCTGGGGGGCCGGGGGCAACATCTGGGCCTGCAACAGCGCCTGCCAGGTCTGAAGACGGCCCTGAACCTCCACCAGACGCTCCGACAGGTGGTGGCCCAGGCTGGTAAACGCGGGTTCCTGCCAGGGGGGTAGGGCCAGCCGCTGGGCTTCTCCAAGGATCAGGATCTGGTCTTCAAGCACCGTATCGAGGCTCTGCCACACCTGCGCCAGGGGATGGCGCTGGGCGGCACTGCCCAGCTCGCGCAAGGCCGCGGTGCGCTGGGTGCGCACGTCCAGCAGGGCACGGCGCAGGGGCGCCAGCGGTTGGTCATGGTGCAGCCGATGGCACTCCCAGGCCTGCTGCAGCTGCCCGATCAGGTCCACCAGAGCCTGCCGTTGCCGCTGGCGTGCCAAGGCCGGCCAGAACAGGCGCAACGACCACAGCGTCGCCAGCACACCGAACAGGGTCCAGAACAATCGCAGGGGAATCCAGCTGTCGAGCTGGCTCTCGTGCAGCACCCAGCCCGTGATCACCACCATGCAGCCCACTGAGTAGCCGACCGAGAGCCGCAGCGCCCCGGCGATGGCGCGGGTCAGCAGCAGGGCCAGCGGCAGCCCTACCACCAGCGGCAAACCCTGCAGGGCCGGGTAGGCCACCAGCACCACCAAGCCGCCGACGAGCGTGCCGAAGAGACGCTGGCGGCCCAGTTCGTAGGTCTCGCCATAGGTGCTGACGGTGACACTCAACACCGCCAGAGAGGCGTAAGTGATGTATTGCAGGCCGGTGATGGTGGCAAAGCCCTGCACCACCGCAACCGTCAAGCCAAGGCGCAACGAGGACTGCAGTGAGGGTGACAAGGCCATCAGCTGGCTCTCCGCTGCCAACGGTCACTGCGGCGCAGCAACCCCTGGCTGTGCAGCAACTGATCCAGGGTGTTGAGCTGCTGCTCGATCGCCAGGGCAATCAGCCGGGAGATGGTGTCGGTGGGCCAGGGAGGGGGCTCTGGAAGCAGCGCCACTGAAGACGGCTGGGCAGCATTCGGATCGGACAGGGCAGCTGCAATCTGTTCGAGCCGCTGCAGCAGCAGCAGGCCCGCAGGATGGGTCAAGGGAGCCGGCAGACCGAGCAGCTGGGGCTCCAGCAGCAACCACTGGCGCACGATCAGGCGCCAGAGCAGACCCAGCTGCCGCGCCGATGACTGCTCGAGCTCCATGACAGCAGGCAACACCTCTGCCGACAGCAGGGGCTTGGGCGAGGGGCCGCCCTGCTGCAGCCAGTGCCGCATCCCTCCAATCTGCGTGTGGAGATGGGCGTAAATGGTCTGATCCAGCATCCGGATGCGCAGGCCGGGCCGCTCGGGCCAGACCAGAACCGTCGCCACCCTGGCCGACAGCAACCCGATCACGAACACCAGGACCAGGTCAAACACGGTGGCGATGTTGAACGCCCGGGTCAGATCCATCTCCAGCACGCCCCAGGCCAGCATCAACGCCAGACTGCGGCCGGCCTGCAGCTGCAGAGCCTCGATCAGCAAGGCCACCAGGAGCAGCACGACGCTGAGCATCAGCCAGCCATCGGCGAGCTGAAACAGCACCAGGGCCGTGAGGATGCCCACCACGGCACCGGCAAACTGACGCACCAGCAGGCGCCAGGGCTGGGGACGGCTGTCCGTGACGTACAGCACCACAACGATCAGCGCCAGAAACACCCGGTCGCCGCGACCGCTCCAGGCCACCATCGCGATGGCCAACGCCGCGGCCAGGGCCAGACGCAGGGAGGCCCGCAGGGTTGTGACCAAGGCTGGAGATGCCACCAACGGGTCGGGCCTCAGGGTGTCGCCAGCGCCGCACTGTCCAGTTGCAGCTGGGGTTGCAACGGGGCCGCCGGATCCCGCGGCACCGGCAACAGCTCGCGCAGCAGCTGGGCGTAGGTGATGTTCACACCCACCGTGGCATTGAGGCGGCTCACCAGGGCTGAGATCAGCTTCTCCTGGGTGTTGGAGAGATCAAGCTCGCTCGACAGGCCGCTCAGGTAGCGCAGGCGCACATCGCGGAAGGCCTCCAGGGCTGCCGCCAGACCCCGCCGCGCCGACGCCAGCTTGGCCAGGCTGGCCTCGTGGTTGAAGAAGGATTGCTCGAGCCGCAGGCGAATGGTGTTGCGCTGGGCGGCATAGGTCTGGGCCTCGGCCGCAGCCTGACGGTCGTAGGACCGGGCCTGGGCAGCGGTGGTGCCCGCATCGAACAGCAGCCAGCGCAGGCTCAGTCCCACCGACCAGCTGTAGCCGTTGCTGTTCTGGACCGGCACCAGGGTGCTGCCGCAGCAGCCGCCGTTGCTGACCGTGGCATCAAATTGATTGGTGTTGCTGGCATTGCCTCCGGCCGTGGCAAACAGCGACAGCTTCGGCAGCAGGCCGGCGGCGGTGGCATCACGGTTGCGGGCCAGCGCCTCGCGCACGGCCAGAATCGCCTCGAGCTCGGGATTGCCGGCATAGGCGGCCAGCAGCGTCCGCTCCAGGTCCAGCGGCCAACGGGGCTGCACGGCGATCGGATCACTGGCCTCGGGGGTGAGCCCGGGAGGCAGGTTGAGCAGCACGGCCAGCTGACGCCGCGCCACGGCCCGATCCGCCAAGGCCTGAATCAACTGTTCCTGGTCGCTGGCCTCGATGGCGCGGCGACGCAGCACGTCGAGCCTGGGGACCAGACCGGCGGTCTTGAGGTCGAGGGTGTCGCGCAGGATCAGCAGGTCGTTGCGGACGGCCGCATCGCGGATGCGCACCGTCTGGTCGGCCTGCTGCAGTTTGTAATACGCCTCGCTCACCTGCAGCTGCAGGCTGCGCAGGCTGGCGGCATAGGTGTTGCGCGCCTGGCGCAGCTGGGCCCGCGCCGCCTGAATCTTGGGGGTGCGGGCAAAATCAAGCAGCGCATAGTCCAACTCCAGGCCCGCCTGACCCTGGAGTTGGGACTCGTTGAGGTAGGCGCCACCGCCGCTGGGCACGTAGAACGCGCCGTTGCTGGTGCCACCGCCCGGCGTCGCGAGGCCATTGGGTGCGAACTGGGGTCCAAAGCCCAGGTTTCCATTGCCGACCGGGGCACCCAGCCAGCTGCCGCTCTGGCCGCTGCTGCCGCTGGCGACGGCACTGATGCGCGGCCACCAGCTCCCCAGGGCCGCCTGCAGGCCGGCCAGCGAGGCCGCCACCTGCTCGCGCTCGGCCTGCAGGGTGGCGCTGCCGGCAAAGGCGATCGCCAATGCCTGCTCGAGGCTCAGGCCCTGAACGCCACCGGCCTGCAGCTGCACCGCCGTGGGGAGCTCCAAGGGGGGCACCGGCACCGCATCGCCCGGCTTGAGCTGAGCGCCGGCAGGCTGATTGGCCCTGAGCAGATTGGCGGGCAGCGGCGGCACGCTGTCGTTGTCAGCCGGCCGGCCCTGGAGCTCGGGCGGCAGCAACCCATCCAGCAGCTTCAGCTGCTGATCGAGCCGGCTCCAGCTGCGCTCGAGCTGGCGGATGGCCGGATCGGCGGCCAGCAACGCCGGCCAGGGCATCGATCCCAGGGCCGCGGCCACAGCCACACCGATGACCTGAGGTCGGTATCGCCAACGCCAACGCCTCCACCGCAGGGTCATGGACGGGGAAGCTCGCTCAGGCCGGCGTGCCCAGTATCCCCTGACCCTGGCGCCAGTGCAGCTCGACCCGCTCGAACGCCGCCACCGCCTGTCGGCACAGCTGCAGCCGAGCCGCGTCACGTTTCAGCCCACCCAGATCGAGCGGCGCATGCAACAGCTGACCCGAGCTGAGCTGCTGGTCCAGCAGGCGCCACACCTGGGGTGCAACAAACGGGGTTGGCGGCGCAGCAGGCATGCCCCGCGCAGCCCTGGACCCGCGGGACTGCAGCAACGTCACCCACAGCCGGAGCCGCTCGCCGAAGGCCGCCAACAAGGCCGCTTCGGCCGCGTGCAACTGAGCTGCTGCCGGCGAAAAGGGCCGCACTTGCAACAGGCTGATCAGACGTGAGCTGGTCTCGTCAAACTCTGCCAGCAGCTTCAGCATGGGATGGCGCGTGCCAGCCCCGCCCAGCTCATCACGGATCGCCACCAGCGCAGCACGCTGACCCATCAGACGCCTGCGCAACTGGCCAATCGCCGCCGCCGGCCTGGCCGGCTCGTCCAGGGCCTCAGCCAAGGGCCCGAACAGCTCCGACCAGCCCTGCCAGGCCGCCTGGACCGCGGACGACGGCCAGAACAGCCGCAGGCAGATGAGGCTGATCAGGATTCCGAACACCGTCCAGCCCAGACGCAGCGGCAACCAGCTGGTGAGCTCGGTGTTGTGCACCAGCCAGCCCATCACCAGCACCATGCCGCCGACCTTGTAGCCCACCTGCAAGCGCAACAGACCGCCGAGCAGGCGCAGCAACCCCAGGGCCAGGGCGATGGCCAGCGGCATCGGGATGCCGGCCAGCCCCCGGCAAAACAGCAGCAGCAGCGCAGCGCCCAGCAGGGTGCCCAGCACCCGTTGGCGACCCAGCTCAAGACTGCTGCCATAGGTCTGACCCATGGCCGCCAACACCGCCAACGCGGCGTAGTAGCCAAAGGGCAGCCCCGTCGCAGTGGTAAAACCCAGGGCCAGCCCGGCTGTGACGGCCAGGCGAATCTCGCTGTGGCTCCACAACCGCCACTTTGTTTGCGGTGCCGGGCTCACGGCAGAGGTGGCAGCAACGCCAGGCTGCGGCGATAGGCGAGCAACGGCTCCAGTTCGGCGGCAACCGCCAGCACCGCGAGCGGCGACTCCGACTGCAACGCCAGCTGGTGCCAGCGCACGATCAGGGCGGCGGCATCGGAGCGGGCACGCTCACGCAGCGGGGGCGTCTGCAGGGCCTCCAGGCTCTGCAGCAGCACGGGACCGGGGCCCAACTCCTGCAGCAACCGCTCCCACTGCAACCAGCACAGGTACCAACGGCTCCACAGTTGCAGCCGCTGCGGCCAGCGCAGCTGCTGCAGCTGACGGCGGTGCGGGCCCCGACGTTCGAGTTGCAGCCAGCTGTCCATGCGCTCCAGGGCCGCTGTGATCGGAGCCGGGGCCAGCGGGCGTGGCCGTGCAGCCTGCCCCATGCACCAAGCCCGGTAGGCGCCCAGCTGATCGGCGAAGCGGCCACGCAGATCGGCTTCGCTGCGGGCCAAGAGCGTCAGCCGGTTTCGGGGCCACATCCACAGGCCCACCACGAGGGCAACGGCACAACCCACCGTGGTGTCGAGGGCTCGGTTGAAGACGTAGTTCCAGTTGAGCGCAGCGTGGCTGGGAATCATCAGGAACAGGATGCTCACCAGGGCAGCGGTGGACAGTCCCGACTGCCAGCCGAGCATCCGCAGCACCGGCACCATCAACAGGATCGAAACCAGCACCCCGATCCAGCCGTCCAGAACCGTATGGACCAGAAAGGTCACCAGGCCCCCGGTGATCGTGCCCAGAATGCGGCCACGCGCCGCTGCCACGGTTTTTTCGTCATCGTCATCGACCACGATGACCACAGCCAGCAGCGGATACCAAACGAATTCGATCCGCTCGAAGTAGATGGCGATGGCGGCTGTGATGAAAGCCGCCACAGTCAGCTTGAGGCTCTTGCGCAGCAGCTCTGGATTCATGGCGCCGATGCCAGGTCTGCCGTGGTCAAAGTATGGCGGGATTGACGCGGCGCCCCAATCATGGGGGGTGTCTCTAGGCCGATGCCCATGTCCCTGCTGCCCGCGGTGATCAACAGCGATCTCGACGCCATCCTGCGCATGGGTCTGGCCGTGTTGTGCGGTCTGGCCGTGGGGCTCAACCGGGCGCACCACGGCGGCACCATGCATCCGAACCGGCTGCGGGTCCATGGCCTGGTGGCCCTCAGCGCCTGTCTGATGGTGCTGGCAGCCGGAGACCACCCGGATGCCCGCAGCCGCACCATCCAGGGGGTGGCCACCGGTGTGGGCTTTCTGGGTGCCGGCGAGATCATGGGTCCCGGTCGCGGCGGCGATACCAGCACACCGGAGGTGCGGGGGCTCACCAGCGCCGCCTCGATCTGGTTCTCGGCCGCGCTGGGGGTGACCGTGGCAGCCTCAACCCCTGTGCTGGCCGGCGTCGCCCTGGTGCTGGCCCTGATCACCCTGACCAAACGCAACAACGGCAATCACGTTCAGTAGAGGTTGCGGTACCGCTCCTCACCGTCGTCCACGGCGCCACCACTGGCCTGCGGCCATTCGGCATCCCAATAGCTGATGCCATTGCGCATGAAGGGCCGGCCGGCCAGGCGCTTGGTGTCGAGCTGGGTCGTGCCCATGGCCGTGATCAAACCGCCCAGCTCCATCGGGCCCAGATCCGTTTTGAGGTCGTTGCCGGCGGCCGACAGCAGCGCGGGCAGACGCACCAGGTGCTCGGGCCGGGTCAGCTTGCGGAACAGGGCCTGCCAGGCCAGCTGCTGCCGCTCGAGCCGGCCAATATCGCCCAACTCATCATGGCGAAAGCGCAGAAAGCCCTCGAGGTCGCGGCCCTTGAGGTTCTGCAGGCCGGGCTGCAGGTCGATGAACAGCCCCTGGCTGCGGTCGGTGTAATACAGGCGCTTGGGCACATTGACCTCGATGCCGCCGATGGCATCGGCCATGCGCCGGATCGCCCCCAGGTTGACCATCACGTGGTGGGTGATCGGACGGCCCAACTTGCGCGACAGTTCGCGCTTGAGCAGATCGATGCCCCCGATGGCGTAAAGGGCATTGATCTTGTTGGGGCCGTACCCTTCAGCCTCGATGTAGGAATCACGCGGCACCTGCACGATGCGGGTCACCCCGCCATCGACCCGCAGGGCGGCAATCACATCGGTGTTGCCACCACCCACATCGGTGCCCACGAGCAGGATGTCCTGGTCGCCCACGCCGCTCCAGGCGGCAAAGGGATTGGTGATCGCCGGGTTCTCGACCCGCCCGGTGCTCAGCAGCTGGGTGAGGGGCACCGCCAGCAGCAACCCGCCGCTGAGGCCGACCACCATGGCCACCAGAACCTTGCCCACGCGGTTGCGCCTGCGGGGCCGTCCCGTGCGGGTCGATCGAGGGCGGCTTGGAGCCGCAGAACGTTTCATTCCCGAAAAGCTATTGCAGGGGCGTCCCGACGCCTCACAGGCTGAGCACCTCATCGGGGCGCAGGCCGACCTGCACCCGCCACAGGTTGGCGTAGGCGCCGCCGCGGGCCATCAGCTCATCGTGGCGGCCGCTTTCGACCAGGCGTCCCTGCTCGAGCACCACGATGCGATCGGCATGACGGACGGTCGAGAGGCGGTGGGCGATCACCAGGGTGGTGCGGTCGGCCGTCAGCCGGTCCAGCGAGCGCTGGATCGCCGCCTCGGTCTCGTTGTCGACGGCGGCGGTGGCCTCATCGAGGATCAACACCGGCGGATCCTTGAGGATCGCCCGGGCCAGGGCGATGCGCTGACGCTGCCCCCCCGAGAGGCGCTGTCCCCGCTCGCCCACCAGGGTGTCGTACCCCTGGGGCAGCGCCTCGATGAAGCCGGCGGCTTCGGCCAGGGCCGCTGCCCTGGCAATCGCCTGGCGCGAGGCCCCGAAACTGCCATAGGCAATGTTGTCGGCCACGGTGCCGTGAAACAGGAAGACCTCCTGGGACACCAGGCCGATCGCGCTGCGGAGGTCGTCCAGTCGCAGCTGCTCGATCGGGATCCCGTCGAGCAGAATGCGGCCCCCCTGCAGGCCATACAACCGCAGCAGCAGCTTGACCAGGGTGCTCTTGCCGGACCCGGTCGAGCCGACGATGCCGATCGTGCTCCCGGCGGGCACATGCAGATTGAAATCCACCAGCAGGGGCTCGCGGCCGCCGTAGCCGAAGCAGACCTGTTCAAAAGCGATCTCCCCTTCCACCATGCTCAGCGGCAGGGGAGTCGACCCCCCGGGCAGGGCAACAGGGGTGTCGAGCAGATCCAGCACCCGGCTGGTGGAGGCCATGGCGCGCTGGTAATCGTCAAGGGTGCGGCCCAGGGTGGTCAGGGGCCACAACAACCGCTGGGTGATGAACACCAGAAACGAATAGGTGCCGACTGCGATCGCTCCACGCCAGGCCTGAAGACCGCCGATCAGCAGAATCGCCAGAAAGGCGAACAGAATCGCGAAGCGAATCAACGGAATGAAGGCCGCCGACAGGCGAATGGCACGCCGGTTGGCAACCCGGTAGCCCTCGCTGTCATCAGATAGGCGCGCCAGCTCCCAGGCCTCAGCGGTGTAGCTCTTGATCGTGAGCATGCCGCCCAGGTTGTTGGCCAGACGGCTGGCCAGGTCACCGGCTTTGTCGCGCACCTCGGTGTAACGCGGTGCCAAACGCTTCTGAAAGCGCAGCGACCCCCAAAGAATGAGCGGGATCGGCAGAAACGACACACCTGCCACAGTTGGGGAGAGAACAACCATCGCCCCGCCGACAGCCAGGACGGTGGTGATCAGTTGCAGGATCTCGTTGGCACCGTGATCAAGAAAGCGCTCCAGCTGGTTGATGTCGTCGTTGAGAATGGTCAGCAACCTGCCGCTGCTGCCGGTCTCGAAGTAGGCCATCTCCAGCTGCTGCAGATGGCCATAGGCCTCAAGCCGCAACGCGTGCTGCACGGTCTGGGCCAGGTTGCGCCAGAGCAGGGCGTAGAGGTACTCAAACAGCGACTCAGCGCTCCAGATCACAAACGAGAGCACGGCCAGCACCCCCAGTTGCGCGGGCACGCTGCTCACCCCAAACGCGGCAAGCCAGGCGTTGTCCTGACGCACAACCACATCGACCGCCAGACCGATCAGCACCGGTGGGGCCAGATCAAACAGCTTGTTGAGCACCGAGCACAGGGCTGCCAGCTGCAAGGGCCGGCGATGGGGCCGCAGGCTCAGGAGCAGACGTTGCAGGGGTGCGACGGTTGGCATCAACGACAAGCCTGGTTGATCGACACCCACAGCCTCCAACCATCGCTCAGCGCAGACGAACGCGTCACGCTGCTGTGCGACTGAAGCAACCTGCGGAACATGGGTGAGCAGGCGATCGAAACCCGCAGCGGTGAATCGATGGCCCAAGCCCAGACCCGGGAAGAGTTGTTACTGATGACCTTCTGCAGCGCGCTGCAGAAGGTCATTGGGTGGGCAGGGGGGCTGAACCCGAGCTGGACGTGGAAGTCCAGGGGATCAGCCCCCCGAGGCATCACCAGCGGTTGCCGCCGCCACCGCCACCGCCGCCGTAGCCGCCACCACCGCCACCGCCGTAGCCGCCACCGCCGCCGCGGTTGCCACCGCCGCCGCCGCCGTAACCACCGCGACCGCCGCCGCCGCCGCCACCACCACCGCCTTCACGGGGGGTGGCCTTGTTGACGCGGATCATGCGGCCCATCCACTCGACGTCCTGGAGGTCGTCGATGGCTTTTTGCTCGGCGGCATCGTCGGCAAGCTCGACAAAGGCGAATCCGCGCTTGCGACCGGTTTCGCGGTCAAGGGGAAGGCTGCACTGACGGACTTCGCCGTACTGGCTGAACAGATCAAGCAGATCCTCACGTTCAGCCTGGAACGAGAGATTGCCGACGTAAATAGTCATGAGAATGGACTGGAACAAATCCTGGAACTGATCCGAGTGCTGCCGGGTTCCGAAGGATTGCCAGTGAAAAGCTGGCTGAGCCGATGGAGCCTGTACGCCGTTGGAATCCTGTGCACCCTACTGCGGCGCCTGAAGGGGGACGGGTGTGGAGAAGCGTGAAGCAGAACCGAAGCAATTCTTTGGTTACCGCAGCGCTCCCCGCTACTGTCCCATTGTCAGCAAATCCTGATCCAGACGCTCGTGATGCCGGCCCCCGTTCCCTGGAGCCTCGCCTGGTGCGAGGACGGCGAACTCGCCGCCCAGGACCGTTTTGACCTGTTGCAGACACTGGTCTGCAGCGAGACCAGCGACGTGCAGGCCGCACTGGTGGCCGCCGTTGAGCGACTCACCAGTGTGGAGTTGACGACCATTGGGAGCCCGGATGTAACCGGGCTCTGCGCCTGAGCCCTGAAGCTCAGGCCTGAACCCTGGAGATCTGCAGGGGCTTGTTCAGCACGCGCAGCTGACGCAGGCCCTCGAACACCTCGGCAGGCATGCCCTGGGGCAGGTCCACCATGCTGTGGGTGTCAAAGATCTGAATGCGGCCGATGGACTTGCCGTTCAGGCCGGTTTCATTGGCAATGGCGCCGACGATGTTGCCCGGCTTGATGCGGTCACGCCAGCCCAGCTCGATGCGGAACCGTTCCATGTTGCCCTCGGGGGGGCGGGATGCGCGTTCACGGTCACCGCGCACCGGGCGCGCACCGCCACCCTGACGATCGCTGCCGCCGGCGACAGGCTGACGGGACACGGCAAAGGTCTCTTCGGCCTGCAGCAGCAAGGGCTGCCCCCCCAGGCCGAGCTCGAGCGCTGCCAGGGCCAGGGCCTCGGTGCTGCAATCCAGCTCCTGGGCCACCCGTTGCACGATTTCTCCGAGCAACGCCCGCTCCTGGGCATTGGTGGCCGGCGTCTGCACGGCCGCGGTCAGACGCTGACGCAGGCGGTCGAGGCGGTTCTGGTTGATGGTGGCGTTGTTGGGCACCTCCATCGCTTCGATGGGGCGGCCCACGGCCCGCTCGAGCCCATGCAGAAAGCGACGCTCGCGTGGGGTCAGGAACAGGATGGCCTCGCCACTGCGGCCCGCCCGGCCCGTGCGACCGATGCGGTGCACGTAGGCCTCGCTGTCGAAGGGAACGTCGTAGTTGACCACCAGGCCGATGCGCTCGACATCGAGACCCCTGGCTGCCACATCGGTGGCCACCAGCACATCGACCTGACCGCTGCGCAGCCGCTCGATCGTGCGCTCGCGCTGGGCCTGGGGTACATCACCATTGAGCACCGCCACGTCATGGCCATGCCGCTCGAGCGACTCGGCGATGGTGAGGGTGATCGCCTTGGTGCGGGCAAAGATGATCACGCCCTCACCACCCTCGGCCTCGAGCACCCGCTCGAGGGCCGCCAGCTTCTGGGGAGCGTTGACGGTCAGGAAACGCTGACGAATGCGTCCGGCATCGGCCGCCTTCTGGCGGATCGTGATCTCGGCAGGGCTGTTCAGATACTTCTGCGAAATCCGACGGATCTCGGACGGCATCGTCGCCGAGAACAGCACGACCTGACGCTGGGTGGGCAATTGTTCGAGCACCCATTCGACGTCGTCGATGAAGCCCATGCGCAGCATTTCATCGGCCTCATCGAGCACCAGGGTGCGAAGTGCCGACAGATCCAGCGTCCCCTGACGCATGTGATCCATCACCCGACCGGGGGTGCCGACGACGATCTGCACACCGCGCTTGAGATGGTGAATCTGATCGCGGAAATCTGCACCGCCATAGATGGCCAGGGTGCGCACACCACTCAGATGGCTGGAGTAGCTGTTGAAGGCCTCGGCCACCTGCAGGGCCAGCTCGCGGGTGGGGGCCAGCACCAGAACCTGGGGCTTGCGTTGCTCAGGGTCGAGGGCTGCCAGCATCGGCAGAGCAAAGGCCGCGGTCTTGCCGGTGCCGGTCTGGGCCTGGCCCACCAGGTCACGCCCCAGCAACAGCTCAGGGATCGCCGCAGCCTGAATCGGCGATGGCTCGCTATAGCCAATGGCTTCAAGGGCTTTCAGCAGCTCATTGCCCAGACCAAAGCGGGCAAAGCCGCTGGCCGGCGCCGTTTCGGGGATGGCATCAGAGGCGGTATCGGCCGCTTCCGACAGGTCAACAACGGCGTCAACGCGCACTTCAAGGTCGACGGAACAGCCGAAGCCGCCGTCAGCAAGCAGATCAGTCAAGGGTCAAACGGGCCTGAAGAATCCTTCAACGCAGGCCCGGCAGCAACCCCTGGGATCTCCAGACGCGCGCAACGGATGTTGCGCAGGAGTCCGAATCGGCTGCCCTGCCCTTGATAAAGGTTGAAGTGAAAGTTTATCACTGCTGGGCGCAGCGTCCAAAATCATCAGCAAGCCGCTCGATGTCGTCCTCGCTAAGCCAGTCCCCGCGTTGCACTTCGATGATTTCGAGATCCAGCTGCCGGGCTTCTGCGCGATGGACGGCCCCCATGGGAATCATCCATTGGCTGCCGGGCACCAGGTCCAGCTGCTGGTCGTCGAGGGTCAGCACCCCCTGTCCGGCCACCACAACCCAATGCTCGCAACGGTGGTGGTGGCGCTGCAGGCTGATGCGCCGACCCCGGCTGATCAGCAGCCGTTTGACCCGGTAACCCGTCCCTTCGGCCACGGTTTCGTACCACCCCCAGGGGCGCAGCGTGCGGCCCGGTTCAGCTGGCAGGGTCAAGGGGCAGCGCCGCAGGTGGCTCCAGTGTGGGCAGCTGGGCGGTGACCAGCCAGGCCCGCTGGCGGGCCCGGGTCAGCGCTGTGTAGAGCAGCGGCCGAACCTGGCGGACGCCCTCCGGCAACAACACCCAGACCTCGTCGGCTTCGCTGCCCTGAGCCTTGTGCACGGTCAGGGCCAGGGCAGGCTGCACCCCAGGCAGCTGGGCAGGGTGCACCCAGAGCAGATCGGCGCTGCCCCCCGGCGCGAACAGCAGCTGGCGTTGGCCGTTCTGCTCGACCAGCACCCCCAGATCACCATTGGCCAGGCCCAGGTCGTCCCGATTGACGGGGCACAGCACCGGTGTCCCCGCTGGCCAGAGCTGGGGGCTGCTCAGGGTCCCAGGGCCCAGCAGGGCGCCATGGATGGCATCGACTCCCCAGCGCCCCCGCCGCAGGGGGGTGAGCACCACCAAGCGCTCCAGCTGGGCAAACAGGGGCGCCGCAGAAGCCGAATCAACAGTGGCGGCCAGGGTCTGCAGGCGCTGCTGGTGCTGGCGCAGGCGTTGCAGCAGGGTCTCGGGCAGGCGCGCTGCATCCTGCGGCAACCACTGCAGGTTGGCCTCGGCCGGCAACGGGCTGAGCAGCGGCTCCAGGGCCGAGGCCCCCGCACGCAGCGCCGCCGCCACCTGGGCCAGGGCGCCGTTGTTGCGGTAAACCCGCGTCAGCTCGACCGCTCCCGGCCCCAGGGCAGTGCGCAGGTCGCTGGTCTGCAGGTCCTGCAGCACCGAGCCGGGGCCCACCGGCGGCAGCTGGGCCCTGTCACCCACCAGCACCAGACGACACGCCGCCGGCAGGGCCTCGAGCAGGGCCTGCATCAGCGGCACATCGACCATCGAGACCTCATCGATCACCAGCAGGTCCAGGGGCAGCTGGTGATGGCGGTTGCGGGCGAAGCCCTCACCCCGGCTCTGCAGCAAGCGGTGCAGGGTGCTGCAGGGCCAGTCGGGGTTGTCCAGGGACGCCCGCAGACGCGCCGCCGCCTTGCCGGTGGGTGCCGCCAGCTGCAGGCGGCACCCCGGCTGCTGGTCCAGCACGGCCGCCAACATGCGGCTGACGGTGCTGGTTTTGCCGGTGCCGGGGCCGCCTTCGAGCAGCACCAGCGGTCGGCTCAACACCGCCGCCACCGCCGCCCGTTGACGGGCATCAAGACCGTCACCATGGGCGGCCACCAGGGCCTGGATGCGTTCGTCGGCCCCGGGTTCGGCCAGGGCGGCCAGCTGCTGCTGGGCCCGCTGACGCAGCGCGTTCAGCACCGCATGGCGCCGCTGGTGCCATAGCCGCCACTGCAGCTGATCGCCCTCGAGCACCAGGGGACCAGCAGCATCGGCCAGCAGCGGCGAGGCCTGCAGGGCCTGGCGATGGGCCGCCGAGGGCACCGCGATCGCCAGACGGCCGTCGGCCAGGGCCTCGGTCAGCGCGCCGATCAGCTCGGCGACCAGGGGATCGGCCTGACAGCCGTGCAACCGCGGCAAGCACTCCTGCAGGCCGGCGACCAGGGCCGTCAACCAACGGGGCTGGTCGGCCATCAGCCCCGCCCCCCCAGCACCCGATCGAGGTCCAGCAGGCGTCGCAACGGCGGCTGCGCACAGAACACTCCCGGCACCGGGTCGGCCTCGGTGGGCCCGGGCACACCCCGCAGGAACACATACACATAGCCACCCATGTGGCGAGCCGGGTCATACCCCGGCAGCCGCCAGCGCAGGTAGCGATGCAGGGCCACCAGATACAGATGGGCCTGCAGGGGGTAGTGGTTGGCCTCCATCAGGGCCTGCATCGCCGCGGGGGTGTAGTCAGCGGGGCCGCAATGGAGTGGCTGCCCCTGGCCATCACGCTGCCCCAGCCAGTTGCTTTTCCAGTCGAGCACCCACCAGCGCTGCTGATGCCGGAAGACCAGATCGATCGAACCGGTCAGAAAGCCGCGGCTGGCAATCGGCAACTGGGCGAGGCTGGCGCCATAGGACCCGCCGAACACCGGGACCAGGTCGGCGGCCCGCACCTGGCCCAGGGGCAGATCGAAGGCCATCTCGTGCAGGCGCTCGCCCTGGACCAGCTGGGCCAGCACGAGCCGCCCCAGGGCCCCGCCCAGGGGGGTGTGCCGCAACCGCTCCAGTCCCGCCAACAACAGATCCAGTTGGCTGTCGTCGATGCCCGAGCGCACCAGTTCGCGGGCCACCAGGTCGGCCTGCTGGTCGGCCGGCCGCTGGTAATCGAGCTGCTCGAGGATGCGATGCAGACAGTCGCCGGCCTGGGCCCCCCTGGGAAAGCCCGCCAACGGTCCGTCCCGGTCCACCCCCGTGGGCCCAGGGTCGGTGGCGGGCTCGGGTGCCGCGTCGGGCTCGTTGACCAGGGCGTCGGTCTCCCGTCCCTCCTCAAGGGCGGCCGGGGCTGCCCCATGGCTGCCGCGGGTCCAGCTGGTGTAGCTGTTGCGACCCCAGCTGCCGTCGAGCGGGCGGTTGGGCAACGGGCCCAGGGCCAGGGGCCTGGCGCCGGCAACCGGGGCGGGCTGCCAGCGCCGCAGCAGGTCCGGGGCGGCGCCCTGGGGGTCGGGCAGCACCAGGCTGATCGGCAGCTGACGGGTCGTGATCTGCTGTTGCAACCCCTGCAGCCAATCGGCATCGCTGCGCGCGCCATAGGGGTCGTGGTCGGGATCCGGTGGAGGCGTATCCGCGAACAGCCAGGGATGAAGGGGGTTGCCCTGCTGCCCTGCCGCCGGCCCCCAGACCAGCACCAGCAACTGACAGGCACGGGTGAGCGCCACATAGGCCAGCCGTTCCCGCTCGGCCAGTTCGGCCAGGCGCTGCTGCTGGCGGGCCCGCTGACCCTGGCCCCAATGGGGATGCAGGTGCAGATCGAGATGGGGATCGCCGCCGGCCCGGGGATGCCAGCGCACCCCTGGGCGCACCGGTCCCCGCTCGTGGCCCGGTGCCTGCCACAGATAGGGGCAGATCACGACCGGATACTCCAGGCCCTTGCTGCGGTGCACCGTCACCACGGCGACGGCGGCATCGGCCGCATCGCTGTGGGGCTGGTGGGCCTCGGGCACCATGCGTTCGGGCTCGAGCCGCAGGCGCCGCAACCAGTCGGCCGCGGCCGCCGGACCGAGCTGATCGGCATGAATGCGCTCCTGCACCAGGGCCGCGCACTGCTGCAGATCGGCCAGCAGGCGCCCCCCCAGGGCCAGCCGGGCCAGACCCCGATCCGCGAGCAGGTCCGCCAGCACCGCCAACAGTCCCAAGCGGGTCCACTGATCGGCGAGCTGGCCCAGCCGTCCCGCCAGGGCACTCCACTGCTGGGGCGTGGCCGCCGCCAGCTGCTGGGCACTCCAGCCCAGCAGGGGCGAGGCAGCCAGCAGGCGCAGGCGACCGCTGCGGCCCGGATCAGCCAAGGCATCCAGCAGCCGTTGCAGGGCAACGGCTGCCTGGCTCTCGAACACATCGCCGCGGCTGACCAGACGGCTGGCGACTCCACAGCGCTCCAGCTCCCGGCGCAGCGCCTCGGCCTGGGCATGGGTGCCCACCAGCAGGCAGACATCGCCGGCGGGCACACCCTGCTCCAGCAGACCAACGGTGTGCGCAGCCACCCGGGCGGCCACCAGCGGCTCCAGGGTGCTCCGGCTCGGGGGGCGGGTGCCTGCCGGGCGCGCACCACCCAGCCACAGCAGCTGCAGCGGCGCCGTCTGCTGGAGGGCGACGGGCGGGGGCTGATCCAGGCCGGGCACCACCGGCGGCACTGCCAGGTCGGAACGCCGGAGACCCGGTGCCATCAGCCGATTGAGACCGCTGAGCAGGGCCGCGCTGGAGCGGTAATTGACCCCCAGCTGGCTGATACCGCCCCTCGCCTCGGCCTGACTGCGGGCCCGCCGGTAGGTCTCCAGCTCTCCACCGCGGAAGCGGTAGATCGCCTGCTTGGGGTCGCCGACCAGCACCAGCCGATGGCGGGCCGGATCAAAGGCCGACAGCAAGATGCGCCACTGGATCGGATCGGTGTCCTGAAATTCATCCACCAGGACGGCGCCATACCGGTTGGCGACGCTCTGCAGCAGGGCCGCCCGTCCAGGGTCCTGGGGGTCCAGGGCCGCCAGCAGCTGACCGAAGCCCAGCCGGCCGGCCTGGTGCCGCCGCCGTTGCAGCTCGGCCAGCCCCCAGTGGCAACCGTGCAGCAGCACCAGCTCGGCGGGGCCCTCGCGAAGCTGGCCGATCGCCTCCAGCAGGGGGCGCTGCGGCAGCGACGGATCGGCGCTGGCCTCGCAGGTGCGGGCCACCTTGGCGAAGGGTCCAGGGTGGAAATAGTCCGCCAGCAGCGGCTGGGCCACCACTGCAGCGTGATCGCCGCCGGGGGGCTGGGCAGCGATCCAGGTGTCGAGCTCGGCGCAGCGGTCGCGGCGGGGCTTGGCGCTGTAGGGGGTGGTTGCGGCAGCGCCCTGGGCCCGCCACTGGGCGGCGGCGGCGCACAGGTCGGCCTCCAGCGCCCGGCCCTGGGCACACCAGAGCTGGTTGAAGGTCTGCCAGCGCTGGTCCCACAGCGCCGGCAGCTGGGACGGCAGCGGGGCCTCGCCACGGAGGCCATCCGGCAGGGGATCGAGCCGCAGCGCCGGATCGCCATCCAGGGCCAGCAGCAGCGGTTCAAGTGCAGCGGGGCCCTTGAGCTGCTGCTGCACGCCGGCCAGCAGGTGCAGGGGCAGCGGCAACACCTGCTGCTGCCAGTGGTCGTGCGCGACCTGGCGCACCAGAGCGGCCGGATCGGGATCCAACTGCAGCTCGGGAGGCTGACCCGCCTCGAGGGCCTGGCGCTGCAGGGTGCGCCGGCAAAAGCCGTGCAGGGTGGTGATATCGGCGGTGTCGAGCTCCTCCAGCGCCAGCAGCAGCGGCGCCCGCAGGCGGTCTGCCTGGGGCCTGGCCTGCTCCAGCCAGGCGGCCAGGGTTGGATCGGGTGCAGGTCGCGCCCCATCGTCCAGGCAGGCCAGGGCCTGCTGCAGCCGCCGGCCGATGCGGTCGCGCAGTTCGGCGGCGGCGGCCTCGGTGAAGGTGACCACCAGCAGCTGGCGCAGGCTCAGCCCGGTCTCGCAGAGGAGCCGCAACACCAGCTGCGCCAGGGCAAAGGTCTTGCCGGTGCCGGCGCTGGCTTCGAGCAGCCGCAGCCCCGGGGTCAACGCAAAGCTGTTGGCCTCGAACGGCTCCATCAGCGGACCTGCTCCAGCAGCGGCGCCAGCAACGTGGTCGCCAGATCCGTGCGCTGGCGGCCGGCCTCACCGGCCAACAGTTCGCTGCCGCTGAGTTCAGGGCCGAAGCACAAGGCCTGTTCCGGTTCACTCCGCTCACCAGGCTGCTGGGGGCTGCCATCCCAGGTGGCGATCGCCTTGGCCTCGCCGGCGGTGGCCAGGGCCCAGCCGGTTTCGGGGGGCACCGGCCAGCAACGCCCGTGCCACTGCTGCTGCAGGGCAGCCAGACGCCCCAGCTCGGCCTGGGCCAGGGCCTCGGCTGGGGGCGCCAGGGCCAGCTGCACGCCAAACCCCTTGGCGCCGCGGGCCAGCAGCACCGCCCCCTGGGGTTGCTGACCCGCGGCAGCGGCCAGCAGCAGCTGCAGCCACAGGGCCAGACGGTGGCGGCAGCGATCGCGGGCGTGATGCACGAGCACCACGGTCTGACCGCGCCAGTACAGACGCTGGTGCCAGGGACCCCAGCCGGCCTGCTGCCACTGCGGCGCCCCGAGGTTGGCGAGCTGCTGCTGCACGGTTCGCCAGCGCTGGGCCAGGGTGGCAGCCTCGAGCCAGCCACCGCCCAGGGGCGGCAGCTGGGCCTGGCCCCGCCAGCGCTGCAACCAGCCGTCGGGCTCGGCCAGGTCGACACCGGCAAGGTCGACACCGGCTAGGCCATCTGGGGCATCGGGCTCAGCGATGGTCTCGAGCGCCTGACGCAACATTGCGGCGCGCTGCTGTTCGGCCAGGGCCAGCGCATCGAGATCCTCGATCAGCTCGGCCCACTCACGCGGGGCCAGCCCCAATCCCTGCAACCACTGCCGCTGGGGGGCCACCAGCCAGTCGTGCAGGTGCTCGTAGGGCTGCTCTGGCGGCGACTCCTGCGCAGCGACCGGTTCAGCCTGGGGCTGGGCCAAGGGCACAAGGGGTGGCACGGACTCCGGCTGGTCCAGCAGCCGGCGGGCCCGCAGCAGCCGGCGGTCGCAGCTGGAGGGCGGCCGCTCGCCCACCGGTTCAAAATTGGAACGGTCCAGGGCGCTGGCCGCATGGCTGGCCACGAGGCCCACGCCGCCACAGGACAGCTGGGACTGCAGCCATTCGAGCCATTGGCGCACCGGGGTGGCCGGAGGCAACGGCTCACCTGTGCGCTCGTCGCGGCTGCTCCAGCAGATCAGCAGGTGATCGCGCGCCGAGAGCAGGGCCTCGAGCAGCACGTAGCGATCCTGATCGGCGGGGTTGGGATCCCCCAGACGCCGCTGCTGCTCGAGCAGGTGAAAACCGGGGCGCTGGCCCTGCCGCGGGAAGACACCCGCATCCAGACCCAGCAACACGATCACCCGGTGCGGGATCGCCCGCATCGGCTCGAGGGCGCTGATGGTCAGGGCGCCACTGCGATGGCCGAAGCGACCCGAATCGGCGCTCAGGCGCTCGTCCAGCACAGCCGCCACCACGGCGGCCGTGAGCTCGAGCTCACAGCCGGCCGCTGCCTGCTGCCAGTCGTCAATGGCGGCCAGCAGCAGCGGCAGCTCCCAGGCCTGATCGCTGACGGCAGCCCCCCCCTCGCCAAACAGATCGCGCAACAAGGCCCCCAGCAGCTCGGCCCAGGCCGCACAGCTGCGGGGCCGGCGCAGCTGGCCAAGCCAGTGGCGCAGCCGCCCCAGCAGGTGCAACCAACGGCCCAGCAGCTCGAGCTCCTGCCCGAGCGGCTGGGGGGCTGCATCGCCAGGAGCCAGACCGGGCTCGGCGGGCAGCACCAGACCCAGCAACAGCCGGTCACAGGCCCAGGCCAGGCTGCCACTGGCGCAACCGCCGCGCTCGCGCGCGTCGAGCCCCCAGCGAAACCCGAGCTGCTGCAGCCGATGGTTGAGGTCCTGGATCTGGCCGCGATCAAGACCAAAGGCCTGCGCCAGGCAGGGCCGCTCGAGCAACTGCTCGAGCGCCGAGGCTGTGAACCGCTCACCGGCCAGCCGCAGCAGCTGCAGCAGGGTGCGGCCCAGATCGGCCTCGCTCTGCTGGCTGCGGTCGGTGAGCCGCCAGGGCAGGCTCACACCGGTGGCGTTCTGATCCCCGAACACCGAAGCCAGCAACGGCGCCAGGGCATCGACCTGGGGTGTCATCACCAGCACATCCCGAGGCTCGAGGCTGGGGTCGGCCGCCAGCAGCTGCAGCACCCGATCGCGCACGATCTGGACCTGCCGCAGCCGCCCCGGGCAGGGATGAAATTCGAGCGAGGCATCGCCGGGTCTCCGCTCCAGCACCGAGGCCTGGTCCGGATCGGCCAGCTGCTGCTGCAGCTGGGCCAGCAGGGGGGCCGGTCCAGCGGCGCGGTGCACCGCAGCGGCGGCAAAAAACAGATCATGCTCAGCGCTGACACCCAGCTGGGTCTCGCCGGTGCCCTCGAGCAGCTGCTGAAATTCAGCCCCCAGCCTCCCGAAGCGCGCATCCAGCCCCGGGGCAGCCAGCAACCAGTCGCCGGCAAGGGGCTGCTGCAGGGCCACCGCATCGCTGAGCTGCCGGCGCCGGTCGGTGCAGCGCTGCCACAGGTCACGGCACGGGGTCAGCAGATAGAGATCCACCGGCACATGGGCGCTGAGGGCCTGCAGCAGCTGCACCTGGACCGGCGCCATGGCACACAGGCCGAACAGGCGCAGGCGCTGGGGCAACAGCCCGGGCGGCAAGCCCCCCTGGCGCAGGCGGGCGATGGCCCGTTGCACCCGCAGCCCAAACGGCTCGACCTCCAGACGCTGCCGCAACAGGCTCAGCAGCAACGGCTGCCAATCGCCCTGCCAGTCGCGTTGGCGATCCTGGCCCTGCCACCAGAGGGCAAGCTGATCGGGCCGGTACAGGGCGTAGTCGTCCAAGGCATCAGCCATGGCACGCCCCAGTTGCCACCGGGCCAGCTCCAGCTGGTTGGGGGCCTCGCCCCGTTGCTGCAACCACTGGCGCAGGGGCGCTGCCTGGGGGTGCTCCACCAGCTCGGGCAACAGCTCCAGCACCGGCCAGACCAACGCACTGGCCCGCCACGGATCGCCGGCATCGGGCTGCTCATCCAGCAGCGCCGCCACCAGGCGCCGCAGCTTGGCGCCTGGAAACGGAAATCGGATGTTGGCGGCGATGCCGCCAAGACCGATGGCCAGCTGCTCGCCCAGCCACCGGCTGGTGGGCCAGGTGTTGACCACCACGTCGATCTGCTCAAACGGGCCCGGTGGCTCGAGGCGCAACTGGGTGGCCAGCAGCTCGGCCAGCAGCTCGGCCCGGTTGCCCCGATAGACGGTTAACAAAGCAGGGCGTCTGGCAACACGGGGTTCAGCCGGCGGGGCTCGAGGACACCTGACTGGGCAGCGTGAGGCCGGCTGTCCAGGGGCGCAGCCCCGGCACCTGACGCACGGCAGCGGTCTCGGGGCAGTAGGCACTGAGCTCGCCGCCGTAGCAGGCACCGGTGTCAACCATGACGATGTGGTGCAGCCGCCGCACCGCAGGGCCAGGGGTGTGGCCAATGATCACGGTGCCGAAACGGCCGTCATAGGCCTGCCAAAACGGCAGGCGGATGCTCAGGTGGGGCTGCCAGCTCAAGGGGTCAAAACCGGCATGGGTGGCGACCCAGCCCTCACCCCAATAGGCCAGGGGCAGGCTCTCGAGCCGTTCGAGCCAGTCGCGGCAGAGGTGATCCCCCAGCTGTCGGTAGGTGTCACAGCCGGCAAGGGACGCCTGACCACGCCAATGGCCACGGCGCAGGGCCTGGATCAGGTCAGCCTCGTGGTTGCCCTGCAACCACACGCAGCGGCCGCTGCTGACCAGCTCCCAGGCCAGGTCCATGGTCTCGGCAATGCGCGGACCACGGTTGATGACATCGCCGCAGAGGACAAGCTTGTCGCGGCGGGGCAGCCTGTCGACCAGTGCCGCCAGGGACTGGGCACAACCATGCACATCGCCGATGACCCAGTGGCGCTGGGTTGAGCTGACGGGCGTCATCGGAGGGGTGCGTTGAAGCCAGTCTGCCTGCGCTCCCCCTGACCTGTCATCCCCCCTGTGACTGTGACAAGGGCGACAGGTGCGGCGTGTTCAGGGTTACGGTCTTTGCCCCGACACCGGTCTGATGAGCTCTGCGGAGCCGGCCTCTGACCCACGCCAACTGCCCGTCAGCCAACGGGTGTCCCTGCTGGTCAAGGCCCTTGACGGGGCCCAACGCACAAACGAGGCCCTGGCCCGCTGCGCCGATGGCGAGGCCATGCTCGATGTTCTGCTCGATGCCTCGGCCAAGCTGGGGCTGGGGCTCAGCCGGCGGCAACTGGCCGACACGCCCCCGATCCGCGACTGGATCTGGTGGAAGAACAAACAGGCCCTGCTCACCATCGGCGACGACACGCCCCGCTACCAGCAGGACGGCGGCCAGGGTCAGACGCCGCCACGCAAACGGTTCCTCGGGCTGTTCTGACGATCACCCCTGATCGTCACTGGCCAACGCATCGGCAATGGTGTCGCTGGGGGCTTCAAAACGGCCCTGAAGCACAAATTCGAGGCGCAACTTGAGAAAGGTGATGAATTTTTCATCGGTCGAGACCACAGCGGCTGCCGGCCTGGGCACGGCGGCCACTTGAGAGGCGAGTTCGGGAGCGGCCAGAAAAGCCGGACGCCGCACCAACCAAAAGTCGATCGCCTTGCCCTGTTCGCCGTAGTTGCGCACCCGCTCGCGCAGCACCTCCTCAAGCGGCTCCTCCTCAGTGAGAAACGCCTCGCTGGCGGCAACAAAGTGGTAGGTGCTCATGGCTGGCTGCTGCCGAACAGGGGATCGCGACGGGGATTCTGGATCAACGCCTTCATCTCGCTCACCGCCTGCTGCAACCCCACCGCCAGGGCCCTGGCCACGATCGTATGGCCGATGTTGAGCTCCTCCATCCCTTCAATCGCCGCCACCGGCTCCACGTTCTGATACGTGAGGCCATGGCCGGCATTGACCCGCAGGCCCAGGCTGCGGGCCACAAACGCGCCCTCGGTCAGGCGTGCCAGCTGGCGGGGCTGGTCGCTCCAGGGGGCTTCGGCGTAACCGCCGGTGTGCAGCTCCACCCAGCGGCCGCCGCTGGCGGCACAGGCCTCGAGCTGGGCGGCATCGGCATCGACGAACAGGCTGACGCCGATGCCGGCGTCCTGCAGACGGCCCACCAGGTCCTTGAGGGTCGGCAGCTGGGCGGCCACGTCGAGGCCGCCTTCGGTGGTGACCTCCTGGCGCCGCTCCGGCACCAGGGTGACCATGTCGGGGCGAATGGCCAGGGCGATCGCCGCCATTTCGGGGGTGGCCGCCATCTCCAGGTTGAGGCGGCTGCGCACGGTCTGGCGCAACAGCTCGACATCGCGGTCCTGGATGTGGCGCCGGTCTTCCCGCAGATGGACGGTGATGCCGTCGGCGCCCCCCAGTTCGGCCAACAGGGCGTAGGTGACCGGGTCCGGTTCAACCGTGCGCCGCGCCTGGCGCACGTTGGCGATGTGGTCGATGTTGACGCCCAGACTGGCCATGCGAGTGCCCCCAATGTGGCGATCCTATGGATGGCCCCAGCCACCGCCAAGGCAGCGGGCATCACCCTTAAGTTCACGTTTTGGTGAAGGCGAACCATGGCCGCGCTGCCGCGGGAGCAGCAGCTCTGCAACGGCATCAGCCCCTGGCTGTCGCCGTTGGCCATGGTGCTCACCCAGGATCTGGTGCTGCCCGGCTTCTTTGCCGGCGTGACGGTGCTGGATGCCCACAACCTGCCGCACAGCGGCCCGGTGCTGCTGGCGCCCACCCACCGCGCCCGTTGGGATGCCCTGCTGCTGCCCCATGCCGCCGGCCGGCGGGTGAGCGGCCGCGACTGCCGCTTCATGGTCACCCGCGACGAAATGCTGGGGATGCAGGGGTGGTTCCTGCGGCGGCTGGGCTGCTTTGCGGTGAACCAGAACCAGCCATCCCTGGCCACGCTGCGGTACGCCGTTGACCTGCTCAAGGCTGGTCAGCCCTTGGTGGTCTTTCCCGAAGGACGGATCAAACGGGACGAGGACACCCCGATCGTTCCGCAACAGGGCCTGGCCCGCCTGGCGCGGCTGGCCAGCAGCCAGGGGGTGCGGGTGCCCGTTGTGCCCGTCGGCCTGGCTTACGGCCACCGTCCAGCCCGCTGGCGGGACCAGGCCGCCGTCTGTTTTGGCCCCGCCCTGCAGGTGCTGGGTCCGGGGCGTGACGGCGCCGAGGCCTTCAACACCGATCTGGCCGCGGCCATGGAGCGGGCCGAGCGCCGGGCCTGCACGGCGATCGGCGGGCGACCGGCGCTGGTGGGACCTGCCGCCGGAGCCACCTAAAGTCTGTTCACTTTTGTGCCGGTTTCAGTGCCCCGCTTTCTTGCACTTCGTGCCACTGCTCTGGCCGGCCTGCTGAGTCTCTCGGGTGGCATGGCAACCCTGCTGCAGCCCCAGGGGGCCTGGGCACAGGCCGAGCCCACCAAAGCGCTCGAAACCACAGGCAGTCCCTTCAGCCTCAGCGCGGTCAACACCCTGCTGGTGCGAGGCGATGCGGCGGCAGCCAGCGGCAACCTCAACGAAGCACGCCGTCTGTACGACCAGGCCCGCGACGCCACGCGGCGTCTGCTGGGCTTCTATCGCGATCTGAGCGGCTCCTTCCGAGGCCTGGATGCCCGCATCCCCCGCGAAATGGACAACAAGGGGCGCGATGCCCTCGAGACCATGGCCAAGGCCAACCTGCGCCTGGCCGCCGTGTTCCGTCGCCAGAATCAACCCGAGGTGGCTGTTCCCCTGCTGGTCGAGGTGGTCAAGGTGATGACCCCGGCCAATGAAGACGGCCGCAAGGCCTACCAACAGCTCGTGGAGCTTGGCTTCGCGGCCACCCCCTACACGGCGCCTGCCAGCGGCAGCTGAACGGCCGCGGCGGCAACAGCTGGACGCCGGCTTTTAGATTCGCCCCTGATCTTCAGTGCCGCATGGTTCAGCCCGACCAGGTGAAGCAGGCGATTCAGACTGCGCTGCCCGATGCCACCGTCGAGGTCGAGGACCTCACCGGTGGCGGCGACCACCTGCAGGTCAAGGTGGTGTCCAGCGCCTTTGCAGGCTGCAGCAGGGTTCAGCAGCACCAGTTGGTTTACCGGGCCCTGCGGCAGGAACTGGCCAGCGAAGCGATCCACGCCCTGGCCTTGCAGACGACCACGCCGGCCTGACCCCCCCATTCCCCCCGATTGCAGACCATGGACTCCCAGATTCAGCAGCGCATCGAAGGCCTGATCGCCAGCAGCCCGGTGGTCGTGTTCATGAAGGGCAACAAGTTGATGCCGCAGTGCGGCTTCTCCAACAACGTTGTGCAGATCCTGCATGCCCTCGGGGTTCCCTTCGAAACCTTTGATGTGCTGTCGGACATGGAGATCCGCCAGGGCATCAAGGAGTTCTCGGACTGGCCGACCATTCCCCAGGTGTATGTCAAGGGCGAATTTCTTGGTGGCAGCGACATCCTGATTGAGATGTACAACTCCGGTGAGTTGCGCGAAAAGCTGGAGATCGCCCTCGCCTCCTGAGCCCCGGCGCCCTGCAACGGCAGATCCGCCTGGGCTGCTCCATCAGGAGCGCGCTGTCAGTAACGACCCGTTTCGTAACCGGTTTCGTACAGACTGCGCGGATCACCGTCAGGGCCGACAAAGCTCGAGGGATCCAGAATCCAACGATCGATCAGCTCTTCGAGTCGGCGCTGGGACAGGGGATCAAGAACGGCGGTGCGCCTCAGGGCATGCAAATACCCATCGGCATAGAGGCGCAGCTCAGCTGGGCCGTGGTAGCGCTGGGCCAGTTCCTGGCAGGCGTCACACAACGACTGGAAATGGCGGATCGCGTCGGGGTGCTGCAGTGCGGTCATGCCGGGGTCGAACCCTGGCGTCATTCTGGTCGATCGCGGCCCCAATGGGGGGCCAAAGGACCACGTGCCAGATCGAAAGGCATCGCCTGATACGCGGTGCGGCAAGTTTTGCCCGTTAGCTTGGGTCACAACTCACGACCTTGCGGTTCATCCCACGCATGGATCAGCCGCCTGCCAACCCAGCCAATCCCAGCCAGCCCAAACGGGTGCTTGTGGTCGACCCCCACGCCACCCTGCGCACGGTGCTGGCCCAGCGGTTGCGACAGGACGGCCACCTGGCTGCCGCTGTCGCCAGTGCCCGCGAAGCACTGGAAGTCTGCCAGGAACAGTCGCCCGACCTGCTGGTGGCGGCTGAACTGCTCGAGGAAACATCAGCCCTGCGGCTGGCGGCCCAATTGCGCACCCCTGTGATGGTGCTGACGGCCCGCTCGGGGACCGAACCGGTCGTCACCCTGCTGGATGCCGGCGCCGACGACGTGCTGCGCAAACCCTTTGGCCTCGAAGAGCTGGCGGCCCGCTGCCGCACCCTGCTGCGCCGCAGCCGCACCGGCCTGCAGGAACGGGTCTGCGTGGGGCCCCTGGTGGTTCATGTGCTGTTGCGTCAGGTGACCCTGCGCGACCAGCCGGTCGAACTCAGCCCGCGCGAGTTCGCCCTGCTCTGCGCCCTGCTGATGCCCCCGGGGGTGGTGCGCAGCCGGCAGGAGCTGCTGCGCATGGCCTGGCCTCCGTTCAGCGGCGGTCCCCGCAGCGTCGACACCCAGGTGCTGACCCTGCGGCGCAAGCTGGAGCAGGCCGGCCTGGGCGAGGGAGGCGGCATCGAGACCATGCGCCAGCAGGGCTATCGCTTCAGCCTTGAGACCTTGCCCTCTGAGGCCAGCCACGATGCCGAGGCCGGCCAAAGCACCGCGGCTTCGATCGCTCTGCCCCTGTCCTGATTGATGGAACCGACCCTGCTTGCCATGGTGCTTGCCCAGGCTTCGGCTGGGGCTGGTAACGGGCAGTTTTTGCGCGATGGGATCCCTGTTCAACAGGTCACAGCCCAGCTGGTGACCTACGTGGGCGATTGCCCCGGCAATGGCCAGGACCTGATCAACGGCATGTCCTTTTTGACCTCAGTACCGCCGGCGCCATACCAGCGCATCGTGATCACCAACACCGGCACCGGGGGCTACACCGACCGTGAATACGACGAACGCAGGCCCAGCGCCGAATCCTTCAGCATGGGTCTGGGCAGCGGCCATCACGGCAGCTTTCTGAGCTTGAGCGAAGGGGTCAACAGCTTCGCTTATGTGGTCCGCAACCGGGCCAGCAACACGGAGCTGGCCCGGGGCACAGCCACGCTTGCGGTGGCGGTGACCACCATCACCCGCAACCGCAGCTACAGCGCGATCAACGAAAAGCGCTATTGCCTGGGTGACCGCAGCAGCGCCTATGGCAGCCTCGACAAATGCCCGGATGGGTTGATCACGGTCGAGCGCATCGGCAGCTGCCCCAATGGCCCCAGCCGCACCCTGTCGCTCGAAACCGTGCGCTTGCGACGCCCCTGAGGGGCTGCTCAAGACAAGCTGGGGAGCAGGGGCAGCGCGACCAGTTCACCGATCAGCATCAGCCCGCTGAGCACAGCTAGCAGTTGATAGGTCCAGGCAGGGGTCAAGCGCCCTACGGCACTGGTGTCAATGCCGGTGGCCGCGCCAAAGCGCTCGAGAAAGTCGTCGAAACGGGCGATGCGCTGCGGCAGGAGAAAGGCCGCACCGGCACCGCGCTGGCGCACATAAAACACCCGCCCAGCCTGGCTGGTCGCCACAGGCGTCAGACCGCCCACCTGATCGAGGCGCAGGCTCCAGCCACGCCGCAATAGCCAGTGGCACCAGCGGGGGTAGCCGACGCTGATCGCGTCGGCATCCAGCCGCACGATCTCGCTGGTCAGGGCGATGACCAGCACCAGGCCCAACGGCAGGGCAAGCCACAGGGCCAGGGCCAGGCTCGACGGGGCCAGCACGGGCAGCGGCAGCACCAGCGCCAGATAGAGGCTGATCAGGGTGAGGCGGATCAACGGCGCCATGCCGTAGCTGGCGCCGGCAGCTGCGGTCGGGTTCAACGGTCCTCGGCCGAGCCCGGCAGGGGTTCGATCAGGGACGGAGGGGTGTAACGACCCGAGAACACCTCCTGCTCGCGCCCTTTCCAGAATTCGCCCAGGCGCATGAGATCGGCATGGGCCTCGGCCAGCCGATCCACGTACTCGCAGGGATCCATCGAGTCCTTGGCCTCCTTGAGCTTGGTCAACCGCAGCATCTGCAGCATCCAGGGCTTGCTGAGCTCGCCCCGCTGCTCGAGGTAGCGGGCCAGGTCGGCGGCGCTGGGAGTGGAGGGACCGGGGGCCGAACCCATGGCAATCGTGAAGGAGGAAACCAGCCTATGGAGAGCGGTCCTTTGACCGCGAAACCCCGGTACATTCCAGAAGAGACAGGCCAAGCAGAGACAGGGATCCATGGCGCAGCTTCACGATCGCCAGCAACTGGTGACGATCTGGAACCGCATCGCTGGCCAAAACGACACAGGCCTCAACAACCTGGCTGTCCGCCTGGTCGCCGCCTGCGCCGCCGAAGGGGTCAGCGTCAACACCGGCGAGGTCGAGACCCTGATCCACAGCCTCCACCTGCGCACGATGCCGTCGAGCGGACAGGGCAGGCTGCTGTTGACTGCGCTGGCCGGCGATCAGAGCTTGCGCTGCGCCGAGGCCTACGGTCTGCTAGCTCAGGCCAGCCCTACAGGGGTCAGCGTTGAGCTGCTGCAGAACCTGCTGCAGATCTTTGAGCTGGATCCCGCCGAAGCCCATGAGATGGCCGTCGCCATCGACCGTGACGGCGGCGGCGCGATCAGCCGCGACGACTTTCTGGCGTTTCTGCCCGAGACCTTCAGCCGGCATCCGCGCAGCTATCACGCCTCCCACACCGGCTACCGCGTGGGCGCTGCCAAAGCCCCCAGCACCACCAGTGCGCCGCGGGCTGGCACCGCAGCGCAACCGCCTGCCGCAGGCAACACCAGCCCCAGCAGTGGTGGCACCTCGCCCCTGCAACTGCAGATCGGCCTGTTCAGGCTGTTGCAGGGTGCGGCCTACCGCAGTTTCAGGGCCAGCTATTCGGCCAACTCCGAAACCCATCTGCGGGCCTACGACCTGCCGTACACCATCGAGAATTTCGGCCGCTTTGTCGACGCCGCCGTCAGCTTCTACAGCGCTCTGGGGGTGGTCGATGCCGACGCCCGCCAACCGCTCGAAGACCTGCGCACCTCGGTTCAGACAGCCCTGTCGGACCTGCACCAGCGCATGGAGTCATGGCCCACGCTGGAGCTCAGCGATGCCATGCGCGAAGCCGAAGGCCGCATCGAATCCGAACTGGAGGTTCTGGATCACGAACACCAGCTGTTCGCAGCCCTGGTCGAACTGCTGCTGGTGGCGGGCCTGCAGGGCCATGACCCCCTGCAACTGAGTGCCGAAGACCTGCATCACCACGAACTCAACCGCCTGCGCCATCTCGACGACCACCGCGAGCTGAGCGACCACCGCCATCAACCCGCAGCTGCAGCCGACAACCAGCGTCCCTACCTGGACACCTGGCAGCGGGTGATCGTCGACGAGAGCGACACCCGCTATGCCGGCGCGATCATGCCGACCCGCTACTGGTATGAGGACTTCATGCCGAAGTTGCTGCGGGCCTGCTCGGTGCGCACCGCCGCCGACATCGCCGCCCTCGACACCGAAACCGAAGCCGACCTGGACGCGTGGTTCGTCGCTGCACGGGATGCCGGTGAGTTTGACCGCTACGCCCCCGCCCTGCGTGAACACTTTTTGGAGTGCCCGCTGTGGGTCAAGCAGGAGCTGCGCCTCGCCTGGCGCCTGAGCCGTCACTACCTCAATGGCGTGCAGAAACGCCGCGAGCGCGAAGAGTTCGGACGCGGTGACGGCTACATCTGCGAATACGTGGCCTTCCTCGATGTCTACCTGGGTCGCAGTGACATCGCCGACTCAGAGATGCGGCTCAGCTTTCCTTACTACCTGGGGCCGGCCACCTGGCGGCTGCTGCACACCAGCGCCGAACTCATCGCCGACCGGCCCGAAGCCGAGCAGGGCCCGCTGGTGGAGCTGTTCAAGCAGTTCTTTGCGGCCCTGGCCACGATGTACCCGTGCCCGTACTGCCGCTTCCACCTCAACCGCTACGTGGTGCGCAACAAGGAGGTGCACCTCTACCCGATCGAATACCTGCTGCTGGGCCCCCGTGACAGCGACCAACCCCAGATCGAAGTGACGGTCGAGCAGAAGCTGAGCGTCATCCACGACGGAGCCAGCCTGCGGCTGTTCGTGTGGAAACTGCACAACACCGTGTCGGCCTCGATTGCCCGCAGCGAACCCTGGTTCCACCGCGACGACCACGCCCATTACACGACCCGTTACTGGCCCAGCCTTGATTCAGAGCTGGCCCGTGCCCAGGCCATGGCGCAGGAAGCGATCGAGACCGAACGCATCAGCCGCATCTATGGCGTGCTCAAACACGCGGCCCACCTGGGGGTCCTGCGCGACGAGCTGCAACTGGCCCTGCACCGGCCCGGCTCCGAAGAGCTGCGCCAGGTGTGGCATCGGGCCGAGGCGATCGTCGAGGCCGCCGAGCAGGCCGTGCTGAGCTCGCGCTTTCTGCAGCAGAGCTACCACTACAACCCGGCACTGGAGCTCGAAGACCCCCACTTCACGCCCGAAGAGGAAGCCCTGGCCCGCAGCGGTTTCTTCGTCGAGGTTTAGGCGGGCAGGGCCCAGGGGTTGAGGCCCAGGTCGGCGCCGATGCGGTGGGCGCAGGCAAAGCCGCTGAACGCCACGGCGTTCAGCCCCTGCCCCGGGAAGCAACTGTCACCAACGCAGTACAGGCCCGGCACCCCCGTGCGGTTGAACGGCATCGGCAGCAGCCCCGGCAGCCGCAGCGCCGGGATCGGCCCGTAGCTGCCGCCCATGCGCCCCAGAAAGCGACGGTGGCTGCGGGGCGTGCCCACCTCCTGGTGACGGATCGCCCCGCTGAGCCCCGGCAGAATCGCTTCGAGCCGGCCCACCAGCCGCGCCGCGTCGGCCTCCTTCTTGGCCTTGTAGGCCGCCGGCTCCAGGCCCTGCCAGTGCTCCATGGCGCTGGGGGTGAAGGTGTGCACGATGTGCCGCCCCGCCGGTGCCAGCGACGGATCGAGCAAGGTCGGCATCGACACGAAGATGACGCCCTGTTCGGCCTCCATGGCCGACCAGTCTTCAAGCAGCAGGTGGTGGCAGTCGAAGCCCTCGGGCACCACAGCGGCATCGATGCCCAGGTGCAGTGACAAAAAGGACGGCGAGGGCTTGTAACGGCGGCGCCAGGTGGTTTCGGCCCTGGGGGTGTGGGCGGCGTCGACCAGCGCGGCGCTGGCTGGCCGGCAGACGTCATCCGTCTCGGCGGTGGTCGCGAAGGTGTCCCAACGGGTGGCATTGCTGACCACCAAACGGGCGCGGATCTGCTCGCCACTGGCCAGTTCCACCCCCACGGCGCGGGCGCCGGTTCCTTCGCCCTCCAGCAGCACGTTGGTGACCCGCGCCTTGTAGCGAATGGCGCCACCATGGCGCTCCAGCCCGGCCACCAGCTTGCGGGCGATCACGCCAACCCCTCCCCTGGGGTAGTTGATGCCGCCGGCATGGCGATCGGAGAACACCATGCCGGCGTTGATCATGGGCGTGAGGTCCGCCGGCATCACCGACCAGCAGAAGCACTCCATATCAATGAAGCGCAGCAGCTGCTCATCCTTGATGTGGGCGCGGGCCACATCGCCCACATTCACCGGCAGCCAGCGGGCCAGGCCCAGGCAGGCCAGCGGTGCCCTGAAGAACACCTTGGCCAGGTAGGCAGGGTCCTCGAGCGAGAGCAAGGGCATCGCATCGAGGCAGTTGAACACCTGCCAGCAGGTGTCGTAAAAGGCGCGAATGCCTCTGGCCTCATGGGGAAACAGGGCCGTCAGGCGCGCCACAAAGCTGTCGTAATCGCGATCGACGGCCACCTCGAGACCACCGGGCAGGTGGTAGGCGAGCTGGGTTGGATCGGGCACGGTTTCGCAGTGCTCGCCCACATCAGCCAGAGCCCGGGTCAGCAGGTTGGTGTGGCCGCGCTCGCCGAAGCCGAAGATCATCGAGGCGCCGACATCAAAGGTGTAGCCATCGCGCTCAAAGCTGCCGCCCGACCCCCCCGGGATCAGGTAGCGCTCGAGCACCAGGGTTCGGGCCCCTTTGGCCGCCAGCTGGCTGGCGGTCACCAGACCGCCAATGCCACTGCCGATGACGATCACATCCCAGTCAGCAGAAGGGCTGGAGCTCACCGGTGGCCGTTGCGGGGTGAGCCGACCCTAGGTGCCAGGCCGCCTCAGTCGTACAGACCCGAACCCACCACCAGGGTCTCGCCCTGGGGTGTTTTGACTTCGCGCACGTAGGTGAGCTTGGTCACCGCCTTGCCCGGGTCACTGGGGCGGGGCCACTGGTAGCGCACCCAGCCCGAACCCTGGCTGGTGGCCAGGCGGATGTAATCGCGCACAAAGAACTGGCCGGCGCTGTCGCGGTTGGCCGAAAGGTTCTTGCCTTCCAGAGCCGGGAACGCCGGATTCACCAGCTCAACGCCAGCGGTGTCGTTCACGAACACGTAGGTGTCGTGAAAGATGAAGCGCCCCTTGGGGTCGCGCAGCTGGGCAAACGCCTGGCGCCCCTCCTTGGCGATCAACGCTGCGGCGGCTTCGACCTCATCGACGGCAAAGGCCTTCTCCATGCGCGAGTCGTAGGCCCCACTGCCCACCAGGAACACCTGGTTGTTGGGCGCCACAAAGCGCTCGACATAGGTCGACTTCCACTGGGGGCTCTGCTGACCTGGCCTAGGAATGCGGTAGTGAACCCAACCACAGCCCCGTCGGCTGTTGGCCGCCTCCAGAAACCGCAGTCCGGTGCGACGGCCTTCAGAGGTCTGCAGAGCGCTCTGAGCGGAGGTCATGTTGCCCGTCTCTAAGGCCGGATCGGGCGGATACACCAGGATCTCCCCGGCTGGATTCAGCACGAACACATAACGATCGCCCTGGAACCAGCGGCTGCCCTTGACCCGGAACTCGGGCAATGCGGCGGCCCCCTTCTGGCGGATCTGGGCCCCGGCCGCGTCGACAAGCTCCACCGCCGCGCGGTTGTCGGGCTGGTCATAAACCTTGGGGCCGCAGAGCTGATCGCTTAGCGGCAGCGGCGGCGGCGCCGCGGGCTCGGCGGCCCGGACGGCTCCGGCCAGGTTGGCCAGGGCCACGGCACTGGCTGCCGTCACGGCAGCGCCAACGCGCACGCCAGCAGACACAGAAGAGAAGCGCACAGTCAGCAACGGATGTCAGGGCGAGGTTAGGGGCGCTCTACCGCCGCGGCAGACCACCGTCGCTCGGCGCTTCAGGCCAGCGATGCCGCCAGGTCGGCCAGGGCGCGGTCGCGGTAAGCGCCGTAACGGCGCCGCTTGTCGCGAATGCGTTCGCCCAGCTCCGGTAGCAGCCCGAAGTTGGGCGGCATCGGCTGAAACTGGCCGCGCTTGCCGGAGCCGCCGCTGGGCGCCTCGGCCACAAAGTGGGTCAGCGCGCCGATCATGGTGGTCGGCGGCAAGCTGATGGGCTGCTGGCCCTTGGCCAGCCGTGCCGCGTTGGTGCCGGCCAGCCAGCCGCCGGCCACCGCCGCCGCATAGCCCTCGGTGCCGGTGAGCTGCCCCGCCGCCAGCAGCGTGGGCCGGGTTCTGAACTGCAGGGTGGGATCGAGCAGCTGGGGCGATTCGAGAAAGGTGTTGCGGTGCATCACGCCGAAGCGCACGAAGCTGGCGTTCTCAAGCCCCGGAATCAGGCGCAACACCCGCTGCTGCTCACCCCACTTGAGGTTGGTCTGGAAGCCCACCAGGTTCCAGAGGCGACCGTCCTTGTCCTCCTGGCGCAACTGCACCACCGCGTAGGCGCGGTTGGCACGGCGCACATCGCGGTCGTTGACATCGCCCCAGCGGGGATCCCACAGGCCGATCGGCTTGAGCGGCCCGTAGCGCATGGTGTCTTCCCCACGGCGGGCTAGCTCCTCGATCGGCAGGCAGCCTTCAAAGAAACTGGCGCTCTCCTTGTCGAAGTCCTTGAGCTCAGCCTGCTCGGCCGCCAGCAGCGCCTCGCGAAAGGCGAGGTACTGATCCCGATCCATCGGGCAATTGATGTAGTCGGCGTCGCCTTTGTCGTAGCGGCTGGCCCGAAAGGCCACGCTCAAATCGATGCTCTCCCCTTCGACGATCGGGCTGGCCGCGTCAAAGAAATGGCAATCGTCCCGGCCGGTGAAGGCACGCAGCTGATCGGCTAGGGGCTCGCTGGTCAGGGGGCCGGTGGCCAGCACGGCAATCTCACCTGGGCCCGGCAGCACGGTGTGTTCGCGCCGCTCCACGGTCACCAGCGGGTGCTGCTCCAGCGCCGATGTGAGGGCAGCGCTGTAACGGCCGCGATCCACCGCCAGGGCACCACCAGCCGGCACGGCGTGCTGATCGGCGGTGCCGATCACCAACGAGCCCAGGCGCCTGAGCTCCTCCTGCAACAACCCGGCAGCCCGATCACTGCTGAGCGCACCAAAGCTGTTGCTGCAGACCAGCTCAGCAAATTCACCACTGTGGTGGGCCGGAGAACGCCGCAGCGGCCGCATCTCCACCAGGGTGACGGGCACCCCGGCACGGGCGATCTGCCAGGCGGCTTCGGTGCCGGCCAGGCCGGCACCGACAACCAGCACCATCAGGCGGCGCGTCCGCGCTTGATGAACAGCTGCAGCTGACCGACAGCAGCGCGGCCGATGTGGAACACGGCCCAGCTGGCAGCCAGAACGATCGGAGCAGCCACCAACACCAGCCGGAGATCCATGACGGAGCACGATTCAGTGCGGCGATCTTAAGGACTGTGGCCGCCTCGCGTTTGCTGGTGCGCCCAGATGGCAATCAACTGAAGCCAAGATCCAGGCTGCGGCCGGCATGGGCCATCGCCAGCTGGCGGTAGCGACGGGCGTGATCACGCTGCTCGGCAATGGCCTCTGGGCTCTGCTGGCGCTTGACCACCGCCGGGGCCCCCATCACCACCGCCCCGGCGGGCACATCCTTGGTGACCACCGCCCCCGCCGCCACCAGGGCACCGGCACCCACGCTGACGCCGTTGAGCACGATCGCGCCGATGCCGATCAGGCAGCCGTCTTCAAGGGTGGCCCCATGGACCACCGCACGGTGGCCGATGGTCACATCGGCGCCGATCGTCAGCGGATAGTCGGGATCGCCATGCAACACCGCCCCGTCCTGCACGTTGCTGCCCTCAGCGATGACGATCGGGCAGACATCGCCACGGGCCACGGCCGTGGGCCACAGGCTGGCGCCGGCCGCCATCTGGACGTTGCCGATGACCACTGCGGTCTCGGCCACCCAGGCATCGGGATGGATCTGCGGCTGAGGCCAGGGAAAGGAGGTCATCGAGGAGTTGGGCAGCCGCGCCTGGCCATTTTCGCCGGGGCCTCCCGGGTGATACGTTCACGTAGTGGCCAACCGCGCCACACCCTGGCGCCTGGCGTCTGGGCGGGTCGTTAGCTCAGCGGTAGAGCACTCGGCTTTTAACCGATTGGTCCTGAGTTCGAATCTCAGACGACCCATTTCGCGATCGTTTGCACGGCAAGGGCAAAGTCCTGCAGTGGGAGCAATTTCAAGGTTTGCAACAGGCCTTTGTGTTGGTCGAAATGACACTGCACAAGGACGACTAAACCCATCGTTGCCTTCTTGGCTCAGAGATGGCACGGCCAGTTGGATCAACCCTTGTTGTGGTGCTGGTGTTGGTGTTCCTGAATCAACAGCCCCTGTGGCATGAGCCTCTTCCGCCGACCGCCGGCGCCTGAGGCCTTCAACAGGGCCATAGGGGCTTTTGCACCAGGGATCTGAGCTCAGCAAATCTGAGATCGCGAAAGGCTTGAGCAAT
>CAZJIF010000004.1:0-40650 GCA_964546045.1 uncultured Klebsiella sp. | reverse complement strand
GAGCTCAGGCTGGCTGCCTGCTGCTTCATCACCCGCGTGATCAACCGGCTTGATGACGCCGGCTGGGGGTATGAGGCCCAATGCCTGACGGATGACTACGACCGCAGCCTGCGGGTGCTGCCCGAACTGCTCAACGTGCGCGATGACGCCGAGCGCCTGGCCGCTGCCCTGGAGGCCAACCAGTGAAACTTTCCGACATCGCAACCCTGACGGTCCTGGGCTGGGGCCTGGCTGCCCTGGCCTGGCCTGACCCGCAGCCGCCGCGGCCAACACCGCAACGCCTGGCCAGCCCCATCAGCGCAGTGGCGCCAGCACCGCAGCCGATCCCGGACCGCAACACCCTCACCGCCTTCCCGGGGCCCTGATCTCTGCCCGCGGCCGGGCCCAGAGGCTCGGCCACCTGCAGGGCTCTGCCCTGTATCCACCGAGGAGATCCCATGGAACCTCTCTCGCTTCGTGACCGCCTGGCCCGTGCCAAACGATCGCCCGCGCGGATCACGATCACCATCAGCTACGCACTGCACCAGAGGCTGCTGAACACAGCACTCGAGCAGGGCCGCAGCCTGTCCAACCTCTGCGCTCACGTGCTCGAGGTGGGGATGCCTGGCTCTGACTGATGGCCATCGGGCAGCGCCTTGCCGGTGCTGCCCTTTTCAACAACCACCACCCATGCCGACACTGACAACAACAGCTCCCCACCAGTGCAGAACTGTGCTGCAACTCTCCATCTCTGCAGATGAAGCGGCCCTGATCGCTGATCTGCTCAAGCCCAGAACACACCTGCTGATCGAACTGCTCGAGCTGCAGGTGCAGCACTGCCCTCAAGGCTGCGCGGATTGGGCTGACACCGCTGATGCCCTGGCTGTTGCCAATGCGGCACTGATCAAGGTGCGCAACGCCCAGCAGCAGGTGGCGGCATGAACACCACCAACCTGGCTGGCTTCCTTGGTGCCCTGCGCCAGAAGAACAGGGCGGTGCCGATCAATGCCGCCGAGGCCCTGCTGCTGATCGCTTCCGGGATCGACAACATCCCCGACCTGCAACGAGCCATGCGGGACGCCGATGGCAACGCCCTGCCACCGGCCACCATCAGCCGACTGATCTCGCTTCTCAGAGGCCGCGCCCGCTACAGCCAAGGCGCCTGGGTGGAGAGCCCCTACTCGCTGCTCGATGTAAGGCCGCACCCTCATCGTCGCGGCTTGCAGCTGCAGCTGAGTGAGGCGGGAGAACAGCTCATCCGCAACTATTTCGGGCAGTACGATTGTACTAAGACCCTAGGTGTCCAGCTATCCACCTGCGACGAGAAAAGCCAGTGTCTATCTGCCTGATTGCCTCCATCGAACTACCCGCAGGCCAGTGCTGGTATGGGGTTTCTCTATACGTCGAGACCATCGGCAGGCACAAGCGCGCATGGCTCCACCGGTGCCAGACTCCTAGGAGTCGCAAGCGTTTTGGTCCATGGATCTACGTCAGCTGGAGAGGGCTCTGGCTGCTTTCTCCGTTCTCAGTCCCACCCAGTTCCCCGTCCACCACGCGCAAGTCTTTTTGGTCGTGGCCGCCCAGGGGCGCTGCACCTACGAACAGCTGGAGGAGACCCTGAACCTCTCCAACTCCACCGTCTCCCGCACCGTCCACGCCCTGGGCGACAAGCACCGCAAGGGATACGACGGCCACGGCCTGCTCGAGACCTTCAGGGATCCCGATGAAGGCCGCCGCTTCATGGTTCGCCTGACAGCCAAGGGCAAGGCCCTGGTCAGGCAACTCGAGGGCATCTGAGCCCAACCCTCCCAACAACCACCACCACCAGACCCATGACAGGAAGCATCCGAAAGGTTGCCGATGGCTGGGTTGCCGATGTCACCGTCAACGGCACCCGCCGCACCGGCAAATGCAAAACCAGAGCCGAGGCCCTGGCCCGTAAGCGCGAGCTGCTCGAGCTGCTGCTGCAACGCGAGGCCAAGCCATCAGCCACGCCACCGTTCACCCTCAAGGAGGCCCGGGCACTGTCGATGCGCATCCGCTGGGCCGGCACGGCCTACGAGCGCACCGCTGCCATCTACAGCCGCGAGGCCGTGGAGTTCTTCGGTGATTACTTCCCTGTCACCGACGTGACAGCCGCCCTGGTCGATGGCTGGCGCCAGAAGCTGCAGGCCAAGGGCAACAGGCCCAGCACCATCAACAAGAAGGTGGCAGCCATCCGGGCCATGCTCTCCGATGCCCACCTGCACGGGCACCTGCAGGAACTGCCGCGGATGCCGCAGCAGATGCGGCTGACCAACACCAAGGACCGGGTGATCAGCGATGAAGAGCGCGATCGCTTCTGCCATTACTTCCGCCAGATCGGGGAGCCTGCCGCGGCCGATCTGATGGTGTTCCTGCTCGAGACCGCTTGCCGGTGGGGTGAAGCCGAACGGCTCAAGGGTCAGGACGTGGACCTGGTGAAGGGGCGCGTCACCTTCTGGGCCACCAAGAACGGCAAGCCCCGATCAGTGCCACTCACCCGCCGGGCCATCGAGGCCCTCGAGGGGCACCTGCCTGCTGTGCCTGGCCATCGCGTCTGGCCCTACCGCTACACCCGCTATCAGCACCTGTTCAACCTGGGCAAGGCGGCCCTGGGCCTGGCTGATGACCGTGCCCTGTCGATCCACACCACACGCCACACCTGCGCGAGCAAGCTGGCCAGCCGCGGCATCCCGCTGCATCAGCTGATGGCCTACGGCGGCTGGACCAGCCTGGCTTCAGTGCAGCGCTACCTGCACCTGCACACCGATGCGCTGGCCGCCTGCGTCAACGCCCTGGAGGACTGATCAATAACCCTTCTTGCCGCCGCCTTTGCCACCCTTGCCGCCTTTCTTAGTCATGGCTGCCACTGCAACTGATCGCCCCAGTCAACCCAAGCCAAGCCGCCCGCTCAAGGTCGGCGAGCTGGCCGCCTACCTGCTGGCCTGCATTGCCATCAGCGGCATCGGCCTAATCGCCCTGCCCTTTGTGATCACTGCGCTGGGGGCCGTTGCCCCCTTCGCTGCGATCGGGCTGTTCCTGCACTGGGCATGGAGGAGGCGCCGGTGCTTGCGCTCACACTGATCGCCCAGCTTTATGGCCCGGCCTGCGGCTGGAACTATGGCGTCGAGATCACGCCGCAGAACGCACCCTTCACCGGTTGCACCGTGCCGGACTTCAACGGGAACTACCGCACCCGGCTGCGCATGGACCCCTTCTCGCCTGGCGGTGTGCGAGCTGAGCCGGCTGGGCCAGCCCCGCTGCCGGTATTTAGTGAGTGACCCCTGTTGTTGTGGATGCGTCCACCGGATCAGGTTCTCTGCCTGCTCGCTGCGGCAGACTGCTTAGGTTCGGCAGTCTCTGCAGACGGCTGAATCCCTGAGATCCCTTGCGGTCACAGGCGGGAGCATGGCGGAATTGGCATACGCAGCGGACTTAAAATCCGAAAAATGTCATTCCACCCCTGCAGAGCACTCGCTTCATCAGGCCGCGACAAGTAGTTAGCCATCTCTGCACAGGTGGGGTGGAATTACTGCTGAAGGCGGCCGAAAATGCGAATTGAAACCCAGAAATCCCGCGTCCACCCCTGTGGACAAACTGCAGAAGCAGAGGGAGGAGAGGGAAAGAGAGCGGGCTAAATGGGATGCAATCAATGCCCGAGCCAAGCTCAAAGCGCAGGGCAAAGAGAGCGTCACTGAGTACGGCCGGGCCCTCTTCACCCAGTACGCCGAGCAGGTGACCGTGGCCCTGGGCCTGCTGCTCGAGGAGCTGCTGGCCAACCCCAACAAGCCGGGCCCGCACTTCGCCGCCTGGCCACTACTGCTGCACGTCACCAACCGAGGCCCAAGGTCCATTGCTGCCATCGCCCTGGGTGTGGTGATCGATCAGATCAGTCAGCGCCCTGAGCAGCGCCGGCTGGCCGGTGCCATCGGCAAGGCCCTGCAAGACGAGCTCAAGGCCGGGCGGATCGAGCAGGCCAGCCCCGACTTGATGCGGCTGATCCGCAAGCGCAAAGGGGCAAGGGCGCTGAGCGACACCAAGGTGCTCGAGCAGCTGCGGCTGGACTGCAGCGGCTGGACACACACAGAGAAGGTGGAGGTGGGCAACCTGCTGCTGCAGGTGATCCTGGGCAACACCGATCTGGTGGAGGTGGGCACCACCAGCCGCAATGGCCGGCTGCGCTGCACCGTGCGGCCCACTGCAACAGCTGAGGCGGTGATCAAGGCCAACCCGCCGCGGCCTTTTCAGGCACGCCGGCTGCCAATGCTGGTGCCGCCGCGGCCATGGGAGGGGATGCACGGCGGCGGGCACCTGGACAACAAGCAACCGCTGGTGCGCAGCAGGGCCGGGCTGGATCTCAGCCACCTGACGCCGGCGGCGCTGGCCCCGGTGCTCAAGGCCGTGAACCAGCTGCAGCAGCAGGAGCTGCGCATCGACCCGGGCATGGTTGAGCTGCAGCGCTGCGCCTGGGATCACAACATCCGGGGGCTGTTCCCTGTCACCCGCGACCCGCTCGAGGATCCGGCGCGGCCGCAGGAGCTGCTCGGGTCTGAGGCCTTCAAGGACTACCAGCGACAACGCCTGAAGGCACAGCGCGACCGCTGCGAAGGCGCAGCAGAACGCAACCGGATTGAGCAGACCATCCGCCAATGC
The DNA here is from genome assembly GCA_964546045.1 of uncultured Klebsiella sp. Classification (GTDB taxonomy): domain Bacteria; phylum Cyanobacteriota; class Cyanobacteriia; order PCC-6307; family Cyanobiaceae; genus RGUW01. The sequence continues at coordinate 35,997 of CAZJIF010000004.1, read as the reverse complement.
GAGGAGGTGGCTGGGATGCCGATCTGGTTCGCCTACTGCAGCGATTTCCGTGGCCGGCTCTACACCTCCAACCGCTACGCCACCCACCAGGGCCCGGACTGGGAGAAGGCTGCCGTTCACTTCAGCCACGGCGAGACCTGCTCAGTCGAGGCGTTTGAGTGGCTGCTTAAAGGTGCAGCCAGTCACTGGGGGATCCGGGGCAACTGGGATGCCCGGCTGGACTGGGGCCGCAATCACCTGATGGAGATGTGCGGTGCAGCAGAGGCGCCGCTGGATCGGCTCGAGCTGTGGCGTGACGCCAAAGATCCATGGCAGTACCTACAGCTGTGCCGCGCCATTGCGCAGCAGGTGGCTGACCCCAGCAGCAGCTGCACCACGCCGGTGCGGTTCGATCAAACCTGCAGTGGCATCGGCATTGCGGCGGCCCTTGTGCGTGATCGCAGGCTGGCCAAGCTCACCAACATCGCAGGCAAAAGCCACCGCGATCTCTACACCCACGTCGCAGGCGAATTGCAGCGGTTGCTGCGGCTTGACCTGAGCAACGGCACTGAGCGCGAGCAGCGCATGGCCCAGCTCTGGCTGGAGTTCGGCGTTGATCGCTCGCTGTGCAAAGGCCCAGTGATGACCACCATCTATGGCGCCCAGTTCCTGGGCGTTGTCGAGAGGTTGGTAGCAGCGCTCGAGGAGCGGCAGGCCGGGCTCAAGCTGTATCAGTGGGAGTTCGCCTACCTGGCCCCGGCCCGCTACCTGGCCCGCAAGCTCGGCGTCCTGCTGGGGGCTGAGCTCAAGAGCTGCCTGGATCTGCAGACCTGGCTGCGCACCGTGACCAGAACGGTGCTGGCTGAGGGCAAGGCGGTGCAGTGGACCAGCCCAATGGGGATGCCGATCCGACTGGGCGATGCCCTGGATGCGCGCACCACCGTCACGACCCTGGCGCATGGCCGTCGGCGGTGGCAGGCGTGGTCTGACGAGGCCGAGGAGGGAGAGCTCTCAGCACGCAGCACCAACCGGGCCGTGACCGCCAACACGGTCCACTCGTTTGATGCGGCGCTCTGCCAGTTAGTCATCGAGAAGAGTGGAGAGCAAAGTGCTCAGCTCCTAACTAATCACGACTGCTTTGCGACAATTCCATCTCGCGCAGGCTGGTTGCATCACACCCTGCACGACGAGCTCAGGGGGTTGTATGCACCCGACTGGCTGGCGGAGATGTCGGCTCAGATCGCTGATGCTGCAGGGATTAAGAGCCTGCCGCCCCCGCCGCAAGTTGGCGACCTTTGCCACGGGGAGATCGGTCAGAACCCACACTGCTTCTCGTGAGACTCTCCTAGGTGTCTTGCCGTAGCACTCCTAGGTGCTTAAGGTCGCGCTGTCCTCCACATGTGGCGCGCAAATGCCGCGACAGCTCCACGTCTCCCCGCTTGGCGAAGCCTGGTGGGCCAAAGTTCTCGAGCCTGCAGATGGCTACGAAGAGGGCGACCCTCGTGCTTGGTCGATCGAGCTGGCATTGGATCCGGCTGACCCCGAGACCATTGCGTTCATCGAGAAGATCGAACTTCTCTTTGTTGAAGTGAATGGCCCTGGCGCCAAGCAAGCCAAGAACGCTTGGCCCTTCGCCGATCAGCTCGACAAGGACAAGAACCCCACGGGGAAGATGCGCTTCCGGTTCAAGCGCACCGAGATGAGCGCCAAGGGGAACCTCATGTCCCCGCCGGTGATCGTCGATAGCAAGAAGAACCTCTGGCCCCAGGACTGCCTGATCGGCAACGGCTCAAAGGTCAAGGTGGCGTTCTCGGCCTGGGGTTGGACCGAGAAGCGCAGCGGCGCCAAGGGCATCAGCCTCACGCTCGAGTCACTGCAGGTGATCGACCTGGTGCCTTACGAGCGGGTTGATGCAGCTTCTGCATTTGGCGAGGAAGACGGCTACGTCGCCGAAACGCCTGCCGCGCAGACCCCCTTCGCTGCAGAAGAGCCTGCAGAAATGAGCATGGCCGACAAGCTGCGGGCTCGCGCCAAGCAGGTTGCAGCCGATGCGCCGGCAGCCCTGGCCAAAGCCGACGCCGAGGAGATCCCCTTCTGATGGCGTTGCGCACCGCCGACTTTGTATTGCCGGTGCCGCTGCAGCCCAAGGCACGGCCTCGCTTTGGGCGGGGCTCTGCCTACAAGGACAGCAAGTACCGCACCTGGGCCGACAGCGTTCGGGCAATCCTCAGCGAGTGGTGGACTGTCCCACCGCTCGAAAAGGGTCAGGTGGTGGCGCTGCACCTCACCTTCTTTGGGCCCGGCACATCTGATCTGGACAACCTGGCTGGCGCCGTGATGGATGCCGGCAACGGGATTGTGTGGGCCGATGACCGGGTGACTGTGCTGCAGCGAATCGAAGCGCAGTGGCAGCAGCAACCCAAGAACAACCAGTCCATCTATCTCAAGGTCATCTGGAATGACGAATTACACCCTGCCGCTGCGTAATCAATGCTGCAGCAACTGCAGATACGCACGCGGCTTTGTCTACGAGAAGCATGAGCTTCTGCAGTGCTGCTGCAAACCACCGGAGTACAGCACTCGCTTTCATCCACGCTGGCCAACCGTGTATCACGAGAGCTGGTGTGGCAGCTGGGTCTATGTCGAGGCGGAGGGAGGGGAATGAAGTGCCCTCACTGCGGCAACGAGAAGAGCCGCGTCACCGAGACACGCTCATCTGCTGAAGCTGATCGCAGGATCAGGCTGTGCCAGGGCTGCGGCAAAACATTCCAGACACTTGAACGTGTCTGTGTGTTTGCTGGCCGGGCGGTTGGCTACATCGAAGCTGGCCAGCCTGCACCGTTTCTTGCGGCGGTGCCTGACCTTGAAGAAGAGGAAAGGCCAGCCGCTAAGCGAGCCGCTGCACCCGCTTGGCAGATGAGCGCTGTGCCCGATGGTGTCTGCGAGGAGGCTGCCCCGCTGCTGCTGCAGTGGTGGAACGAAAGCCGCCGCTCGAAGCACAAAAGCAATGCCACCTGGACAGAGGCGGCATGGCTTGCCACCTGCAATCGCATCGCACGGCTTCCTCAATGGCAGCAGGTTGCGTTGTGCGCAGCTGGCGTTGAGCACGGCTGGCAGGCATTGAAGCCTGAGTACCTCAAGGAAGAGCTGGCCAAGCCCACTGCCCTGGGCCGGCCCATGCCCCAAGACCCGCGGATGCTTGCCGCGCTCGAGCAATGGCCAAGCCAGTCAGCCTGACCGCCGAGACATTTCTGGTGGTCGCCGAAATGATCGCAGCCCATCTGCGCATCAAGGACAGCGACCGCTGGAGCCCACACGTTTGCCGGCTGAAGTTTCACAGCTTCACCAGTGAGTTCCCCGAGATCACTGAAACGCAATTCATGTGGGCTGCAGAGCAATGGGTCCAAGGCCTCGAGCCCAACACGTTCAAGCGCTACCCCACCTGGAAGGAATTGATGGCACCGCTGTATCGAACAGAGAACGGCATGGCGAATCGAAGCTGGGGATTCCGCGAGTCGCTGCCTAGCTTCTGCCGCCCTGCTGGGTGGCAACTGGAGAAGCTGCCGTCTGCGCGTCGGTCGCTCAATGCAGCGCCGGACGCTCACAACGCAGAGGCCTATGTGCCCTTTGAAAGCACCGACCATCCCCTGCTGCCGCCGGCCAAGGAGGACAGCCCGCTCACGCCGGAGAAGTGGAACAGCTACTTGCAGTGGGCGCAGCAGGAGGCCGCACGACTTGAGGCCCAGTAATGGAGCCGCTGATCGACAAGCACGAGCTGCAGGGAATCCTTGAGAGAGGGCTACTCACCGGCAAGTGGTCAACCCTGCAGTTCAACAAGAAGGGGCGGGACGTGATCTTGCCCAGCCCTGGATTCCTGGCACAGCACCCGCAGTTTCAGGAGATGGACTTCAGGGACATGGAGGCCTTTCGCAAGTACCACGGATGAGCTGGACCCACGACTACGAGATCGGCCAAGAGGTCAAGGGCTACTACCAAGGGGCATGGCGCCGCGGCGCTGTTGTCTCTCGCAGGGTCAGAAGCCTGATGGTGTTCCTCGGCAAATACGGCTACGTCAACATCCACGACCCCCGCAACGTACAGCCATGGCAACAAGACAAGGAGAAGAGCCAATCGACGTCTCCCGACGCGCCCTTGTTCGATTGAGGGACATGGCGCTGGGTCATTACGGCGAGACCGTGGAAGGCAGCTTCACGCAGGGCTATTGGAATGGATACATCCGGGCCCTGGAACACATTATTGAAATGGAGGATGAGTAATGGGACTCAACCCCAACTACATCCCGCCCGGCTGGGTGGAGCCAAACCTGGGGCCAGGCATTAGCCGGCCACAGCCTGATGAACCAACACGGCTGTTCCGGTTGCACGTCAAGCAGCCGGCCATGCCCTTGATGCGCGTGACCATCCCTGCCCCAAGCGAGGCGAAGGCCTTGCTGTATTGCAAAAACCGCTGGCCCGATTGCACTGCTGAGGTGATCGAATGACCCTGCTCAACGAACTGACCGAGCTCTACTGGAGCCTGGGTGAATACAGCATCGACGACCGCCGCCGCATGAAGGCTGTTGTGTTTGAGATTAGCCAGCGTGTCCGCACCTGGGCACCGGATGAAGGCCAAGCGCGAATCTGCTACCTGGCCATCAACGAGGTGGCTGATCGACTGATCAGGGAGTGCGAGGAGTGAAGGCCTTAATCGACACCGAGGTCTATCTCTACCGGGCCGCCGCGGCCAGTGAGTACGAGGCCGAGTGGGCGCCTGATGACTGGACTTATCTCTGCCGGCATGGCGATGCACAAGCCATGTTTCAAGACGCCATCGGCGAGATCCGCGACACCCTCCCCGATCACGATCCCGTGCTGGTGTTCTCGGATCGGGTGAGCTTTCGCTATGGCGTGTGGCCTCAGTACAAAGCCAACCGCAAGAAATACCGCAAGCCCGCCGGCTACCGAAAGCTCGTCGAGTGGGTGGACAAAGCAGCGCCGGCCAGGGGCTGGCAGGTGATGCGGCTGCCTGACATTGAAGGCGATGACGTGCTCGGCGTGCTCTACGAAGAGGGCGACGTGATCGTCAGCATCGACAAGGACATGCTCACCCTGCCGGGCTTGCATCTGCGTGATGGCGAGATCCTCGAGGTCAGCAAGTTGCAGGCCGATCGCAGCTTCTACAGCCAGGTGTTGACCGGTGACACCAGCGACAACTACCCCGGCTGCCCTGGCATCGGCGCAGTAGGCGCTGACCGGCTGTTGGCTGGTTGCACAACAGAGGTGGAGATGTGGGATCAGACGCTTAAGGCGTTTGAGAAGAAGGGCTATGGCCTGCCCTACGTGATCCAGCAAGCACGCTGTGCTCGCATCCTTCGCGCAGGCGAGTACGACTTGACGAGCAGCACTCCCCTGCTATGGGAGCCACCGGTAGCCTGAGAGTGTTCTGCACTCCTGCAGTGTTGCAGCCCATCGTTACTGACGAGCTGATCGCAAAGCTGCGGGGCGTCTTCCCAGATGTCCCCAGTCGTTCAATGTCCCATCGGGAGATTGATCACTGGATTGGCACACAGGAAGTGATCGGCTATCTGGTGAAACTGCGGGATGAACAGCAGGCGGATCCGCTCAACCTGGAGGAACTCTGATGTGCTTCGGGGGAGGCGGCAGCAGGGCAACAATCACGATGCCCGACACCAAGGCCTACGACCGGCAGGCCGATCTGCAGCTGGACCTGATGCGTCAGCAGCAGCAGGGCGTCATGTCCCTGAAACAGATGGAGCTGACTCAGGCCCTTAAAGGTCAGGAGCAGTCCTTGTCTGAGCTGCGCGACTTCAAGGTTCAGCGCGCCAACGAGACGCAAGCCAATGCAGCCCGCATGGCCGCGTTAATTGGCACGCCACCGCCGGATCGAACAGCGCAAGCACCTGTGGTTGGCACTGACCGGGAGGCCATGGCCAAGCCACGGGGCAAGCAGGGCCTGCGGATTGATCGCGTCGGTCAGTCAACACCCACCAGCCAGGGCAGCGGCACTGGCCTCAACATCGCCACCTCGTAGCCATGTGTTTCGGATCTGCCCCCAAGGCCCCTGAGATCAGGTACGTCGGCCCCAGCGAGTCCGACATCGCGGCCAACAACGCTGCACTGGAAACCTATCGCCAGCAGTCGATGGCTCAGCAACAGCAATTCGCTGATGCGCTGCAGAAGCAAATCGACCAAGCCAATGCCCAGGCTGAAGCTCAGCGCCGGCAGCTTGGGGAAGAGAAACTGGCCGCTGAGGCCGAGCTTGAGCGTCAGCGGCTCATCGGCGCTGCCGAGACAGCGGCTCAGCGGCAGAGCATCTACGGCGTCAGCACAGCGGTGGCAGAACCCAGCAACCCGCAAACCACGCAAGCGCCCAAGCCCAAGGACAAAAACAAGTCCACATTGAAGATTGCACCTGGCGCAACGGCGATGAGTGCAGGCACTGGCCTGAACATCGGAGTCTGATCATGTGCGCTGGAAACTCCGGTAGACGACAGCATCACGCCAACGAGGAGGCACGCCGCGAGCAGGAAAGGCTCGATCAAATTGCTCGTGAACGACAGGCAGAGCTGGACCGCCAGGCTGCAGCGATGCAGGCCCAGGTGGCAGCACAGCAAGCCGAGATGCAACGGCTCCAACAAGCTCAGCAGCAAGCCATGGCCGGACAAGAGCGAGCCGTAGCTGATCTGCGAGCAGAGGAGCAGGCACAGCTGGCTCAGATCGACCAGACACGCAGGGCCCAGGAGGCCCAGATCGCTTCAGACCGTTTGAACACGCAGGCCGCATCGCAATCTTTGCGGGTGCTGGCCGGGCGTGATTCGCAGTCCAAAGCACCAACGGCACCGGTCACCCGTCGTGAATCCCAGCCTGCCGTTAAGGCCACATCGGCTACCCAAACCCTGCGCATTGGCTCATCAGGCCGCAGCGCTGGCGTCGGCGTGAACATCGGAGGCTGACCATGAGCTGCGAAAAGCGTTACCGGGCCCTGGAGTCAGACCGGAACTACTACCTCGAGCGAGCCCGGACTGCTTCGCGGCTGACGCTGCCGTATCTGATCCCGGTCAGCGACGAGCCCTACCCCAACGACAGCCAGACATTTCCCTTGCCGTGGAATGGCATCGGCGCCCGGGGCGTTCACAACCTGGCCAGCCGATTGCTGTTGGCTTTGCTGCCACCGACTGAGACGTTCTTCCGCTTCACGATCGACGAGATCGAGATGGCCAAGAACGAGCAGCAGATGCAGGCTGCCGGTGCCACGCCGGAAGAGCTGGGTCGGTCCAAGAGCGAGTTTGACCTGGCTCTAGCCAGGCTCGAGCGGGCGGTGCTGCGCAGCATCGAAACCAGCAACGACCGCGTGGCAGTCCACGAGATGCTGCTGCACCTGATCATCAGCGGCAACGTGCTGATGTACGTGTCGGATGAGGGCCTGAAGTGCTTCCACCTCAACCGCTACGTGTGCCGCCGCGACCTGATGGGCAACCCCATTGAGGCGATTGTCTGCGAACAGCTGTCGGTTGAATCACTGCCCAGCAACGCACGACAACTGCTTGAGGAGGAAGACGGCGAGGTGCAGGGCATCGTCGATGACGACGTGACACCGGAGTACGAGAGGACCGTCCGGCTCTATACCCACATCGAGTGGGAAGGGAAGAAGGTCAAGTGGTATCAGGAGATCAAGGACCAAGAAATCCCTGGCTCTCGAGGGACTGCCAGCGTCAGCGAATCGCCTTGGCTACCGCTGCGCATGTACCGGATCGACGGTCAGGGCTACTCCCCTGGCTACGTCGAGGCGGCCTGCATCGCGGACCTGCAAACCGCTGAGGCATTGAGCCAAGCCATTGCCGAGGGCTCGCTGGTGTCGGCCCAGGTGAAGCACCTGGTCAAACCCAGCGGCATTGCCAACCCCAAAAAGCTGGCCGAGGCCCCCAACGGCGCGTACCTGCCCGGCAACCCTGATGACGTCTTCACCATCCAGGTGAACAAGGCTGCCGATCTCAACGTCGCGGCCCAGGGCCTGGCACGGATCGAGGCCCGGCTGGCTCAGGCCTTCATGCTCGCTGACGTGCGCGACTCAGAGCGCACCACAGCAGAAGAGGTCAGGCTGCAGGCATTGCAGATCGAGAACTCACTCGGCTCGATCTACGCCATCCTCACCACCGAGTTCCAGCAGCCCTACGTCTCCCGCAAGCTGGCGATCCTGACCCGCAGGGGCAAGCTGCCCAAGCTGCCGGAAGGGCTGGTTCAGCCGGTGGTCAGCGTCGGCCTGGCTGCTGTTGGCCGGGGCAACGACCTCGAGAAGACCGCCCGCTTTATGACCATCCTCCAGCAATCGCTGGGGCCTGAGGGCATCGCCACCTATGTGATGCCGGCCGAGCTGATCCGCCGTCTGGCCGGTGCCATGGGCATGGACATCATCGGCCTGGTCAAGACGGAAGAGCAGCTGGCGCAGGAACAGCAAGCCCAGCAGCAGGCCGCAATGGTTCAGCAAGCAATGGCGAGCGGCATGGCCGACCCGCAAAAGCTGGCCAATGCCGCGGCCACCAGCCAGCAGATGGCTGAACCCCAACCCACCGAACAACCACCCGCATGACCGCAACACCAACCCCCGAACTGCAAGACCTGGTGGCACCCGGCCAGGACGATCTCATCGACGGGTTTCTGCAGGAGCTCGAGCAGGAACAGCAGCAGCTCAACGCCCAGCCCGATTCGACTGATGACGGCGAGGCCCTGCTGGCCGGCAAGTTCAAAAGCACCGAGGAGCTGGAGAAGGCTTACCTCGAGGCGCAGAAGCTGATCAGCCAACGGGGACAGCAGCCAACACCGAGCGAGCCCGAGCCACAGCCTGCGATCACCCCTGATCAGTACACCCCTGAGCTGGGCAAGCAGCTGTATGGCGACACGGTGGCGACCGCCATCGAAGCAGCTGAGATCAATCCGCTCGAGATGGCGGAGAAGGTCTACGCCGGCCAAGACGTCAGCAGCTACGTCGATGCCCTAGTGGAAAAAGGCGGCCTGCCCCGCGAGGTGGTGGAGACCTACCTGCAGGGCGTGGCACCGGCGAAGGGCAACTCTCCGGCGGTTCCAGATAGTTCAGCCCCGGGTCTGACCGATGCCGACGTGGCTGAACTGAAAGGCATGGTCGGCGGTGAGCAGCAGTTCCAGCAGCTGAGCCAGTGGGCCATGAGCAATCTCGACCCGCAAGAGCTGGCGGATTACAACGCCGCGGTGGACAGCGGGAACAAGGCCGCAGCCCGCTTTGCCATCAAGCAGCTGCAGGCCCGGGCCAGCGCCGGCGGCCAGGAGCCAAAGCTGATCGGTGGCGGCAGCGCCGTGAAGACCGACGTGTTCGAGAGCGATCAGCAGGCTGTTGAAGCCCGTGGCAAGCGGGACAAGAACGGCAAGGTTCTGTACGAGATCGACCCGAAGTACCGCCAGTGGTATGACAAGACCCTCGCCAGGTCGAATGTCTTTCTGTAAGGTCAGGGCATGAGTTGTTCTGCACCAGTGCAACTGAATGGGCCTTCCTAGGGAGACACCCCGCTCAGCCAAACAACGGACAGAGACTCGCTATCCCTAAAGGCCAATGGCCAACGCTTCTCTCGACCGGATTGGTCAAATTAAAGGCGCAGGTGCAGTTGATGCCCTGTTCCTGAAACTCGGCATTGCCGAGCTGCTGTCTGCGTTCGATCGCGCTTGCGTCTTCAAAGGCAAGGTGCGTGAGCGCAACATTCGCGGAGGCAAAAGTGCAGCCTTTCCGGTGAGCGGGAAGGCAGAAGCTGCCTACCACGTTCCCGGCACCCCGATCCTTGGGGCCACCAACAGCCCCGGCGACCGCAATGAGCAGATCATCAACCTCGATGGTCTGATGATTGCCGACCAGGTGATCTACGACCTGGACGAGCTGATGAATTACTACGACGTCCGCCAGGACGTCACCCATCAGCTGGGCCAAGCCCTCGCCCGGGAATGGGACCGTCGTGCTGCACGCGTGCTGTACGCCGCTGCCAAGACCACCACTGAACCCCTGAGCAAAGCCGGCAACGCCGGTCGCATCGGCCAGAGCCAGACCCTCTCGGCTGGCTATGCCGCTGCTACTTCCAATGCCAAGGGTGATGAGCTGGTCGCCAAGATCAGCGCCCTGAAGGTGGCGATGAAGAAGAAGGACGTACCCACCGAGGATCTCCTCTGTGTGGTTGGTCCTGATGAGTACGACGTGCTGCTGGATTCCACCCGCGCAATCAACGCGGATTTCAATGGAGCCGGCGGCGAGAACGGATCCTTCGCTAGCGGCCGCGTGCTGCGCGTGAAGGGCATCCCCGTGATCGAGTCGAACCACGTCACCCAGGCTGCTTACACCAACGGCGCCTACGACAAGAACACCGCTTATCAGCAGGATCTGTCGAAGTGCAAGGCGATCGTCTTCCACCGCGATGCCATTGGTGTGCTGACCCTGCGCAGCCCCAGCCTGCAAGTCACCCCTCAGGGTGGCGACTTCAACATCATGTACCAGGCCAGCCTGATGGTCAGCCGTATGGCGATCGGCATGGGTGTCCTGCGTGCTGAGTGTGCAGGCGTGATCGAGCTCCCATAGCCTTAGCTGGGAGGACGAGTCCTAGGCCCCCTGTCAGCTTCAACAGGGGGCTTTTTTGTGCCTGCCGATAGCATGAAGACTGCACCCCTGCAGTGCTCAGATGGGCCTCGCAAATCAGGGAAACACACCTGGCAGGACGACTCTGCTTGAGGCGGTCAACATCTGCCTGCAGAACATTGGCGAGCAGCCGGTCAACAGCCTTGAGAACCAGCAGGTTGTGGAAGCAACCATGGCTGAGCGCACCATCCTCGAGTTCCACAAAGAAGGACAGACGAGAGGGTGGAGCTGGAACAGCGAACAGGCTTACGAGTTCGTGAAGGACGCCGGCACCAACCAGATCGTGGTGCCCGCCAATGTCGTCTCCTTCGCCCCCGATGCCTACCAGTGGGCCGGGCGTTTCCAGCTGCGCGGCCAACGGGTGTATGACCGCGAGAAGCGCAGCTACATCCTGGGCGCAGACATCCCCAGCCTTGAAGCGGATGTGGTCTGGCTGCTGCCCTGGGACGAGTGCCCGGAGGCGTTCAACCGCTGGATCGTGATTCGCTCGGCGCGGGTGTTCAGCAACCGGGTGCTTGGCTCCGACGCGATCTTCAAATACACAGCGCTGGACGAGCAGATGGCGCTGGTGGAATTGCAGCGCGTAGAGATCGAACAGGCCCAGCCCAACAGCCTGACCGGCGGGCCGGGGCTCAGGCCAATGCCGACCTACTCGCCGGGCATGGGTCTGCTGGGCAGGAACCGGGGGTATCTGCGTGGCTAACCTCGTCAGCTACACGATCCCCAACCTGATCCAGGGGATTAGCCAGCAGCCAGACGCGCAGCGCGAACCCAGCCAAGGCGAGACACAGATCAATGCGATGAGCTCCCTGGCGGAGGGATTGCGCAAGCGTGAGTCCACGCATGTCGTCGCCAAGGTCAGCAACAGCAGCTTTGGGGACGTCTACTTCCATCAGATCCTGCGTGATGCAGGGGAGAAGTATCTGGTGGTGATCGGCAAGACCGCCATCAAGGTCTTCGATCTGGAGGGCAACGAAAAGACCGTCAACGCTCCCTCTGGGTACAGCTACTTGTCGTCGGTAGTGAGCGCCAAGAGCGACATCAGGGCAGCGACGATCGCTGATTACACCTTCATCTCCAATACCAATGCGGTGCCGGCGATGGACCCAAGCCTGGCGCCAGCAACTGCAAGGCCGGCAAACCATGAGGCGCTGGTGTGGGTGAAGGCTGCCAACTACGGTCAGACCTACAAGGTCAACGTGAACGGCACCCAGGCCACGGTGCAAACTCCGGTGGCGCCGGTGGTGGTGAGCGGCAGCACCACGACTGAGAACCGCATCAGCACAGAGGACATCGCCACTGCCATTCAGTCGGCACTTGGTGGCGTGAGTGGAGTGTCGATCTCGAGGAAGGGCAGCGTGCTGCACTTCACCTCGTCGAGCGCGATCACGATCGCAGCCTCTGATGCTCGAGCCAACGCCGACATCACGGCCATCACCAGCAGCGTTCAGGCCTTCACCGAGCTTCCGACCATTGCCCCCCAGGGGTATCAAGTTGAGGTGGTGGGCGATCCGGGCAACAAGTTCGACGGCTACTACGTCAGCTTTGTTCCTCGCACGGGCGCCGGCACCTTTGGTGAGGGCTCATGGCAAGAGACCGTTAGCCCCGGCGTTGAGTACAAGATCAACCCGGCGACCATGCCTCACCTGCTGGTGCGGCTGCCGAATGGCACGTTCTATTTCGGCCCGGCCAATGGCAGCACCCAGGGTGGCGTAACGATCCCCACATGGGGCGAACGGACGGCAGGCGATTACGACACCGCGCCAGACCCCAGCTTCATCGGCTATCCAATCCAGGACGTCTTCATCTACAAGAACCGGCTGGGCTTCTTGGCCGATGAGAACGTCATCCTGAGCCGCACCCGGGACTTCTTCGAGTTCTTCCCGGAGACCGTCACGGCCGTGCTGGACACGGACCCGATCGACCTGACAGCCAGCAACAACCGAGTGTCGGTGCTGCGCTATGCGATCCCGTACCAGGACGAACTGATCATCTTCTCTGACCAGATCCAGTTCAGGTTCAACGCTGCCGAGACGATCCTGACGCCAGCCAGCGCCGTGATCACGGTGTTGACCCAATACGAGATCGACCCTGACTGCAGGCCGATTCCGGTCCAGGGCACGATCATCTTCTGCCAGGCCAATGGCCAGTGGAGCCAGTTCCGCGAGTTCAGCGTTCGCGGTGCAGGGACTGCGCTGGTGGCTGATGCGTCTGATCTGACCGGTTACGTGAGCAGCTACATCCCCGCGGATGTGTTCAAGCTCACGGCCAACGACACGGGCAACAGCTGGTTTGCCGTGTCGGGCAAGAGCGGTTTCACCGACCGCATCTACGTCTACAAATACTTTTACCGGAACACCGGTGGCGGAGCCGAGCGTGCGCAGAGCAGCTGGAGCCACTGGAAGCTGAACGGTGCCGATCGAATCCTGCAGATCCTTTGCGTGCAGGAGGTGATGTATCTGCTGGTGGAGTACGGCACTGAGGTGTGGCTGGAGAAGATGCCGGTCGCCGATCGCCTCAGCGACGTCACCCCCAACCCTTACCCGCTGCTGCTGGACAGAAGGATCTCGACCACCACCGAGACGCCTGCAGCAATTCGCGTGGCGGCCGGCACATACAACGCCACCACCAAGCAGACCACCTGGACGCTCCCGTACACGATCAAGGCGCCAACGCAGGCCTGGTCTGGTTATGGCATGACCAGCAATGGCGGCGTCCGGCTGGGATCAGCAAGCAGTGGCAACACGATTGTGGCCAGCGGCGACTGGTCCGCTGCACCGGTGTTCTTTGGCGAGGTGTACGACTTCGTGTATCGCTTCACCCGCTTCAAGCTCTACAAGGAGGTTGGTGGCGGGAAGGCTGCAGCGAACGTCGAACGGACGCAGGTTCGCCACGCCAAGCTCCGGTATCACGAGACCTCGTACTTCGAGATCTATGTGATGGCAGAACGCCGTGACATGGCGGTCTACAAGTTCGATGGCACGGTGCTCGGCAGCCGCAACTCCTCGCTGGGTAGCGCAATGGCGAATGGCTACGACCCCGAGACCAACCGGTATTTCGAGGGGGTGTTTCAGATCCCGATCGCCAGCAAAGGCGAGAACTGCATCGTCGAGATTCATAACGACACGATCCACCCCTGCAAGTTCAGCACCTGCGAGTGGGTGGGTCTGATCACAAGCCAAGCAAGGAGCCTGCAATGAACTGGTCTGAGCCAACAACTGCACGGGTGCAGCGCATTGCAAGTCGGGTCCGCTATCAAGATCAGCTTGAGGTGCTCTACAGCCATGGGATCACAGGAGAAGAGGCCGTGATTGGGAGCTGGAAAAGCAGCTCAATCTGTCGTTGCATAGATGCAGATGATGGTGAGCCGGTGGGCATCTGCGGCGTCAATGGATCTCTGATCTGGCTGCTGGGCACCGACAAGCTGCTCGCAACAGCTAGCCATCGCCGCCAGTTCATTCGCGGCGGCAAGGTGTGGGTTGATGGCCTGCTGCGTGATGGCGCCGGCTGCCTTGAGAACTGGGCTCTGGCATCCAATCAAGCCACGTTGCGGTGGCTTGAGCACCTGGGCTTCACCATCGACACGCCTGCCCCCCGCGGACGCAGCGCTCAGCTGTTCTGCCACTTCTGGAGGGCATGCTGATGGATCCGTTTTCGATTGCGTTTGGCGTCGCCAACGCGGGCATGGGGATCCTGGGGGCCGGCGCCAGTTATGCCGCCCAGCGCCAGGACTACGAGAACCAAAAGGCCTTTCAGGATGCCAACGGGCGCTTCGCTGAATGGCAGGCAGGCTTTAACGCCCGGATCACCGATGCCAACGCTCAGCAGAAGTATTGGGCTGAAACGGTCAATTACAACCAGCAGTTGGCCTACACCAACTCGCTGAGGAACTTCGAGCTGGTCAAGAGCATCCGTCAAGCAGAAGTGGTGGGGCAGACCCGTGCCGCTGCTGGCGCGGCCTACATCCAAGACAGCGATGCAATGAGCCAGGCCTTCCAGGAGGCCTCGATGCAAGAAGCCGTGGCGATGCAGCAATACCGCTGGAGAGCGCTGCAGGCGCGGGCATCTGTGCAGGCCATGGGCCAGGAAGGCCGGTCCGTTGATCGCATCGTCAACGACTACGCCCGCCAGGTAGGCGACTACGAAACGCTGCAGTCGATCAACCGCGGACTGCGCACTCGCCAGTACACCCGGGAGCAAGCGGGCCAGGTGGCCCAGTACCTGAACCGCTGGAACAGCCAGCAGTTCTACGAAGAGCAGCCGTACATCGACCCGATCCCACCGTTTGCACCGCTGCCAACCCTGATAACACCGCCCCCTCCGTCGATGACGGGTGCAGGTCCAAGCGGTGCAGCGGCGGCACTGAACATCGGCACCGCGGTGCTCGGTGGCGTGCAGTCGGCCGTTTCGATGGCCGGCGCAGTCAAAGGGCTGAAGAGGCCCTCCTCTCCCAGCGGCCCCGGCACACCCGACTAACGATCAATGGCAGACAGAAACCTTCCCCTTGGTCAGATCACGCCGGTCGCCCGGCCGATCGGGGCCTTTGTGCAGGCGGCGCAAGCACAGCCCGCCGCACCGGCCAGACCAGTGCAGCTCGACAACCCGAGCGGGATCAGCACGATCCAGATCGGATCGCGCGGCAATGTCGCTGGCTTCAACCAATACGAGCAGCTCGCCACCGCGTTGGCGCCGTTCAACAAGGCGTTGATGGATGTCGCAGGGCAGGGCTATCTGTCGCTGCGCAAAGGCCAAATCGAGGAGGGCTACTACGCCGAGCTGAAGAACCAGCAGGCGAAAGCCACCCTGTCGTTGCAGGTGCAGGCCGAGGCCGGTGCAGCCGATGCTGCCAGCCAGATCGGGCAGCTCGAGAAGGTGGACCCGGTTGCTGCTCAGCTGCTTAACGAGTCGAACCCGTGGAAGCTGATTGGCCGCCGGCGGGCCCTCGCGCAGTTGGCCGGCTCCGAGATTTCCAACGCGCTGGAAGACGACCTGACCGCCAATGCCGGGATGCTCGGCACCCTGCGGCCTGACAGTCCAGAGCTCACTAAGCGCCAGGTGCAGCTGACGTCACAGGTGCTCAACCGGTTCCAACTGACCGGTGATGAACCAGAGGTGCAGTTCTATGTGACCCCCAAGCTCAACCAGGCCTGGGATCAATACCGCGACAAGCAGCGCAAGTTTTACGACGCAGCTGTCGAGGAATCGACCCGCAACAGCACGGTGGCCGCAACGGCCGCGGTGATGGAGGACTTGATGACCAAGGGCTATACGCACCAAGGCGTGACCTTCAAGCCCGGCACTCCTGAGTTCACGCAATACGGCGCAGCAGCGATCACGTTCGCGCTCGATCAACAGCTGAAGCTGCTGGCCCCCGATGCCCGCAAGCGCACGGTGCAGTTCCTGCGCGAGCAGATCATCGGCACCTACGGCAGTGACCCAGTTGCCGGTGCAGTGCTGCAGAACATCAGGGCTGGCGATCCGTCGATGCCCTACGAGAAACGGCCGACCTGGGGCGCGATGGCCCCATTCGAGACCCTCGAACTGCAGGTCCGCGGGCAGGAGGCTGTGCAGAAGACGCACGACCTGCGGCAGAAGAACATCGAGCTGACGCTTGATCGGCTCTGGTATTCAGGCCCGGGGCAATTCGATCCAGCGGATCCCGGCTATCCCGCTGCACTGCTGGAGTTTCGCAATCAAGCCCTGGGCATGGGCTACCTCAAGCCAGAGGAGTACATCGCCCAGCGGGCCAAGGATCAAAGCGAGTTCACCCAGGTGGTTCGCCCCCCGGATCCGTTTCAGGTTGAGGACTTCATTGTCCAAATGGAAGCGGTCGGCCCGAGCGCTTGGACCGATGACCCTGGCGCTTACAAGAACGCGCTGCAGCAGGCCAAGCAGATCGCCAGCCTCAACCCCACCCCCGAGGGGCGGCGCGAGGACTACCAACGCATGGTCTCGGCGATCAATAAGGCCCGTGATTCGGCGGCCGAGTTTGACCCTGGCGTGAAGGAGAAGGTCACGGCAGCCGTGCTGCAGGATCTCGACAGCCAGGCCGTGCGTGAGCTCAAGAGCCAGCAGAAGGTGAATGGCCGCAGCGGTGATGCGCTGGCGCAGGTGGTGGCTCAGCAGCTTTCGGGTGGTGCAACGGCAACAGCCGCGATCTCGGCTGCTTATCAGAACACCAAGCTGACGGCTGCCGCCAATCGACTGACCAACCTCTACGAACGGGAGCTATCGAAGGCCATCCGCAACTGGAAGGCCGAACGGCCAGGCCAGGTGATGAGCCCTTCTGCCCGCAGCGTGGTGATGTCTGAGGCGGAGGCTGCGGTTCGCAAGACACCGGAGTGGGCCAAGGTGATGACCGAGCTCACTGGACGCAAGCCTGGCGAGGTGGGGCCACGCACCGTTGGCACCGACCCCGCCGCTGCTCGCGGGGTGCCCAAAGCTGGTGCCGCATCGCTCTCTGACGAGACGATCCGCACGTATCAGCGCCGGCCGGTGATGGATGGCCAGTGGCTGCGGTCCGAGCTGGTCAACCTGCAGGGCAACAAGCCGGTGAGCGCTGAGCTCTACAACCTGGCGAAGCGTGCGAACACCAGCACGTTCCGCTACCTGCTCGAGCAACTGCGCTTCTACCCGAAGCTCGATCCCAACGGTGATGCCACGCGCTGGCTGCAGGAGAAGGTCAAGCAATCTCGTGCGAACAACACGGTGTCGAGCAGCCAGCTGCCCAGCCTGCAGGGGTCGGGGCTGGGAATGATGCCGGTTGGGTACAACCCACTGCGGCCTGGTGGCTGGCTCATGCGGATCCTGACGCCGCCTGCCGCTGCGGCAACGCTGCCGCCACCGGCCATGACGCTTCCATCAGCGGGTGATCCCGCCGCCACCCGCAGCTACGGCACCGGCATGAATGGCCTGCTGGCGATGATCCGCAGCGGAGAGGGCGGCTGGAACAGCGTCAATCGCGGCGTCGCGGGTGACACCCCTGGCGGCATCGGCACGATCACCAACCAGATGATCGGCTCGCTTGAGCAGATGCAATCCAAGGGCCAGGTGTTTGCCGTTGGGGCGTATCAATTCACCCCTGGCGTTCTGGCCCGGGCACGGCGGGAAGCCGGGCTCTCGCCCAACGACCAGTTCACGCCGGAGAACCAGAACCGGATGGCGATGGCGCTGATCACCGGCAGCAAGCGCCCGGCCCTGGCGGCCTACATCCGAGGAGAGAGCAACAACCTGAACGCAGCGCACCGCGAGATCGCCCTGGAGTGGGCGGCGCTGCAGGGTCCGGATGGCCGTGGCATGTACGACGGCGACAAAGCCGGCAACCGGGCCAGCATCCCCGCCGCTCGGGTGCGAACACTGCTCGAGCAGGCGCGGAAGGAATACCTCAGCCGAGGGCGCCGGGCATCAGCCGAGCCCAACAGTGACCTTGCTGATCAGCTTGTCGCGCAACTCAGCAATGAGAAGGGCTACGAAGACGTTGCCGGCCTTGACCTCCGCGGCATTGTCAAAAGGATTGAGTCTTTTGTTCAGCCTGCGACCAAGGCTGTTTATCAGCAGTTCGACAAGCTGTTCAACAGCGGAGAGGCTGCTAAGCAATCGCCAGGCAAGCCCGCCCCGCGTGATGTGAACGCTCGCATCGCTGCGGCGGCTGAGGCCTTTAGGGGGCAGAGCACGGCCGCTGGCCCTGGGCAGGGGAAGGAGGCTTGTGCATGGGCCGTCAACAAAGTGCTCAAGAACGCGGGGGTAAAAGTCCCCTGGGTTGAGGCTGGGCAGGAATCCGTCTACATCCCATTTATCGAAGAATCAATCAGGAAAGGAGCTGGTCGAAAAGTGGACGCGACACAGGCTCGGCCAGGCGATCTGATGACTGACGGCGGAGATCATCTGGCAATTATCACCAAGGTCTCCGGTGGGACGATCACCTTCCTTAGCAATTCAAGTTCGCGTGCCACGTTTAGCTACGGGGGAGTATTTGATGCTCCAAGGCCTCCGCGCAATACCTCTACGCAGCTGGGACAAATAGAGCAGCAGCTTTACGAGAGCAGAAAAGCGCAACTGCGGATCTACCGGCTTAACCCACAAGGAGGACGCTGACCCATGCCTGCTTTCAACCTGGCTCCAATCGAAGACGACTCGGCCTTTGATCCTGTCGTTCCAACTGAACCCACAGCAGGCGGTGGTTCTTCTGCCCCGGGGCAAGCCAATCCCCAAGGCCGCAAGCCCACCAGGGGCGAGATGAACAGCAGGCTCGAGAACAATCTCGGCCCGCTCAAGCCACTCGGTCAGCTGATGAATGTGCTGGCCTCGCCTGACGCCAAGGCCGGCCTCGTGGTGGGGCCCATCAATGCAATCAGCAAGCTGGGCAACGCCGTTGGTGATCTTGTTCAGCGCAAGACGATCGACGTCAAAGACGCATGGACCATCCCCGACGAGGTGGCCCGTCAGTACAACCCCTTCCGCATCGGCATCGGCCAAGAGGTCACACCAGCTGACCAGCCCGGCCTCGAGGCTGGAGGGGCGATCGGCGCTGAAATCATTGGCGCTGTCACCGGCGCATCGCTGATCAAGCGCGTCGGCCAGCTGGCCCAGGTGAAGCGTGCTGCTGATGCCTTAAAGGCGACACGCACGGTTCGCAGCCTGGCTGTGGCGCAGCGGGCGAACCCCGTGCTGCGCACAGGCCTCACTGCCGGCACGCGGGTTGGCGAGGCCTTGCTTGGCACCACCCTCGCCGCACCGTTCATCAACCAGGACGACGGCAACCTGGCCAACCTTGGCGACATGGCTGGTCTGCGGTTGCCCGGCCGTGCCGACGAGACCGACAACTACCTGCAGAAGTTCGGCAAGGGTCTGTTGGTGGAAGGCCTGGCCGCACCGCTCACTGTGATTGGTGCGCTGAGCATGTTCGGCCCCACCCGCCGCGCCATGTTTGACGGTGGCGTGTCGCTGCTCGACGAGATCGCCGACGCCGAGCTGGCGCCATACATGTACCGGGGCACCGATGCGCCGCAGCTGCCGCCAGGGGCCGACATCCCCCAGCTGCCCAGCGTTCAAATGCAGGCCGCCGCTGGAGGCGGGCCGATCACGCCAGCACGGATTGACCAGGAAACCCCAGGTGGCTCTCTGCCAGGTGATGCTCCGGGGGCGCCGGCCCTGCCGCCATACCAGGGCGGCGGCGCCATTGTTCCCGCCGTGCCCAATGGCAGCGCCATCGAGCGCTACCTCGATGAGGCCACCCAGATCCGCCAGGTGGAAGCCCAGCGCCAGCGCCTGCAGTCCATGGGCCTTGTTCAGCAGGGTGAGGCCGGTCAGCTCGAGCTCAGGGTGACCACCGGCGATCCATCCGTTCGCGGCGAGATCGAGCAGCTCTCGATGCAACGCGGCGAGCTGCTGGCCCAGGTGCCGAACGCGGATGAAGCAACTGCCGAGCAGCTGCTGCGGCAGATCGACCAGATCGACCAGCAGGTGGCCGACCTCAACCTGAGCGGCACCACTGAGCAGTTCCTCGCCCCCAGGGGCAGCAGGCAGGGCGAGCTCGATCTCGACACCAGGCCAGAGATCGACACCTTCCTGGCTCAGCTGGATGAGCTCGACGACAGCCAACTGCGCGAGATCCACTCCCGCGTGTGGCGAGAGATCGGCGCCGAGCGCAACGCCAATGAGTTGCAGGCCGCCCAGGACCAGATCAATGGCCTGAACCAACGGCTGGCCGAGATCGACGCCCGCCAGCAGTCCGGTGAGCTCACCCCCCGCGGGGCCAAGGGCCAGGTGACCAAGGTGCAGCGCGAGCTGGCTGTTGCCCAACAGCAGTTGCAGGCCGTGCAGCAGCGCATGGCAGTGCCCGAGAGCCTGGTTGGCGATCAGCTTGAGATGGTGCTGCCCCAGCAGTTGGGCCTCGATCTGGCCGCTGAGATCCAGCTGCCACCCCTCGAGCAGTTCACTCGCACCGCCAGCGAGTTCGGCTACCGCACTCCTGATGACTACCGCGCAGCGCTGGAGGGTTGGAACCGCGATCTGCTGCGCCGACTGGCCATGCCGGAGTCATCGCCAGAAGTGGCAGCACTGGTGAAAGCCCGCACGGGCCGCCGCGTGTGGAACGCCAAGAAGAGCGACATCATCGACGCACTGGTTGAGCTCAGCCAACGCCGCGGCCGCTACCTGCCTCCCGAGGCCGAGCAGTTGGCAATGCCGTTGACAACCAACGTGGCCGGCGTTGCAGATGCACCGCTGCTTGATGTGCCCGCTGATCTGTCCACGGGCTCGCCGATGGGCCAGGTGGTGGACGCTGATGGCAACCCAATGGCGGTGCCGCTGAGCGAGTTCCAGCCCCGTGGCTTGGACGCGCAGGCACGCGAGCAGATGAAGGCCGAGATCCTTCGCCGCGCCATCGACAACGGCGAGGTGCAGGCACCGGTGACGCCGATCCCCAATCGCCCGAAGGCACCTGACTTCTTCCAGCAGGGCAACTTCGTCGATGACCTGTTCAGCGATGAAACCGGCCAGCTGGCGATGGCCTTCAACACGGACGCACTGCCCCCTTACAAGGCAGGTGGGCGGAACGCTGATGCGCTGATCGACGAGATGCGTCTGCGCTTCGAGTACAACCTGCTCGATGCCAAAGCCATGCAGGCGCAAAAGGATGCGCTGATGGCTGCCAACGGCTGGGATCGCCTCAGCTGGGATGAGAAGAAGCGGCTGGGGCTGATGGGCCGCGGCATGTTTGCCTACAACCGCTACGAGCTTGGCGGCGCGATTGATCGCGTGCGGCCACGCACGCCTGAGTTCAATCCAGAGCTGTCGGTCAGCGGTGAGCGTGCGCCGCAGCCCTATCGCGGGGAGGGCTCAGCGACGGCCGACGACACGCCGCAGTTCAACCCAGAGCTGAAGCCCAAGCCTGATCGCAAGCCAGCCGTTTACGACACCAAAACGGTGATGGCGAGCATCAACGGCGAGGCCGTGGTGGTGCCCAAGGAAGCGGTGCCAGCCCCCGCCAAGGGGCAGAGCAAGGGCAAGAAACAGCCCAAGCCCACCACTGCTGAGGCCCAGGCCGCCAAACAGGCCCTGGCCGACATCCCCAAAGCGCGAGCTGAGCTCGCCAGGCAGCTGGAGGAGCTGCGCAAACAATCCCAAGGAGGCTCCTGCTGATGGCTGACTGCAACAACCTCGCCCAACAGATCGCAGAGATCGAGGCGAAGCTTCAACAACTCGATGAGATGGAAGCCACAGCAAGGTCACTCCTTGAGGTGGAAGACATCCCGGCCGCCGGCAAGAGCGTCGCCCGGTTGCGCACCTACACCGGCGAAGAGGTCGGTGTGTCCAATGAGGCCTGGATCAAGCAGGGCGAAAGTGACCTGATTGCCAAGGGAACAAAAGCCATCCGCGATCTCGTGGAGATGGGCTTCCGCAACAACGAAGGTCCTCGAGGCAGTAGCGGCCGCATGGTCAACTACCGCCAATACGGCGTTGATTACAGCGAGCTCCCCCCAGAAGAGGAGAACATCACGGCCCTGCTCGAGGTGATGGGGCTCAAGCGTGCCAACACCAAGAAGGGCATTGAGCTCAAGAAGCCGTTCAGCGAATCAGTGGCCATGCAGGGCCTGATGCGCATGGCACGTGAGACCGGTGGCGATGTGCGCGAGCTGGCTGGCGCCCTGGGCCGCCGCTTCCGTGGCATCGACAGCTTGCCCGGTGCTGTGGTGCAGGCTGCCAAGGCCCGATGGGATTCAGTCAGCCAGTACGCCGACAAGCTCGAGGAGGTGGCCAGCGCCCTGGAAGCTGGCGCCTTGACCGATGAGCTCAGGCTGCAGCTGGGCCATGCCGCTCAGTGGGCGCATTTCTTCGAGAACCTCGATGCCGCTGTTCGCCGTCGCATCGGCCAGTCGCTGCGCGGCCTGCAGTTCGGCATGAATGGCACCGACTTCGAGCTGATCAGCCCAGACGCCAACTGGGCGCGGCTGACCATCGAAGACATCAAAGGCGAGACCCTTCTTGGCCAAACGCTCGAGCACGTGGAGAAGGGCGATGCGCTGAAGCTCAAGCAGCTGGCAGCCGTCGTTCGCACGAACAACATCACGCGCACGAACCTCAACAGCAGCCGGTTCATGTCGCAGGTTCACCTGCTCAACAACTTCCGGCGCAACAACATGCTGCTGTCGCCCGGAACATGGCTGGCCCGCAACCCGGTCAGTGGTGCGCTGGTGGCGTTCCACCATGGGATCGAGGACGTCATCGAGGGCGGCCTTCGCGTTGGCGCGATGGATGGCCTGCGGGCTGCGGCCTTCGCCAACCGGGCCACCCTTGATGCGTGGCAGATGGCGTGGAAAAACGCCACCACGTACCTGGGCACAGGCCGTGCCGTCATGGGTCTGGATAACGCCATGGAGGTAGCGCCCGATCTGATTCAAAACGAGAAGCAACAGATCGTTGATGCACTGACCGTTGGATTCGATCTGCTGACGGATCCCAGCTACTGGCGCAACACCGCCGGCACCGGCCCAGCGGTGACCTTGGTGAATGTGCTGAACGCAGCCACCAGCCTGGCGCTCGGCAAACTTGGCGAGAAGTTCCTGGGCTGGAACGGCGGCTACCTGCCGTCTTTCCGGCTGCTGGGCGCTGGTGATGAGGCGATCCGTTCTATGGCCTACTCGTGGAAGGTGAACCACGAGGCGTACCTGCGGGCTGTTGACGAGGCAAAGGGTGTGGTGGATGAGGGCACCGGTCGCCCGGTGGGCTCCGACTGGGTGGCCCAGCGTGCCGAGCAGATGGCCGAGGGCTCCCTCTTCAGCGGCTACATGAGCGATGAAGACCTGGTGAAGTTCCGCCGTGAGCGTGGCATCCCCCTGGGTGACGAGCTTCCTGATGACGTGCTGCGGCTGCAGGCTTTCAACGATCTCAAGGGCGTCCCCAGGGCTGACACCGAACTGGGTGCAATCGGCCTGCAGCGTGCAGCCAACGTCACCTTCACCAACACGATCAAGGATCCAATCATTCAGGGTCTTGGCCTGACCCGGCAGAACGCTTTTGTGGCGTGGCAGCTGCCGTTCTTCAAGACACCGCTGAACTCGCTGCTGTGGAGCCTGGATCGCACGATCGTGCCGTCTGTGATTAAGGCACTGGGCGCCCAGATGGAAAATGCCCCGCCCGAGGTGCTGGCTCAAGCCCGGGCCCAGGCCATCGTCTCGTTGGGCTTCCTGACGGCCGGCAGCGCGATGATCGCCTCCGGCGGCTTTGTTGGTGGCGGCCCGTCCGATCCAGAGGAATACGCCCGCTGGCGCCGGCTCAACACTCCTTACAGCTTCCAGCTGTTTGGCAAGGTCATTCCAGCGGCACGGTTCCGCTTTGGTGGCATCGACCCGATCGACATCCTGGGTCTCTATGCCGACATCCAGCAGCTGGTGGTCGAAGAAGCCATCAGCGACGGCGATCTCCAGCAGGCCACCACTGGACTCGCCATTGCTCTCTCGCGGATGGCCAACAACAAGGCCAGCCTGCTCAACACCACCACGGTGCTCAATGCCATGACGCAGCCCGACAGGGCCGACATGGCCGACATCCTGGCCACTCAGATGGGCGGCCTTCTTCCGCTCTCTGGCCTCACCTCGATGCTGGCCCGCGCTGGCCGCGCCCCGCTCGAGGCGACCGATCGCCGGCGGTTCCTGTCGGCTGACGAGAAGAGGGCCCTCGAGATGGATCCGATCTATGTCGAGAACATCGCGCCGGTGCTCGAGTTCCTGCAGAAGGTCGGCGAGAAGGTGGCTCGCCCCATCCCACTGCTGAACCAAGCGCTGAAGGCCCCGACCCGCCTCGACTGGCTAGGCAGCGAGATCAAGCGGCCCTTTGGCATCCCGGCAGAAGCGGTGATTCCGTTCATGCCCGTGATCCAGCCCCAGGACGATCTGTACCAGTGGCTGAGTGATGCAGGGGTGACGACCAAGCCAAGACCCAATGGCCAAGTGGCGCTGCCAAGCCCCACCGGCCAGGGCGATGTCGGCCTCACCATGACCAATGAGGAGGAGGCCTTCTATCGCGTGCAGATGCGCAGCATCAAGGCTGAAATCCCGGCCGCTGCCATGCTTGGCCGTGAGACCTACATCCCGATTGATGGCTTCATTCAGGGCAAGGATCTCCGCGGGGCTCTGCGGGCACTGAAGAACAGCCCTGGCTATCAGAAACTGCTGGCCTCAGACACGATGGGGCCTGACCAGCGGGTCAACAAGGCCAAGTTCTCGGTGCGCAAGGAGAGCGAGCTGTATCGGCCGATCCAAGACATCATTGACTACTACGACCGCGCTGCTCTGATTCAGCTGCTCACTAACGACGATCCTGTCGCCCAGGGCTTTGCCCAGCGTTACGGAGCCATGGTCAAGTACAGATCCAATGAGCTCAGAACTCGAATGGAAGAACTGTCCGGCTTGGGAGTTGGTCGGCAGTAGCGGGCCCCATAACATAAGGACTGCACAGGTGGAGCCAAATCCGTGCCCTTCTCATACGCGCAATACGCGGGCAACGGGTCCACGACGACCTTCTCGGTCCCGTTCCCGTATCTGCTGAAGGCGCACGTCAAGCTCTACACGGGCTACAACATCCTCACGGGTGCCTTCACATCGCAGCTTGTTGAAGGCACCAACTACACCTGGACCAGCGGCACCCAGGTGCAGACAACTGTGGCGCCTGCCAACGGCGTCACTCTCACCGTCCTGCGTGACACGCCCGACAGCTCACAGCTGGTGCCATGGCAAGACGGCTCCAATCTGGTTGCTGATGACCTGAATAACGCCGACTTGCAGAACCTGTACGTGGTGCAGGAACAGCAGGACAGGAATGACGTCGGCGCTGCTGCAGCTGTGTCGGCACAGACGGCAGCAAGCACAGCAACGGCCGCGGCGGCCGCGGCTACGACTGCTGCCAACAACGCCAATGCAACCGCGGCAGCGGCAACAACTGCGGCGAACAATGCCACTACCGCGGCAAACGCCAGTACGGCTGCGTCGACGCAGGCGACCGCCAACAGCCAGACAGCCTTAACCCAAAGCGCCCAGGCAGTTGCCACCGCAAATACGGCCTCGACCAACGCGACGAGTGCCACCAATACGGCCAACAGCGCCGCAAGCACGGCGGCGACTGCACTGACCAATAGCCAGACGGCAACAACTCAAAGCGCTAATGCCGTTACCACCGCAAACCAGGCATCGACAACGGCTGGCACGGCTCTTTCCAACAGCCAGACGGCACTAACTCAAAGCGGCCAGGCCGTCTCAACGGCCAACGCGGCGGCTTCCAATGCGGCGACTGCGTTGAGCACGAGCCAGAGCGCCAACACCACAGCTGGCAACGCCGTGACTACCGCGAATAACGCGGTTACAACGGCCAACCAGGCGAACACCACCGCCAATAACGCGGCGGCGGCGGTGTCCAACGCAGTGTTGTTCACGCTGGTGAACAACGTCGCGGCGATCCCTGCCAGCCCGGCCAACAACACTTATGTCGAAGTAGCCGATAGCACCGGCATCGGCGCTTTCACTCCTCTGGCAGGATTGCCTGGAGGTTTTACTGGCGATGCGGGGCTGACAGTCCGCCTTCGGTATACGGCAGCCGGCAGCACTTGGAATTATCTCAGCTACTTCGCAAATAACCCTGAGACGCGCTACATAGGGCCCGGCGGAGGCACGCTAAGTGGTCAACTCCGAGGTAATAGCAGCAGTAGCGCCTCAACGCCAGGCTTTGCATTTAACGGGGATCCAGATACCGGCATTGGCCGCCCCGGTCCTAACGAACTGGCGCTAATCACTGGCGGGGTCAACCGGCTCACATTTGACTCTGCGGGAACGGCAAGTTTCACTAACTCAGTCACGATTCCGGCTGGATCGACCATTGCTGGCTACTTAACCACAGCAGCTGCTGCGTCCACTTACCTGACAATTACGGCAGCCGGATCGACTTATCTCGCGGCCTCTGCTGCCAGTTCAACATACCAAACGCAGGCTGCAATGAGCAGCTACCTGCAAACCAGCTCCATTGGGACAACGGTCCAGGCTTATGACGCAGCCATTGCAAAGACAAATGCGCTGCAGACGTGGACTGCTAGCCAGTCTTTCAATGCCGCCATCGGCCTTAATGGGGCTAATTACGGGGCCTCCGGCCAAGTAATGACAAGTCAGGGCCCAGGCTCTCCCCCGGCATGGCAAACGCCAGCCCCGGCTGGGGCAAGTATCGGTCTTGCCATCGCACTTAGCTAACTCCACCTAGTAATCATCATGCCAGAAACTTTTAACAGGGCAGCTGCCGCCCTATCGACAACCACCATCGCCGATGTCTATCAATGCCCGACGAGCAATGCGGCCAATCGCTCCATCGTCTTGAGCTGCTTGGTCGCCAACATTGACGCCACAAATAACGCCAGCATCACAATCACTGTCACGGACTCGGCCAACACTGTGGTCTCTCGGCTGGCCAATGCAATCGTGGTGCCAGTCAACGCCTCGCTTGAAGTGGTGGCAAACAAGGTTGTGCTAAAGCAAGGCGAAAAACTCAGGGCCACAGCCAGTGCAGCCAACCGGCTAGAGGTCACAATTTCGGCCTTGGAGGTGACGGTATGACCAGCGGAGGGCTAGTTGGCAAGGTGAACACACCGAGCCCCGGCAGCGCTTCTGGCGTTTGGAGGCTTGACGAAGTATTTGCCGCACGCAATCAAAGTATTTGGCCTGTTGGGTCTTTTACGGCAACTGGCGGAACAATCACAACATCAGGAAGCTATCGTATCCATACTTTCACCGGGACTGGTACGTTCTCTGTTTCCGCCCCGCCTGGCTCCGTCGTCGACTACTTGATTGTGGCTGGTGGTGGCGGTGGCAATGGGTCGTGGTCTGGTGGTGGCGGAGCCGGTGGCTTGCTTCAAGCCACAGGAGTCAGCATCTCTACTGGTACGTACACCATTACGGTTGGCGCCGGCGGAGGCAGTGGCTCTAACGGCACAAACAGCTCGGCTCTTGGGCAAATAGCCGTCGGAGGAGGACGCGGCGGCGGCTATGGCGGCCCAGATGGAGCAAGTGGTGGCTCCGGTGGTGGTGGTGGCATGGCCACTGGAACCACCAGCTTTGGCGGGTCCGGCACTGCAGGGCAAGGCAACTCCGGGGCCAACGGCTCAGGCACCGTCAACGACCGCGCTGGAGGCGGCGGTGGCGCCGGAGCATCCGGTAGCGCGCAGACTGGAGGGCAAGGCCTCTCGTCTTCCATCAGTGGATCTTCCGTCTGGTACGCCGGAGGCGGCGGCGGCGGCGCCTACACAAACACTCGCGGCCTCGGCGGCCAGGGCGGCGGCGGCAACGGCCAAGACCAAACCCTGACCGGGAGCAGCGGAACTGCCAACACTGGCGGCGGCGGCGGCGGCGGCAGCTTCAGCGGCGGCTCTGGCATCGTCATCATCCGGTATTTAGCTACATAGAAATGGCACACTTTGCACAGCTTGATGAGAAAAACGTGGTCACTCAGGTGATCGTGGTCAATAACGAAACAATCCTCGACTCAGATGGCGTCGAGTCCGAGGCAGTTGGCGTGGCTTTCTGCCAGTCACTGTTCGGTGGTGACACCCGATGGTTGCAAACCAGCTACAGCGGACGTATTCGTAAAAACTACGCTGGCATTGGCTTTGTCTACGACGCGAATCGTGATGCGTTTATTCCACCTCGGCCATTCCTGAGTTGGGGGCTAGACGAACAGTCGTGCCAGTGGAAGCCGCCGGCGCCATACCCAAGCGATGGGCAAGTCTATGAATGGAACGAGGGTCAGTTGTCCTGGATAGCAATCCAATCCACCTAGCCGGATGGCGCGTCCCCCTGTAGTCGGTACTCTGCAGGGGTGCAGTTAATCCGCCCCCTGTGGATCCGGCCACAATCCTTGCCCTCATCGGTTTAGGCGGCTCGGGTGTGGCCGCGCTCTGGAAGATCGCAAACGGTCTTGGGCGATTTGAGTCACGCACCACAACAATTCTCGAAGGGGTGCAGACGATGCTGCGGGACCACGAGACCAGGCTCCGCGACCTCGAGCGCACCTGATGGAACACCTCACTGACTACATCGCTCTTGCTGTCGCCATCCATGGCGTGGCCCTGGCGGTGGTGAACCTGACGCCCACGCCGAAAGACAACGAAGCTCTTGATGGCTACACCCGTGCAGTAGTGAAGCTCTACCGGGCGATCGAGATCCTGGCCGGCATCATCAGCCCCCGGGTTAAGCGGTGACCAAGCCCAAAAGCGGCCAGCAGCAGATCCACCGCGAACCGATCTGCAAGAAGACGCGCCAGGGGAATGGCCGCGGCAGCAAGGCGAGCCATGGCCGCAAGCGACGCCAGGGCCAAGGGAAGGGCTAGATCACTGTCTTGGTCTGGTGGTTGGGGTCGCTTTCATCCAGGTGACACTCAGGTCCAAAGCCTGTGGCAAGCAACTCATGCGAAAGGTTGGGCGACGTTTGAACACCATCCGTCTCTCTTGTTAAAGGTTCGGCCCGTTTGCTGACACGTTCCTGATCGGCAGCTTCCAGTGATGCG
Source organism: uncultured Klebsiella sp. (assembly GCA_964546045.1). Classification (GTDB taxonomy): domain Bacteria; phylum Cyanobacteriota; class Cyanobacteriia; order PCC-6307; family Cyanobiaceae; genus RGUW01. The sequence goes on along the minus strand of CAZJIF010000004.1, from coordinate 6,816 downwards.
ATCCAGCTGTCCAGCGCCTCCCTAGATGGCACCCCTTTAGGGATCTTCAGGAAGCGCCGTAGCTCTTTCACATCGCGGATGAGCACGCTGGCATTGTTTGAGCAGGCGATGTAGGCCCTGCCGTTCCAATCGCGGTACGTCTCGATCGAGGTGTATCGGCTGAGGTGCAACCGTTCCCTTCTCATGGCTGGCAGGTGAGATACCAGCCGCCGGTGCCACCAGGCATCCAGCGTGGATTCCAGTTTTTGCGGCTGTAAACCAGGCCCGCTCCTTTGGTGTTCTTGCTGTAACCGCCCTGAACCAGCAGGGCCTCACCGTTGGGATCGTTATGGATCCAGGCGGCATCGCTGTAGCCGATCACCACAGACCAGTGACCGCCACCGAATGGCGCCGAGACGGGCCCTTTATGCAGCCAGCCCACTGCCACTGGCCGGCCCTGGGCAATCTCGCTTTCCAGGGCCGCAGGGTCGCCGTCAGTGCGGAAGTTGGCCTTCAGGCCAAGATGCCGCAATGTGGCCAGCTGAGCCTCAGCAGAAGTTGTGTCGCCATGCTTGGCCCGGATGCTGTTGTAGGCGTCGTCGTTGGCGATCTTGCCCCAGAACATCGCCAACATCGCGCAGCTCGAGGAGAAGCACTCGCGGTAACCAGTGCCGCTTTTGTTATCGAGCTGGCTCTGCCATTTCACGTTGAGCGGGTTGCGCACCAATGCCGCTTGCTCAGGACGGCTGAACTCAGCTACCCAGTCAGCCGATTCAGTCAGCAGGCCAGGGTCTGCCTGCTTGATGTGATTGCCGAGCTTGAGAACAGATCGTTTCTGATGAGGGAGCCCTTTGTAATGCTCCCAAAATTGCAGCCACCGCTCATCAGTGAACTGCACATCCTGTATCGGCATCATGGAGTTAGCTCTCCACCCATGTAACCGTGGCCGATCTCGCAAAGGAACTCGAGGAGCTTCACTCCTCCGTCGTTCGCGCAGTGCGCGAGCGCATCGACAAGGGCGGCTATGACGATGAGGGCAACCTCAAGCCGACCAGTAACGACGATCTGCGCGTTGCCCTGCAGCTGCTCAAGCAGAACAGCGTGACCGCCAACCTGGCCGAAAGCGACACCGCGAAGCTGCGCTCAAAGATGGCCAGCAAGCTCGATTTCTCTGCACTCAAGGAGAAGGGCAACGTGGTGCCAATGGTCCGCTCTGACGACGCTGCTACCGCGTGACACCGCCATAGGCCTTGCCCTTCGGTTGAGGCTTCCAACCCATCGCCAAGGCGTCGATACTGGCTCCTGTTTCATCGAACCAGGCTTGCCGCATCGTCTCCTCGAGCTCATCCTGACGGGCGGCCTTGGCTTTCTCCTGATCCTGGGCAGCAGCATCAGTGAAGAACTTGACACCCAACGCCAGCGCGTCGATCCGGTCGTCAAAGGTCAATGAACCCCGGTCCACCGTGATGCGGCTGAGCTGATACATCAGCGAGCGCTGGTGACCTGTCTCTGGATCACGCTCGGCATCGTGATAGTCACGCCGGATCAACTCAGTGCTCACCACCAGCCGGTGCTGTTGCACCAGGGGGGCGAGGGTATCGACGATGCGACGCTCCTTCTGCTGGCTGACACGCACCTCCTCGATCGACACCGGATGCACTTTCGCCATCGCCGGTGACAGCAGAGCGGTGAACATGCCATCGCCCATGTTGCTCTCAGCCACGCAGTAGTTGACCTGCCAGCGCTTGGCCCTGCTGGCCAGCATCGTCAACACCTCCGGCTCATAGCCCCGTGTGGTGCCACCTGACTCGAGCAGGAAGAAGTTGCCGTTCAGCTCTGCAATCACGGCCCAGGCCAGCTCATCACTGCCGCGGCCGGATGGGTCAATCGCCAACACGCAGCGCCACGTCTCCTCCTGAGGCACCCAGCCATTTACCACCGCTGGACGGTGGTAGTAGCGATCGGCGCCCAAGCCGACGCACAACAGATCCTGGATGCGCTGCTCAGGCCCTGTGGCCCACACCACCACCTCTGGCAGTGCCTTGCCGTCGAGATCCATCACCAGCAGATCACCCAGGCGGATCGGGTAACGATCCAGCGTGCTCAGCCTGCAGTTGAGCTGGTACTGCAGCTGCACGGCAGCCCGTGTCATGCGCGTTTCGCGCTTCAGCAGCTCGTGGTGACCAAAGCGCTCAGGGTCCGTTGGATCCCCCGCTAGGGCCGGGTTGCCCTGCACCGCCTCAGCGATCTCTGGTGAGAGGTTGCCCTCGTAGCAATCCCACTCATCAGGGTCGGCTGGGTCCGGGAATCGCGCCGGCCAGAACCGAATCGAGTAGTTCCGTTCACGTACCAGACGTAGGTACAGCGAACTCTCGAGGTGCGGAGTTCCCAGATACCGGATCTGTCTTGGGAAGATTTGCCGTAGGCCCGCCTGCGTGTAATCCCTAGGTGCCTCAGGATCAAACCCTGGGTCATCAGGCTTGATGATCGCCTCGAGCTCGGTGACGGCCTGGGCCAGGCGTTCCTGCTTCAGCGGCGTGATCGAGTTGTTCAGCGTCTCGATGTCGTCCGGTAGCGCCAGGGTGCAGCGTTTGCCGGTCAGCGATGGCGACAGGATTCCCACAGTGCGGACACTGGGGCTCTGGTCAATCACCGCCGGGCCCACGTCAAAGGCTTTGATTGAGGAACGTCCATCAGGCCGCGGCTCGAGGCAGCGCAGGATGTCCACGTCGCGGATGCAGCGGGCCATGAAGGTGGCCACCTCTTCTGCTTTCTCGGCCGTGGCCGCCGGGATCAGGATCTTCTCCGTGAAGGGGTCATGCCGTAGTCGCCAGAGGGCATAGCCACCCGACTCAAAGCTCTTACCCAGGCCGCGGTAAGCGGTGGTGATCGAACGATCGGGGCCGGTCTCCAGCCAATGCGCCACCTCGAGCTGTCTGAGGGTTGGCGTGTCGGCCAGGTTCAGCTCCCGCAGCAGGTAGCAAAGGAAATGCGGAAACGGCCAGAGTTCAGGTGGGAGGGGATCCCAACGCATCAAGAGAGCCCCCCTACATCCAAGGACGCAGAAGGGCTCTCCCAACAACCACCACCAGCCGCAATGACTGGTAGTGAACCTCCCAGCACCACCTGGGTTGGCATCGCAACCTTAGCCGTCAACCCAGGCCTCATTCACCTGTGGTGTCGCGGGGTTATCACCCTCAAACTCCCCCTTCTTGTTACGCGCACGTGTCTTTGTGGTCTTCGGCGTTGGGGCAGGGCAAGCACCTCCACAAGGCGCTGCCAGAGCGGCTTCAGCAGCGGCCACAACATCTTCAGGGACATCACTTCCGTAGTGTTGAAGGCCAAGACGAATCCGCTCGTCATTGGTGAGATACATGTGTGGAGAGCAGATAAGAGAAGGCTAACCAGATAGCAGATGTCATTCCAGTGAATCGGTGAACTGCTGCCAGAGATGGCCGCGGCGTTGAGGGCCACCAACAGCAGCGAGATAGGGGTTGATGAGGAAGTAGGCCTCACCCGTCACGCGATTCACAACACGTGAGATCAGGAGTTGTTTGCGCAGCCTGCTGATGGAGGCACGGCAGTTGCTGTCGAGGATGCCGAGTTGGGCTGCCAGGCCGCTTGGGGTGATCTGAGCACGACCGCTGCGCCAGTTGACGTTGCCCAGCAGAGCAACCAGGACGGCCAGGTCTCTCGGCTGCAGCTGCTTGCTCTTGACGGCAAGCACAGCTTTCTCGCAGAGCTCCTCCGGGAAGACCATCACGAAGTTCTCGGACGTGTTTTGTCTAGGGTTCATCCAGTCAGTACCGGTGATGCTGACGGACCCGACTCCTAGGAGTGAACTCCTAGGTGTGACACTGCCCCCTCTGACTGCAACTCAGTGGGGGCAACGGGTCTTGCCTTCCCAATTAAGCACTTTTCCATACACAGGTGCAGAACACCCCTTCTCGCCACACCCCCTCCTATCCCCCACTCTGATCTCTCTACTGGTGAGAGATCGAAAGCCAAGGACACACAGGCCGACCTGCGACACCCGCCTGCCCCCCCCCTTGGTTTTTTTCGCCACTAACCCCAATTCCCATTTTTGGGTCGCGTCTTGTGGGGGTGTATCTCTGACGCGCGCCGGGCAAGACCCCCCCATAGCCCCCTGCTCGCCCTCTGTGGGCTGCTGGCGGGGCGGCCGGTGTCTTTCCCTTGGCGAGACGGTGGGAGGCCCTTCCTGGCCCTTCTGGGGGCCTGCTGCGCGGTGTTGCCGCAGCGGTGCCGGGTGTGCGCGGTGCTGGCCCTGGTGGTGGCTGGTGTTCTTGCGGATTGCTGATCCGCTGGCCGTGGTGGTGGCGAGCTGGTGGGCCTGGTGGCTGGTGGTTGCCAGCTGGTGATGGGCAGGGCTGCCCCTGCTGGTGGAGAAGTGGGCCCTGGTGGCGTTATGGCGTTGTTGTGAAGTTTTGTTACAGATCAGGACTGACGCCACCACCCCAAAACCTCCACCTGTGGAGAACACGTGCTAGGAATTGGGAACTGTTCTCCACGTGTGGGGAACGGGCCAATAACCACCACCACTGACCCATGGGAATCACCACCACTACCGGCCGCGTCGTTGCGAGCTGGCCGGCCGCGAGTTCGGTGCAGGCGCCAGGCGGTGCCGCCACGTTCGAGGCCGTGCACGAGTCGCTGCTGGGCTGGTTCGATTCGAACCTGCGGCTGGCCGAGGGGTTCGGCTACGAGATCAACGGCAACGAGATCTATTGGTTCACGCTTGACGGAATCCCGAGCTGGACCGTTGCGGCCTGCACGCCCGCCGCTGTGACGTTCGGCGTTGCGCAAGGCAATGAGGGCTGGCAGGTGCGGGGCTTTTGCCGTGGCAAGGGCACCGCTTCCGGCTCGGTGCACTACTGGCCGGTGCTGACGGCCAAGGTCTGGACCCTGGGCGCCGCTTGCCAGTTGGTGGCAGCACTGACAGAGGCAACGGCCGAGCTGTTCGAGATCACACCGGCCGCGGCCTGACGTCTGCTCTGAGGCCTCCTGGCAGGCCTCTCAGCAGCCCTCATCGGCTGCCCAACCACCACCACCGCTACCCAATGGCCTTTTACCTGTACGCCCACGACCAGGGCACCGTTGATTTCGTCGATTCCTTCAGAACCAAGGCCGAGGCCAGGGCTGCGGCTGATCGAATCCAGCGCGAGATCGAAGCACACCCCAGCTGGTACGACGCGGCCTGCCCTTGGTTTGAGATCTCAGCCGAGGCGCCGTATCGGCCCACCTACGAATTCCCAGATCTGAGCCACTGCGGCTGATCTCCCCAACCACCACCACCACCGACCGATGACAACCACCACCGCCGCGGCCATGACGATCCCTTGCGGCCCTGATTCCCAACGGCTGCTAGTGGCTGCAGCCGAGGCCCTTGAGATGTCGCTGATCCCGGATTGGGATGAGGCCGGCCGCCGTGAGCTCTGGGCCCTGCGCATGGGCCGGGTGCAGCCCTACTGGACAACCACCAAGCGCCGCCACCTAGCCCGCACCGACTGGATGGCCGCATCGGCCCTCACCAACTACCAAGCCGTGGCCCAGGAGCCCGAGGCCAAGGCCGCAGCCGGGGCCCTCGCTGCTGCGATCCGTGACGGCAACTGCGCGATCTGGTGACGGCTGCACTGAGGGCCTACGGGCCTTCTCTGCAGCCCTCACCAGCTGCCCAACAACAACCACCACCGATGACAACCACCACCACCACCACCAAGGCCCGCAAGGCCCGCAAGACCTACGAAGGCCCTACAGCCGAAGAGAAGCTCTGCCAGGCCTTGGTTGAGCTGCTCGAGCAGGGCACCAACCCATGGCGCCGGGATTGGGCCCAACACGGCCACCAGGGCCAGCACCGCAACCTGATCACCGGCCAGCCCTACCGGGGCAGCAATCCGGCATTGCTGGAGATGTGGGCAGCCTGCCGCGGGTTCTCTCTGCCGCTGTGGCTAGGTGGTGCCCAGGCCAAGGCTGAAGGCTGGCACCCTCGCAAGGGCTCAAAGGGCTGCTACGTACTGCGGCCACAGCTGAACAAACGCGAACAGCAAGACGACCAAGGGAAGCCCGTCACCGGCCCGGATGGCACACCGCTGGTGGCTGCCTGGGTCAGCTTCAAGCCGGTTTGCGTGTTCAACGTGGCCGACCTGGTGGGCAGCACACCAGAGGCACAGCAGGCCCTCGAGGCTCGGATCGCCGCGGCCGTTGGCGCCGTGGTGGTGAAGCCCGAGCCCGAGCGCTTGGCCAGGGCTGAAGACGTCCTAGGGGCCTGGCCGGTGCCGACCACCTGGGGCGGTGATCGCGCCTTCTACAGCAGCAGCGCTGATCAGATCACCATGCCCACTAGGGCCCAATTCGAGACCGCGGAAGGCCTCTACGCCACCTGGGCGCACGAGCAGGCCCACAGCACCGGCCACAGCAGCAGGCTCAACCGCAAGCTGGGCACCGGCAAGGGAACCGCGGACTACGCCCGCGAGGAGCTGGTGGCTGAGCTGGCCGCTTTCCTGATCTGTAACCGGCTTGAGATCAGCAGCAGCACCGAGAACCACGCCGCCTATCTGGGCAGCTGGGCCGGTGTGCTGCGCGAGGGCCCTAAGGCGCTTTTCAAGGCCCTGGGCCAGGCCTCAGCCGCGGCCAATGCCATCTGTGGCCCTGACGTAGAGGCCGACGCCTGACGCCTGCCCGGGCACCTCCCGGCGCCTTGCCGGTGGTGCCCCTGCAGGCCTCTGCCTGTCACAACAACCACCGCCAACACCATGAAAGAACTTGAGCTCAGGCTGGCTGCCTGCTGCTTCATCACCCGCGTGATCAACCGGCTTGATG
>CAZJIF010000003.1:18173-42475 GCA_964546045.1 uncultured Klebsiella sp. | reverse complement strand
GCGGAACTGATCAGTGCCGCCGACAACGTGATGATTTACAAGTACGTGGTGCGCAACATCGCGCGCAAATACGGCAAGACCGCCACGTTCATGCCCAAGCCGGTGTTCGGTGACAACGGCAGCGGCATGCACGTGCACCAGAGCCTGTGGAAAGGAGGAGACCCCCTGTTCTTCGGCGAAGGGACCTACGCCAACCTGTCACAGACGGCCCGCTGGTACATCGGTGGCCTGCTCAAGCATGCCCCTAGCTTCCTGGCCTTCACCAACCCCACCACCAACAGCTACAAGCGACTGGTTCCGGGCTTCGAAGCGCCGGTGAACCTGGTGTATTCCCAGGGCAACCGCTCCGCGGCTGTGCGGATCCCCCTCACAGGCCCCAGCCCGAAGGCGAAACGTCTCGAGTTCCGCTCGGGTGACGCCCTCTCCAATCCCTACCTGGGCTTTGCTGCCATGCTGATGGCCGGCATCGACGGCATCAAGAACCAGATTGACCCCGGTGATGGCACCGACGTCGACCTGTTCGAACTGTCGGCCGATGAACTGGCCAAGATCTCGACGGTGCCAGCCTCTCTCAACGGGGCCCTGGAGGCGCTCGACGCCGACAAGGACTACCTGCTGGCCGGTGGTGTCTTCACCGAAGACTTCATCAACAACTGGATCGCCCTCAAGTACGAGGAGGTGCAGCAGCTGCGCCAGCGTCCGCACCCCCACGAGTTCACCATGTATTACGACGCCTGATTCAGGCATCGCCCATCAGCATTGCCCCGGCCGGACAGCCGGGGCTTTTTGTTGGCCGCTTGTCCAGCCGCGCTGGCCGCCCGGAACAGCAGGGGCCCCTGCGCGCGTGGGGGGCGAAGCCACGCCACTGCACCCTGATCCGTTGAAATGGAGTGCCCTGATGCTTCGCGACGGCGAACGCGGGGTTGGCCCGTTCTGCACAGCGTTTCCATGGCTGATCCCCTGACCAAGCTTGCCTACCAGACCCTGCAGAACGGCAAGGGCCTGCTGGGGCTTGTGCACAAGGAGGCCAGCACCCGTCTGATGAACCTGCTGGCACCCGATGGTGCTCCCAGCACGGTTCCCGTGCCGCCCCGGATGCTGCAGGACCTGCGCGCCGCGATGGACCGGCTGCACCAATTGGATTGGGACGAAGCCGAACGGGGCCTCTACCCAGCTTCGTTGTTGTTCGATGCACCGTGGCTTGACTGGGCGGCCCGTTACCCCCTGGTCTGGCTGGACACACCCCGCACCTGGAGTCGCCGGCAGGAGCGCAACGTGCATGACCTCCCCAAGGATCTCGACACGAGTGCCTATCCCGATTACTACCTCCAGAATTTTCACCATCAGACCGACGGTTACCTGAGCGAAACCTCGGCCTCGCTGTATGACCTGCAGGTCGAGATTCTGTTCAACGGCACCGCTGACCCGATGCGTCGTCGGGTGTTGGCCCCCCTGCTGCAGGGCTTGCAGTCGTTTGGCGAACGTCCCCAGGGTCAGCTGCGCATCCTTGACGTCGCCACCGGCACCGGCCGTACCCTCCGGCAGCTGCGGGGGGCGTTGCCCCAGGCCCAGTTGGTTGGCCTGGACCTGTCCCATGCCTACCTGCGCCAGGCCAACCGCTGGCTGAGCCAGCTGCCCGGAGAGCTACCGCAGCTTGTGCAGGGCAATGCCGAGGCGATGCCGTTCATCGATGGGGGCTTCGAGGCCGTGACCTGCGTGTTTCTGTTCCACGAGCTGCCGCCAGAAGCGCGCCAGAACGTGCTGGAGCAATGCTTCAGGCTGTTGGTGCCTGGAGGCACGCTGGTGCTGGCGGATTCGGTGCAACTCGCCGACTCACCGCAGTTTGAGGTGGCGATGGAGAACTTCCGCCGCGTTTTCCATGAGCCCTACTACCCCGACTACATCCGCGATGACATTGACCAACGGCTCCATCAGGCCGGATTTGAAGCCGTCACGGCCAGCTCCCATTTCATGACCCGGGTCTGGTCCGCCCGCAAACCCCGCTGAGCTCAACGGCGCAACCACCAGCCCAGCAGCAGCCCCACGCTGCCCCAACGCAGGGGTCGCCAGAACCACTCGCCCCCCCCAGTGGCCTGCAGGTCGCCCGGGAGGGACTCGAGCAACCGTTGTGCCAGGGCCAGCCGCTGTCGCTGGCGTCGCCCCCTGGAACCGGTGGCTTGGCGTGCCTGCGTTGGCAGGCTCAGCAGCGCACCCAGGTGGTGCAAGACAGCGGGCCCCCTAGACCGGCTTCGATCAACCCGCCATGCGCGATGGTGCGGCTGGAGCATCACAGAGAAGGGTCGGCTGCCATCAGGATGGCTCCACGACCGACAATTCTGTAGATGGTGAGCGATCGCTCCACCCAGCGGGACCAGACCCAGCGAGCGTGCTGGCCAGACGACGCATTGCCCATGGCGGTTGCTCTGCACCGCCAGCTGAGCATCAGTGATCGCGACTGGCACGCCCTCAAAAGCCAGCGGTCCCGTAGGGCCGCCGAGCAAGTGGCCGCGGCTCTGGTTCAACTGCTCAGTGGCGACAACCCTGGCGGAGCCGGGGCCAATGAGGCCCGCCAGCGCACCCTGGCGTTGCTCGACCATGCGCAGCAATGGCTGCGAGCCGAAATCAGCGATCCTGGCTGCCCACAACACCGTCGCTGAGGGTCCCACTCACCCGGCTGATCGCCAGTTGCAGGCGATTGCCCCGGCGACTCCAACGCACGTCATCGAAACAGTGGTGGATCAAAAACAGGCCACGACCCGAGGCTGCATCAGCCCGTTCGGGCAGGCATGCAGCCCTCCCGCCGAGGGGGAGACCGGGACCTTCATCCTGGACCTGCCAAATCCACCAACGGGGCGTTTCGATGCGCCGGATGCGGATCGACTTATGGGGATCACAGCCATTGCCATGGCGCACCGCGTTGACCAGGGCCTCCTGCAGCCCCAGTTGCAGACGGGACTGGAGTTGGTGGCAACGCACGGGCTCCAGCAACAGATCCAGCAACGGGGCCAGCTGCAGGGTTGATGGGGTGATGAAGTCGCTCCAACGCAGGCTCACCGGCTGGGATGCGTCGTCGTTTTGACCCTAGGTCAGCGCAACGTCAGCGACCTGGAGCCGACACAGCCAGTCGCTGCTGCAGGGAGGGATGACTGAGCAGGGCATCCATCAGCCGCACGCCACGCAACTGGTTGACCAGCGGCATGTGGCCTTCGGGTGCCTCCAGTGACCAGGTGAAGGAGCCGGGATAACGGGTCCAGATGCCGGCGGCCTTCCAGCCGATGCGAGGCCAGAGTCGATCCCAGCGCCCGTTGCAGCTGCGCAGCAACCGTGCCTGGGTCGAAAAGCCGAACCGTCCCTGGGAATAACAGACCCACAGCCGATCCAGGCTCTGCAGATCGACGCCAGGCATGGGCGGAACTTCGCTGTAGTACACGTAACCGCGCTTCACGGCGGCGTCACCCGCCAGCTGACGCAGGTGTTCGCTGGTGAGTCGATCCGCCTCTTCAAAGCGCTGCTCGGCCAGGGCCCGCTGCAACGGGGCGTAATCGAGACCACAGCCGCTCAGGGCCGCCAGCCAGCCATCGGGATGACGGCGCCACCACGCCTGGGCGCGTTCGTCACTGGTCCCCTCCAACAACAGGTGAATCAGGGTGCCGGCCGCCCAATCGTCCCCGGTGGGGTCGAGGCGATCCAAGCGGTCCTCGATCAACCCCTGCAGCTCCAGCTGACGGGCCTTGAGCTGGGGCAGCAACGCACGGCGCTGGCGGACTGGTCCCGCCACGAAGCGATCCAGCAACTGCTCGGCGGTGACGGCAACCGGTGAACCGGAGAGCATGGGGAGGTCGGCATCTGACCACAGTGGGCCCACTATGTCAGTGCATCCCTGACAGTTGCATTCCAGAGCTCCATGGCGCAGCAACACGGGCTTCCGGTGGCCATGCCGGCCTTTCTGGAGAGCGAGGCCCCTCTGCTGGATGTCCGCAGTCCTGCGGAATACGAGCAGGGGCACATCCCCGGCGCCATCAACCTGCCCCTGTTCAGCGACGACCAGCGAGCCGCCGTCGGTACGGCCTACAAACAGCAGAGCAGGCAGTCTGCGGTGCTGCTGGGGTTGGACTTCGTCGGAACGCGTCTGGCCCAGCTGGCGCAGGACCTGCTCGCCCACAGCCGTGGGGGAGGGTCTCTGCGGCTGTACTGCTGGCGCGGGGGCATGCGCTCGGCAAGCATGGCCTGGCTTGCCGAAACGGTTGGCCTGGAGTGCCAGCTGCTCGCCGGGGGCTACAAGACCTACCGGCGCTGGGCATTGACCAGCTTCGAACAACCACGCCAGCTGATCGTGCTCGGCGGCCGCACCGGTGTCGGCAAGACGGACCTGCTACTGGCGTTGCAGGACAGGGGCAGCAAGGTACTGGACCTCGAGGGTTTGGCCAACCACCGGGGCAGCAGCTTTGGCGGTCTGGGGCAGCCACCCCAACCCAGCAGCGAACACTTTGAAAACCGCATCGCCGACGTGCTCTGGCGCTGCCAAGCAGATCAACCGATCTGGCTGGAAGCCGAAAGCGCCCAGGTGGGGCGCTGCCGGATTCCCGCGGGCCTCTGGCAGCAGATGGAACAGGCGGACGTGGTCGAACTGCAACGGGCAGGCAGCGAACGGGTGCGGCGGCTGGTTGCGGTCTATGGCGCGCAGCCCCAGGACGCCTTGCGCGGCGCCACAGAACGCATCGCCCGTCGCCTGGGACCGCAACGCACAGCCCTGGCCCTGGCAGCAATCGAAGCGGGTGACATGGCCACGGCCTGTGAGCAGATGCTCGACTACTACGACCGTTGCTACGACCATGAGTTGTCACGCCGCCCCCGCAAGCCGGTGTTGCAACTCCAGGGCAGCGGCCGATCCGACGACGACCTGGCCCAGAGCCTTGCCCATTGGCAACACACGCGCCCGGGCGTCCCTGCTGCCGTTACCCTCACCTAACATCAGCCTTTGCCGGAAGACCATGGGCGCCGCCATCCAGTTTTTTCGCGGCGTCGATGAGCCCGTGATCCCCGACATCCGTCTGACACGCTCCCGGGATGGCCGCACGGGACAGGCACTGTTCGTGTTCGAAGACCCCGAAGCTCTGGCTCCGGAAACCATGGGTGACATCACTGGCATGTTCATGGTCGACGAGGAAGGCTCCCTCGTGACCCGTGAAGTCAAAGCGCGCTTTGTCAACGGCAAGGCCAGTGCCCTTGAGTGCACCTACACCTGGAAGAACACTGAGGATTTCGAGCGATTTATGCGCTTTGCCCAACGCTATGCCGAAAGCCATGACCTGGGCTTCAGCGGACGCGAGGAGGGGGGCCAGGAGGCTTGAAATTCGGCCAGTGGCTCGGGCTGATCGCGCTGATCACCGCGCTGGTGTTGCTCTGGCACCTGCGTGAAAGCCTGATTCACCTGTTTGCGGCCGTGGTGCTTGCCATGGCCCTTTGCAACCTGGTGGGCTGGGTGCGGCAGCGGCTCGGCTGTTCCAGACCGGTGGCCATGCTGCTCAGCCTGGCTCTGGTGGGCGTGTTGCTGGCGATCGTGGCCACGGCGGTGATACCTCCCTTTGTCGGCCAATTCGCACAACTGTTGAGCAAATTGCCCCAAGCCGCCCAGACGCTAATGGAGCTGGTACGCGGCGCCATGGTCAGCGTCAGCCAGATGCTTTACGGCCACAGCGATGCGGCCCTGAGCTGGTTCAGGCAGGGTCTGCAGACGCCGCCGCAGGGCCTGGGAAGTGGTGCCGCCAGGTTGCTCGATTGGGCAGAAAACCTTGGCACAGGATTGATTCAGACGTTGTTTGTGCTTGCCGTGGCGCTGATGATCACCACCCAACCACAGGCTTACCGCGAAGTGGCGGTGTTGCTGGTGCCATCGTTCTATCGGCGCCGCTTTCGGCAGGTGTTGATCGCCTGTGGGCAGGCCCTGAGTGCCTGGATGCTGGGTGTGGCCGTCAGTTCCTTGTGTGTGGGCACCCTGGCGGCCATCGGGTTGTCCTTGCTGGGTGTGAAGCTTGTGGCTGCCAATGCGGTGCTGGCCGGCCTTCTGAATGTGATTCCCAACCTGGGACCGACGCTCAGCACGATCTTTCCGATGTCGGTCGCCCTGTTGGAAAGTCCCTGGAAATCCCTGGCGGTGCTCGGTCTTTACATCGCCGTCCAGAACCTCGAAAGTTACGTCATCACCCCCTCGGTGATGCATCACCAATTGCGGCTGTTGCCAGGGCTGACCCTGACCGCCCAGTTGGTGTTCACAGTGCTGTTCGGCCCGCTCGGATTGCTGCTTGCTTTACCCCTTGGCGTCTGTGTTCAGGTGATCGTGCGCGAGGTGCTGATTCACGACATCCTTGACCCCTGGAAACGGACGCGCCAGGCAACATGAACGCCCGCACTGTGCTGGGGGCCCTGGCCCTGATTGTGCTGGCTTTGTTGACCTGGGAGCTGCGCTGGGTCCTGCTGGTGCTGTTCGGATCGATCGTGCTGGCCGTGGCGCTCGATGTACCGATCTCGCTGTTGCGGCGTGTGCTGCCGTTGAATCGCCCAACGGCATTGTTGCTGGTGCTGCTGGTGCTGGTGCTGGCCGGAGGGCTCCTGGCCCAGCAGCTGCTGCCAGAGTTGATCGATCAGGTCCAGCAACTGGGTGAGCTGCTTCCCCAACTGGTCCGTTTGTTTGAGCAGCTCACCCGCCAGATCACCTGGTTACCGGATGTTGAGCGCAGTCTGGTCGATGGTTCGCTGTGGCAACGGCTGCAACCGCTGGGTGGTCAGCTGTTGGGATTTGCCGGGGGCGCTGCCAGCACCACGGTGCAGTTGTTGCTGATGGTGCTGCTGGCGGTGTTGCTGGCCCTCGATCCGCGTGCTCACCAGCGCCTTCTGGTGGGCATCACCCCTCGCTTCTATCGCAGCGAGATGCAACGTCTGCTGGGTCACTGCCGCGCAGCGCTGGGAGGTTGGCTGGCGGGAATGACCATTTCGGCAGTGAGCGTGTTTCTTCTGACCTGGGCAGGACTGGCCCTGTTGCGGATCCCCCTGGCCCTGCTCAGTGCCCTGGTCTGCGGCCTGTTGACCTTTGTGCCGACGATCGGGCCGACCGCCGCCACCTTGCTACCGCTAGCGGTCGCCCTGCTGGTGTCACCGGCGGCTGTGCTTCAGGTGCTGGTCTTGCGCCTGGCCCTTCAGAACGTGGAGGCCTTTCTGATCACCCCACTGTTGCTCAGTCAGACCGTGAACCTGCTGCCCACCGTTGCCCTGATGGCCCAGCTGTCTTTGGGGGCCTTGCTGGGCCTGCCGGGGGTGCTGCTGGCCTTGCCACTGGTTGTGGTGCTGCAGGTGATCTGCCAGCAAGTGGTGGTCCGAGATGTGATGGACCGCTGGGTCTGAACGGGGTTCAGGACGGCCTGGCCCGACGAACCAACGTCGGCAGAAGAACCAGGACCACAACGGCTAAGGGATGGTTCCAGACAGCTGCCGCCAGGCTCGTAAGGGTGAAGTGGTCGCGCAACAGCTGCAGCTCCGTGCGCAGATCCCAAATTGCAAGAACTCCCAGCAACACAGCAGCCGCTGGAAACGGTGACGACCCTGAATCTCCAGGAGATCGGTGCGGTCGCCCCACCTAACGGCGCGCAAAGACGGGCAACAGCGTCGGCGCGACGCCGATGCTGCTCCAGCTGCCGACGGCGATGCCCACTGTCAGCGCAACGGCAAACCAGAAGAGGGTGCTGCCGCCAAAGAAGATCAGGGCCAGCAAGGGCAGCAACGTGGTCAGGCTGGTGTAGAGCGAGCGGGTCAAGGTGGCATCGACGGCGACATCAACCTGATCCACCACCGGCAATGCCGCCAGGGTGGTCTGTTGTTCACGGATCCGGTCAAACACCACGACCGTGTCTGTGACGGAATAACCCGCGACGGTGATCAACGACACGGCGAACAGCGAGTCGACCTCCACCCCTCGCAAGAGGCCAAGCCAGGCAAACACACCACAGGTGATCAGGACATCGTGGGCAAGGCAGACCAACGCCAGAGCGGCATAGACCCGGTCATAGCGAAAGGTGATGTAAGCGGCGATGGCAGCAAAGCTCACCAACAGAGACACAAGGCTGCCGCGCAACAACTGATCACCGAGCGTGGGGCCAATGGTGTTCACGGCAGTGCCCGCCGGGTTGAGTGGTCCAAGAACCGAGCCAAGCGTTGAGGTCACCCGGTTGGCTTGTTCAGGGGTCAACTCGGGCAGGCGAATGAGCAGAGACCGCCCCCCATCGAGGAGTTGCACCTGGGCAGTCTCCAGGCTGGGAAGGGGTGCGCTCTGCGGCTCCACGGTGGCACTGTTGAGCTGGCGCAGTCGCTCCTGAATTTGATTGGCCGTCACAGAGGGGCAGTCAGCGGTGCACAGCCGCTCCAGCTGGATCTGGGTGCCACCGGTGAAGTCCAGACCGGGTTTCAGCGGTAAACCGATGGTTGGTGACAGCCAGCAGAGCACCATGCCCACCAGACTCAGCAGGCAGGCCAGGGCCGAACCCCACCACGCCACAGTGCGGTAGCGGCTGATGCGAAAACGGACGGGCGGCATCTCGACAGTGCTCATCAGGAAGACCTGGCAGGCAATTGCTGCATGGATAGAAAATTGGCTGGGCGCCGCAGGGACGGATAGGCCATCAACACCCGAAGGATCGTCCGCGTGCAGGTCAGCGCGGTGAACAGGCTGAGCACCAGACCAATGGCCAAGGTCACAGCAAAGCCCTTGACCAGACCCGTTCCCAGGGCGAACAGCGCAATGCAACTGATCAGACCGGTGACATGGCCGTCAAGAATCGAGGACAAAGCCAGAGAGAAACCGGTCTCGATCGAGCGAATCAAGGTGTTGCCACTGCGCAGCTCTTCCTTGATCCGTTCGAAGATCAGGACGTTGGCATCCACCGCCATGCCGATCGACAAGATGAACCCTGCGATCCCAGGCAGGGTGAGCGTCACCGGAATCAGGGCATACACCGCCAGGTTGAACAGTGCATAAAGGCTCAGTGAAAGGACCGCCACCAGCCCCGGCAAGCGATAGACGACGATCATGAACACTCCAACAAGGGCCAGGCCGGTGAGACCGGCAGCCAGGCTGGTGCGAATGTTCTCAGCCCCCAGAGAGGGGCCGACCGTGCGCACTTCAATAATCTTGACCGGCAGTGGCAGTGAGCCGCCGCGCAACTGAACCTCAAGATCCCGCGCTTCATCAGCAGTGAAATTGCCGGTGATCGTTGCACCACCGCCGGAAATGCCAGCGGCTTTGAACTCAGGGCCAACGCTGGCTTCGCTGATCGAACGTCCATCAAGAACGATCCCGAGCAGACGACCAGTACCGGCGATGGAGCGGGTTAGGTCAGCGAATTTCTCTCCGCCCTCACGGCTGAAGCTCAAGGTGACATCCCAGGCACTGCCGGACTGCTGCTGCTGACGTCCGGCACTGACCAGATCCCGACCACTGAGATCGGACGGTTCATACAGGGCGACAATGCGTTGGTTGACAACCCCAAGCAACAGCTCAAGTTGCTGCTGCTCACTGCTACCGGCCGGCACGTTCACGCCAAGTTGGGTGAGCGCACGCGCCAGTTCTTCGGCCTTGATTTCAGGTTGGGGTGCCTTGCTCTGCTGATCCAGGCCTGAGGACGTTGGCTCACTGTTCGCAGACGATGGGCCCTTGAGTCGGTTCAACACCGCTGTGGCCTGGCGCTTGAGTTGCAGCAGGCCCTGCATCTCCTGCTCAGTCCCTGGCCGTTGGGCTTTGAATTCAAGCAATGCCGTACTGCCCAGGACATTGGCCGCCCGAGTCGGATCCTGCTCGCCGGGCAATTGCAACACGAGCTGGTCGTTGCCAACGGTCTGCAGCGTTGATTCAGCAACCCCGAGGCCGTTGATACGGCGTTCCAGAACCTCCTTCACTGCCTCAAGTTGCTCGGGCTGCACGCTTCGCACAGCCCCTGCGGGCAAGACCTGCAACATCAGCTGGCTACCGCCCCGCAGGTCTAGACCAAGCTTGAGGGGGAAGCTGAACAACAACGCTGCCGCGGCGATCGCCAACGCCAAAATCAGCGCGATCCAACCCTGCTGACGGGCCATCGTCAGACCTGTCCCGATTGAAGAGCGCGGGCAGCCTCGACGATCTGATGGGGCTGAATGATCGTGAGGTTCTCGAGGGTGCCGTTGTAAGGGGTCGGAATGTCCTGGGAGGACAAACGCACGGGCCTGGCGTCGAGATCGTCGAAGCACTGCTCCGTGATCAAGGCCAGCAGTTCCGCACCAATACCACCGGTCTTCATGCACTCTTCGACAACGATGACTTTATGGGTCTTGCGGATCGAGTTCCGAACCGTCTCCATATCAAAGGGCTTGAGGCTGATCAGGTCGATCAGTTCAACATCGATACCTTCCTGGGTCAGCTGCTCCACCGCCTTGAGGCAATGATGACGCATTCGCGAATAGGTCAGAATCGTGACATCACCGCCCTCGCGCACGATCTCAGCGCGGTCAAGGGCGCAAATGTAATCGCCTTCAGGGATGTCCTCACTGAGGTTGTAGAGGAGGACATGCTCAAAGAAGAGAACTGGATTGTTGTCGCGAATCGCTGCCTTCATCAATCCCTTGGCATTCGTTGGTGTGCTGACAGCAACGATCTTGATACCAGGAACGGCATGAAAATAGGCCTCAAGCCTCTGGCTGTGCTCGGCACCGAGTTGACGACCCACTCCACCCGGACCGCGCACAACGGCCGGAATCGTGAAATTGCCGCCGCTGGTGTAACGCAGCATCCCCATATTGTTGGAGATTTGATTGAAGGCCAATAACAGGAAGCCCATGTTCATGCCTTCGACGATCGGTCGTAGACCGGTCATCGCCGCGCCGACCGCCATACCGGTGAAGGCATTTTCGGCGATTGGTGTGTCCAGCACCCGCAACTCGCCGTATTTCTCGCAGAGATCTTTGGTGACCTTGTAGGAACCGCCGTAATGGCCGACGTCCTCGCCCATCACACACACATGGGGATCTCGGGCCATCTCTTCATCGATGGCTTCTCGCAGGGCGTTGAACAGCAGGGTTTCTGCCACGGTGACGTCGTCAGTCCGGCTCTGGCCGGTTGCGGTCCCCCGCTGACGGAGGCGAGAGCCAACCTATCTCAACCGCCTGCGGCCAGGGTCGCCAGCAGCAGCACCGACAGCAGCATGGCTGGCAACAACAGGGTGACCAGCAGACCCAGGTCGTGGAGCGTCATGGGCCGACCTTAGGCCGATTGATCATCGCTGGTGGCACGCGTCACGGTCTGAACAACGGATCGCACGAACACCAGCCCCAGACCCAGTCCGATGAAACCGAAGCTGAAGGTCGCCAGGAAGGACATCCCAACGATCAGGGTCTTGACTGCGGTGGCGATGCTCTGTGCCACCTGTGAGCTGTAGTGCGGCGGATGCAGGGCGTAATACAGAGTCAGCCGTCGGCTCAGCCCCAGGCAAATCCAGGCCAGCAGGCCGGCGGTGAGGGCTCCCGACAGGAAGCTGAGCGGACCCTTGCGGGGGGCGGGGGTGGCGTCTTGGCTGTTCATCAGGGTTCCACACTGACACCGACCGGGCGGGTGCCGCACACCCAGCTGTCAAAACCGATCTTCTGCAGCGGCTCGGCCAATGCAGCAGCGGCCTCGGCGGCCAATTCGCGACTGCGGAACAGCGCAAACAGGCTGGGTCCCGAACCACTCATCGCCAGCGCCAGGGGCTGGCCGGCCTGTCGCAACAGGTCCAGGCCGGCCGCCACAACAGGGACATCAGGCTCGACCACCGCCTGCAGGTCATTGCGCAGGGCAGGCCAGGGGACCTGGCCCAGCAGGGCTTGCACCAGCTGGCTGCGCCTGAGGTCCTGGCGACGGTCAGCGAACGCGGGCTCATCCTTTAGATAGGTCTGACCCCTCAGTTCACGGCAGCGTCCATAGGCCCATGGGGTGCTGACACTGACCAAGGGATGCTTGATCAGCAACACCCCCAGCGCCTCAACTGACGACGCAGCAAGCGGCTCCAGACGTTCACCCCGGCCGAAGCAGAGCTGACAGCCACCAGAAAGGCAGAACGGCATGTCAGAGCCCAGTTCGGCGGCAAGATCCGCCAGCGCCGAGGCGGTGAGGCCCAGGCCCCAGAGCTGATTGAGACCGAACAGGGCCGCAGCACCATCACTGGACCCCCCAGCGAGGCCAGCACCGATGGGAATGCGTTTGTTCAATCTGATCCGTGCACCCAGCTCGGGCAGGCCGACGCGGCTGCGCAACAGCTCTGCCGCCCTGACGATCAGATTGCTGCTGTCGGTGGCCAGCTCGGCGCGATCACAGCTCAGTTGAATCTGGCCATCGGCAGTGGGTGTGAACACCAGCTGATCGA
Organism: uncultured Klebsiella sp.; assembly: GCA_964546045.1. Lineage (GTDB taxonomy): Bacteria > Cyanobacteriota > Cyanobacteriia > PCC-6307 > Cyanobiaceae > RGUW01. The sequence continues at coordinate 30,059 of CAZJIF010000003.1, read as the reverse complement.
CCAGATCAATTGATTGCATCACCATCGCCAGCTCATGAAAGCCGTCGCCCCGTAGACCCAGCACCTCTAGATGGAGGTTGATCTTGGCCGGAGCATGCACCACCAGATCAGCCATTGGCCCCAGCTCCTGCATCACGCTGTTGTGCCCGATTCAAACCCGCCGCCAGCGCAACCCAGGCCGCGGGCGGCAGCTCCTGCGGCCGCTGTTGCAGGCTGATCCCGGCAGCAGCAGCCCATGCAGCCAGTTCCGGTTCGTTGAGCAAGCCGCTGAGGGTGTTGCGCAGCATCTTGCGCCTGGACGCAAAGGTGCGCCGCAGCAAGCTCTCGACAGTGCGGGCGATGCCTGACTCCAGACGGTCAACCGCAGGCAACGGTTCGAGCGCGATCACCTCAGAGTGAACCTTGGGAGGCGGGTCAAAACACCGGGGTGGCACCGGGCACACCAGGCTGCAGCGACAGAGCAGCTGCATCCGCACACTCAGTGCCGAGTAGCAGCTGCTGCCGGCCTGAGCCCGGATGCGTTCACCGACCTCCCGTTGCACCAACAGCACCAGGCGGGTGTAGGGGTCGACCAGCGGACGGTCGAGTCGTCCCACCAGAACCTCAAGCAATGGACCGGTGATGTTGTAAGGGATGTTGGCGACGACCTTGTTCGCCGGGGGCAGGTCGAGCCGCAGAACGTCACCACTGAGCAGGTGGAAACGGGGTTCGCCCGCAAAGCGGCGCCTCAGACCGCTGACCAGATCCCGATCCAGTTCGATCGCATGCACGCCCAGCGCCGGCGAGGCCAGCAGCTCGGCCGTCAAGGCACCCCGGCCCGGACCCACCTCAAGCACCCTGTCACCGGGTCCAAGCGCCGCAGCGGCAACGATCGAGGACAGCACCTGCTGATCGATCAGCCAATGCTGGCCAAACCGCTTGCGCGCCCTGTGGAATGAAAAGTCTTCGCTCAGACCACACCGCCCTGCTGTCGTCATCGCTAGACAGACAACCAACAGGTTCTATCAGTGCTGAGGATTTCCCATGCCGCGTCGCCACAGGCCTGCCCTGCTGCTGTTGCTGATTTCCCTGGTGATGGCAACGGCCGAGCGGGCTGCAGCAGGGACCGCCATTGGCGAATCGATCTGGGATCGCAACAATGCTCGCGATCGGGCCCTGCAATCGGTGCCAGCGGGTGCCCAGATCGGCAGCACCTCCTGCCAAACGGTCGAGGTTGGAACCGGGAACTACCACTACATCTGCCGGATCACCTACACCGATCCAGCGCCGCAGACGCCGACGACCAATCGTTGAGGTGGATCCAACGGATGGGTCTGCGCTCCGGTGGCAGGGACACCAGCGCCGCGACCAGCTCCAGCCGGTCGCACTGATGCAAGGGCTGCTCGGCCAACCAGCACAGGCAACTCCGCGCCAGCCGCTGACGTTTGGCCTGGCGCAACGCCGCCACACCGCCGCCATCACGCCCGAGGGAGGACCGTCCCTTGACCTCCACCACCAGCAACCGCTGCGGTTTGCAGAGGACAAGGTCCAACTCACCCCACCGGCATCGCCAGTTGCGATCCAGCAGTCGCCAGCCGCGCTGTTGCAACAGACGCAGCACCCGTTGTTCAGCCCATCGGCCGAGGGTGGCTGTGGTGTGCATCATCAAGGACAGCGATGGCAGGTCGCTGCCTAGGGTTCCCACAGCTGATTCACCGGCCATGAACGTCAGGCTCAGACGCGGTCTGCCAGCGCTTTGCACGCTTCTGGCCGTCGGCACCCTGTTGGTGTTCACCTGCATGGCACGGATCACACCCGTCTGGGCTGCAGTTGACGTGGCCAAACAGGTGTTGATCGGTGCTGACTACAGCCAGCAGGATCTCCGAGGTGCAACCTTCAACCTGGCCAACCTGCGGGACGCCAGCTTTCGAGGATCCGATCTACAGGGGGCCAGCCTGTTTGGCGCCAAACTGCAGGATGCGGACCTGAGCGACACCAACCTGCGCGAAGCGACGCTGGATTCCGCCGTGTTGACCGGCACCGATCTGCGGAATGCAGTACTCGAGGACGCTTTTGCCTTCAACACCAAATTCAACGCTGTGCTGATCGACGGTGCGGACTTCACCAACGTGCCGTTGCGTGCCGATGCGCTCAAGGCACTGTGCAGCGCAGCCCAGGGAACCAATCCAGTCACCGGACGCAACACCCGCGACACCCTGGGGTGCTCCTGAGATGGGATTGGACGCACGCAGCCGCGAACGGCTGGAACAACTGGGTCGGCGCCTTCCCCAGCCCCTGCCGCAGCCCGATGGGGCCGCAGACACCGCACCGACGTCGGGGGGGCACAAGGGCCCTCGTCACCGGCTCGAAACCGAAACGGACCCCCAGGAACTGTTCCGCGAACTGATGCAGGCCAGCCCCGACGGCCAGGTGCCCGCTCACCTGTTGCAACGGCTGCGCGACCTGGAACAACGCCGTTCGACGATCACGCTGCCTGCGGCTAGTGCAGCGGCAACAACGGCAGGGCCCGTTTCCAAGCGACGCCTACGCCCCGGGGGCGAACAGGATCCCTTGTACGTGAGCTTCGAACAGATGCTGCTGGAAGACGAGAGCCTGTGAGGAGGCGTCCGCCGGTGGTGGCGTTGTGGCTGCTGGGGCTGCTGGCCCTGGCGCCGCTGAACCGGGCAGGCGCCGAGGAACTCAGCGACAAGGAAGCCTTCATGCTGATGTTCGGCAAGGGCAATGGCGCCATGCGTGTCCTGTGTGCCCTGCAGCGCGACGGGGTGATCGACGCGGCCAGCCGTCGCCGCTGGCTGAACAGACTGGAATCGCTGCTTCAGGAACCCGGTGACACCCCGACCGATCGCCGCAACACCCGCATCGGCATGGCCTTTGCCGATCGTCGCAGCAGTCTCTGTCCCCAGCGCTTGATGGGACAGCCCGATCCGTAGGCTGTCCACACTGTGCAGCCAGCCTGACCTCGGCCAGCCCCATGACCCTTCGCATCGGCATCAACGGCTTCGGCCGCATCGGTCGTCTCGCCTTTCGCCGTGCCATCAGCCTGGCGGACGTACAGGTGGTGGCGATCAACGATCTGATCGATGTGGACTATCTGGCCTACATGCTCCGCTACGACTCAACCCACGGCCGTTTTGACGGCGACGTGCGGGTGGAGGGCGGGCAGCTCGTGGTCAACGGGCAGCGCATCCGCATTACCGCCGAACGGGACCCGGGCGCGTTGGCCTGGGGCGACGTCGGCGCTGATTATGTGCTCGAAAGCACCGGCTTTTTCCTGACGGATCAGGCGGCCCAGGCCCACCTGAAGGCCGGCGCCAAACGGGTGGTGATGTCGGCACCATCCAAGGACGACACCCCGATGTTTGTGATGGGCGTCAACCACCGCAGCTACGCAGGCCAGACAATCGTCTCGAACGCCAGCTGCACCACCAATTGCCTTGCACCGCTGGCCAAGGTGGTACATGACAATTTTGGCATCGTCAGCGGTCTGATGACCACGGTGCATGCCACCACGGCCACCCAGAAAACCGTTGATGGGCCTTCGATCAAGGACTGGCGTGGCGGCCGTGGTGCAGGTCAGAACATCATTCCCAGCTCCACCGGGGCAGCCAAGGCCGTCGGCCGGGTGATTCCCGAACTGAACGGCAAACTGACCGGCATGGCCTTCCGGGTGCCGACCCCAGATGTGTCGGTGGTTGATCTCACCGTCAATCTGGCGCAAGCGACCAGCTATGACGCCATCAAAGAGGCGATGAAAGCGGCCGCCGCAGGCGACTTGGCGGGCATCCTTGGATATACCGAAGATGAGGTCGTGTCCAGTGATTTCCTTGGTGAGAGCTGCACCTCGGTGTTCGATGCCCGTGCCGGAATCGCCCTCAGTGACACGTTTGTAAAGCTGGTGTCCTGGTATGACAACGAGTGGGGCTATTCCTGCAAATGCATTGATCTGATGCGTCATATGGATCAGTCCAATCCTCTTTGATGGTTTGTCTTGCGGAAGGACGCCCCACCCGGCTCTTCCTCCATTGAGGGAGCCCGTCAATCAGCGGCCACGCAGGCGCAGGATCTCGCGGCCTACCGCACGGCCCTGCGCCTCGACCCCCAATTGATCCCAGTCGAGGACAGACGCCAGGACCCCCGTTTCACCCCTGTAGGCCCCCTGGCCAAGGCCAAGGTCGCTTGGGCTGCATTGTCAGACCTGGATCAGATTGATGCCGATGTCATCGACCTGAGCCAGAACGGCCTCAGGCTTGCTGTGCATGCTGGCGCGACCCCGGCACCGGGGATGACCTGTCGCATCCAGCTGAGTCCTGATGGCCAGCGGGTCCTGCAGGTGCGGGGGCAGATCCGCTGGGTGGAACACCACCCCTTGATCATCGTGTTTGGGGTTCAGCTCGATTCAGCCCTTTCAAAGGGCATCGCGAGCTGATTCAAAAGGGGACTGCTGCCTTGCAGAGAGTCTCCCTTGAGCTGGACGGGGAGGGGATTCTGCCGCAACGAGCCAACCACTGAAGGCCAGCAAAAGCACACTGAGGCAGAACAAGACGAGCGAGGTGGGAGTGTTGATTGGCAATGTCAGCATGGCCTTGAAGGCCGAGACAATCAGGGCGACGACCAGCACCTTGACAAGCTTCTCCTTGAGTTGATCCAAATTGCGTATATCGAGCAAACCATTGCCGAGATTCTCTGCATCACGCGCAGGATCAATGGGCGATATCAGCAACTCGTAAACGCCGTAGCCAAAGATCAAGAATGCAATGCCAATCAGATAAAGATCAATGCCACCGACGATATTGCCGAGCAGCTCACCGAGGAAGGATTTCACATCACTACCTTTGGCAACCAGCAACAACGCCTTGACAATCTCCTTCGTACCCAGCAGAAATGTCGCCAGCGAACTCAACAAGCTCATCATCACAGGCAGAATTGCGATCAGCCGAAACCGCCACATCCACCGCTCCAGCATCAATTCCACCCGTTTGCCACGGGATCGCTGAGACGTTGTCATCACTGCATTCCTGTCCATCTGTCCACCCTACGTTCGGATGCTGCAGATTCCAGGCGAATGCGTTGAGCGTGTCACCAGCTCGTTGCCAGTGGTGCTGGGATGGCTCAACCGTCGTCGCACCATGGCTGCGCTGCCGATCACAAAAGGTTGCTACGACAGCCGCATCGCTGAGCTCAGGCAGCAGCTCAACCTGCTGCACCTGCAATGCCGGCAGGGTGGCCTGTCAGAAGAGCTGGAGGATCTGATCCAACAGCAGATCCGTTGTGTGAGTTCCTATCTGTGGGCGCTCTACGCCGAGACCGAGGAGGACTGAGACCGATCAGTCCTTCTGAACCCCATTCTTTTCCACATCCTGATCCCCTTTTCCCCAGCGCAACCCGCATTTTTTCCACACCTGGATGCCTCAGATTCCCCTTCAACCCGCTTGGGCTCCGCCATCTGTGGAAAACAAAATGAGGCTTGACAAGAGAGTCGGAAATCGTCGGCGAACGGGGAACCCCGCTTGCGGAGCGCGAATCATCTGAGCCCAACTGGATTCTCAGATGGAGTCCAGAAACGACACCCCACGCCGGTGGGCTTTGACTGAGGCCGGCAGCTGTGGCGTGATGGGGGCCTGACCACAGGTCAATCCGACCGCTCGCAGGGATCGTCCAGGCCATGCCCTCCCACAGTTGTCCATCCGATCGTGATGCCGTGCTGGCCGGCGGCAAGGGACGCCAAGAACACGGGCGCGGCAGCATCGGACCCTCAGGTGGGCCGACGCTGCAGGTGATGTACGCCGACGGAATCGACGATGCCTTCGCGGTGATCAGGGCCGTACGAACCAACCAGTCGGTACTGCTGAACTGCAGCGCCCTTGAAGAGGGTTGCGGGGAACGGTTGATCACGATCTGCACAGGCGGGATCTGCGCGCTCGATGGCTTGGTCCGTCGCATCAGTGCCGATGTGGTCCTGTTTGCACCGGCCCTGACGCGGCTGCAGTGCACCTGAACGCGCGCGCTCAGACCGACTGCAGCTCGGCCAGTTGAGCCTGGAGACGCTGGCGCAACCGGTTCTGCACCAGCGCGCAAAGATCGTCGACCAGACGGTCGTCCGCCTTGTAAATCAAGCGCACACCATCCCGCTCGCAGCTCACCAGTCCAGCCCGTTGCAGCTGGCCCAGCTGGCGGCTGATGTGGGACTGGCTGAAGCCGGTGGATTCAATCAATGAGGCCACATCGCAGGGGCCTTGCTTGAGTTCGCACAGCAACTGCAACCGAGCCGGTTCGCTGAGGAGCCGGAAGAACTGACTGAGCTCCTCCAGCAGCTGGGGGCCAGGAACGGGGCTGGACACGGCCTGCTTTATGACGACACAAGAATTATGGACTAGCAGCCGCTGAGTGGGTTGCCGTCAGGCTGACTTGGGGGGTGTCGGTCAACCCCACGGCTGATCGGGTTGGAGCCTGGAATGGCTTGTCTCGCCTGAATGGCTCGGCCTGAGGGTCACAACCCTGGACCCGCTTGCCGCGATTCAGCACCCGAGACGCAGCCCCAACGCTTACCGCTAAGGGCTTTATGCATGTAGGGTCATAGAAGTTCGCTTCAGACCGCGATGGTCACCGCGATACCGCTCTCCCTTGAAGCCGCAGCCGGCGGTTCCAAGCTGTTGTTCCGGCAGTTGTTCGATGCCGAAACGGGCACCTTCACCTACCTGCTGGTGGATGGTCCCAGCGGCCAGGGGGTGTTGATCGATCCCGTGTTCGAGCAACACAGCCGCGATCTGTCCCTGATCCAGGAGCTGGGCGTGGCCCTGGTGGCCTGCCTCGACACCCATGCCCATGCGGACCATGTCACTGGCAGCTGGCTGATGCACCAGGCCACAGGCTGCGCGATCGGTCTGGCCGCTGCGGCTCGCGCCGACAACGTGACCCTGCCCCTGCACCACGGAGACCAGGTGTCCTTGGGCACCCGGCACCTCGACGTGCGGGCCACGCCAGGGCACACCGACGGTTGTCTGACCTATGTCCTGGATGACCAGAGCATGGCCTTCACCGGCGATGCCTTGTTGGTGCGTGGTTGCGGGCGCTGCGATTTTCAGCAGGGCAACGCCGCCACGCTGTACCGCTCGATCACAGAGCAGATCCTGGCGCTGCCGGAGCATTGCCTGCTGTATCCCGGGCACGATTACACCGGACGGATGGTCAGCTCGGTGGCCGAAGAACGTCGTTACAACGCCCGTCTTGGCGGACAGGCGACCGAACGGGACTTCGTGGGCTTCATGGACAACATGAAATTGCCCCATCCACACCGAATCGCCCAGGCCCTGCCGGCCAACCTGCGCTCCGGACGCCCCAGGGAGGACCAGGCCACTGCGCCGGCATGGGCACCGGTGCAACGCAGCTTTGCCGGCTTACCCGAACTGTCACCCGACTGGGTTGCCGAACACCGCCATGCCCTGACGTTGCTGGATGTGCGCTCCACCGAGGAATTCAACGGACCTGATGGGCGTGTGCCCGAGAGCCTGCTGATCCCCCTTCCTGAACTGGAGCAGCGGCTGAATGAGATCGCAACAGAACGCCCTGTGGTCGTGCTGTGCCACTCAGGCAGCCGCTCGGCGCTGGCCACGCAGCAATTGCAGAAGGCCGGCTTCAGTCAGGTCGCCAACCTGCGCGGCGGCCTCAGGCGCTGGGGCGATGAGGGCTACCCGCTGGAAGGCGAAAGCCCCCGCTGAACAGGCCTTGCCCGCTGCCACCGCAGCAACCCACAACCATCCAAACCCCCCTTTCTGGAACAGCAGCATGAGCCCGACCACTGCCCTGCGCCTGAGCCCCCATGAGCTCAATGAGCAACGCCAAAACGGCCGCATCACAATCATCGATGTGCGCGAACCGATGGAATTCGTCGGCGGTCACATCCCAGGCAGCCGCAACATCCCCCTGAGCCAGCTGGCTGAGGCACCCATCCCTGATGGGCCCCTGGTGCTGGTCTGCCAGAGCGGTGCCCGCAGTGAACGTGGTGTGGCCACGCTGACTAGGCGCGGCCTGCCCGCAACCGGCGGTGGACTGGCCGATCTGGAAGGCGGCATGATCGGTTGGCAGGCCGCCCAGCTGCCGATTGAGCGGCGCAAGGGTGCCCCGCTGCCCTTGATGCGCCAGGTGCAGATCGTGGCCGGTGGACTGGTGTTGCTGGGGGTGATCCTCAGCCAGCTGGCGGCACCCGGCTGGATCTGGCTGAGCGGTTTTGTCGGCGCTGGCCTGATGTTCGCCGGGATCAGTGGCTTCTGCGGCATGGCCAGGCTGCTGGCGGCGATGCCATGGAACCGGGTGACGGTCTAATGCTGTCACCGATGCTGTTGCTGCTGGCCACCGGCGGTGGGTTGATCGGCTTCCTGCTGGCGGTCCTGGGGGCGGGAGGGTCGATTTTGTTGCTGCCCTTGCTGGTTACCGGCGCAGCGCTGCCGACACGCACGGCCGTTCCGCTGTCGCTGATCATCGTGATGGTCCTGGCCATCGGCAACGCGATCCCCTACCTGAAACGCCGCCAGGTCGCACCGGGTCCAGCCCTGGTGCTGGGTCTGCCGGCTCTGGCCGGCAGCTGGCTGGGCGGCAGCCTGGTCAAAGCCGGGCTGGTGCCCGAAGTCGCCCAGTTGGCCATCTTTGCCGCAGCCGCACTGGTCGCCTCCTGGCTGATGCTGCGCAGGACCAGCAGCACAGCAGCACCAGTGCTGGCAACAGCCCTGCGGACGCCTCGCTCACCGCTGCCCCTGGCCTCCCAAGGGGTGCTGGTCGGGCTTCTGACCGGCATCGCCGGCGTCGGTGGTGGCTTCGCCATCGTGCCGGCCCTGGTGCTGCTGGCCGGATTGCCGATGCAACTGGCCAGTGGCACCAGCCTGCTGCTGATCGCCTTGAACAGCCTGGTGGCGCTGTTGGCGTTGGGTCACTGGCCTGCAGAACAGCTTGCTCTGGTGGTGCCGCTGCTGGGCGGAGGCGCGGTGGGTGCCGTGATCGGGCAACGCCTGGCCCCACACCTCAAGGAAAGGCAGCTGCGCCTTGGCTTTGCGGCATTGCTGATCGGTTCAGCCCTGCTGACCGCCGGCGAGGCCCTGAAACGCCAACGGCAACCAGCCCCAACCGGCCCCGCAGCCGGCACGCCACAACCGCTCTCCAGACACGCAAACCATGAGCAACCATTCAGCGCCACCGTCCTTGGTGGTGGTCGACAGTCCACAACCCTTTGAAACCGTCTGCAGGGCCCTGGCAGCAGCGATCCCTGCCCATGGGTTCGGGCTGCTGACCATCCATGATCTGGCTGACACCCTGCGGGGCAAAGGCCTTGGTTTTCGCGAAGAGTGCCGCATCTTTGAGGTCTGCCAGCCCCAGCAAGCTGCCCGGGTGCTGGAAGCCGACATGGCTTTGAACATGGCCCTGCCCTGCCGGATCTCGGTTTACACCGAAGCCGGGCAGACCAAAATCGGCATGGTCAGCCCAGTGGCGATGCTGACGGCCCTGAGCAGCGACCCGCAACTCCAGATGGTTGCCGCCGACGTGGAAGCCACCACGCGGGCGATCATCGACAGTGCCGCTGCTGCCGGCAGGCCAGCCTGAACCGATGGATCCAACTCCGATGGACAACCCCTACGACCTGATCGTGCTCGGTGCTGGGTCCGGGGGGCTGGCCGCCGCCAAGCGGGCAGCGTCCTACGGCGCCAGGGTGGCCATCGTCGAAGGGGACCGGGTCGGGGGAACCTGCGTGATCCGCGGCTGCGTTCCCAAGAAGCTGCTGGTGTATGGAGCGTCCTATCACCATCTGCTGGCCGATGCAGGCAGCTACGGCTGGCAGCTGGGCAGCATCAGCCACGACCCCGCCACCCTGCTGACGCGTGTTCGCGCCGAAGTTGACCGTCTTCATGCGCTGCACCTCGGCTTTCTGGAGAAAGCCGGCGTTGCTCTGATCAGGGGCTGGGGCCGCTTCAACAGTCCCCACACCATTGAGGTTCATGGCCAAGAGGCGTCGCCACGAACGCTGAGCGGCGAGCGCATCCTGATCGCCGTGGGCGGTCGCCCCCATCGCCCGCAGATCCCCGGGGCCGAGCTGGGCTGGGTCAGCGACGACATGTTCGATCTGACGGCACTGCCCACCCGCATGGTGGTGGTGGGGGCCGGTTTCATTGCCTGCGAATTTGCCTGCATTCTTTCGGCCCTGGGAGTTGATGTGACCCTGCTGGTCCGCGGTGATCACCTGCTGCGGGGATTTGACCGCGAGGCCGCCCAGGCTGTTCAACAGGGCATGGAAGCCAGCGGCATCAGCATTCGTCTAGCCCACAGCCCAGCGGCGATCGAGGGCCAGCCAGGAGACCTGACCGTGGTCACCCAGAGTGGGGAACGACACCCCTGCGCTGGAGTGTTGCTGGCCACCGGCAGACGTCCCTTTCTGGCAGGGCTTGATCTCGAAGCCGCCGGTGTGGCGATCGAGGGGCATCGCATCCCGGTCAATGGCGATCAGCAGACCAACGTGCCCCACATCTACGCGGTGGGCGATGTGACCGATCGGATCAATCTGACCCCTGTGGCTGTGGACGAGGGGCGCGCCTTCGCTGACAGTGTGTACGGCAACAATCCCCGTCAGGTCAACCACCGGCTCGTCGCCAGTGCGGTGTTCAGCATGCCCGAGCTCGCTTCGGTCGGACTGAGCGAGGAGGAGGCGATTGAGCGGTATGGCAGCGAAAGCATTCGCGTGCACCAGTGTCGGTTCCGGCCAATGAGTCAGGCCCTGCCGCAACGGGATCCCAAGGTGCTGCTGAAGCTGGTCGTGGCCATCGACACCGGCAAGGTGTTGGGATGTCACATGGTGGGTGACCATGCGGCCGAAATCATTCAAATGGCGGCAATCGCCATCGGCATGGGCGCCACCAAAGCGGACTTTGACCGCACCATGGCCCTGCACCCCACCGTCGCCGAAGAATTTGTGACAATGCAGAACTGAGGTGCACACGGGCTCGGCACGTCAGGGCAGCGATGGGCTGAGCCACTGCTGAGCCTGTTGCAGATGGTCACCGTCAAACCAGCGCGTCTGAGCCTTGGAGAAGTGCCCCAACAAGCGCTGGGCGCCATGCTGCCAGCGTTTGTCAGCGATCACCGCAACCTGGCTGGGCACCGCCGCATAGTGACGGAGCAATGCCAGGTGCTGGGTCACGGCCCCTAGACCCTGCCAACCGTCGAACTGACGCAGATCCAGCAACAACCGCAGAGGCGGCTGCTGGCTGAACACATGGGCCAGGTCATCATCAATGCGCCGGTAGACAGTGGGATCAAGCCGACCGATCAGGGCCATCGTGACCTGTCCGTCCTGTTGGTCGAGATGAATCGTGCCGAGGGATTCGGACAACCAGCGCCGTGCCTGATCGATCCCGTCGGCGGGGAACAGCCGCAATGGACAGGGCAACAGCAGAGCCAATGCGCGAAAGGCCTGGTTCAGCCAGGCCACATCGGAGACCACTGCGATGCGCTCAAACCCGTCCCAATGGCGCCATCCCAACCGGGTGTCATCCCACAAGGCTTCCAGGGTGATTCCCTCGAAATCATCACCAAACACCAACAGGGCCTTGATGGCACCCACCTGGTCCAGGGCGAGATCCACGGCTGGTTCCAGGACCGTTTCGATGTCATGGCGGTTGATCCCACCGCTCAGGCAGAACCCGAGCGTTCCCTCTGGCAGATCGGAAAGCTGCTCAATCACGGCACTGGTCCTGGGCAAGGTGCCAGGACCGTAGGTAGACCTTGATCGTTCAACGGAGCGTTGCAGCCCGCTCGCTGCAGATGGGCGTCTCAGGCTTGCCGCAGTTCAGGCTTGCCGCAGTTCAGGCCTGCCGTAGTCCGTCGAGCTGGCCAGTGGCATGAAGGTGA
>CAZJIF010000003.1:0-18073 GCA_964546045.1 uncultured Klebsiella sp. | reverse complement strand
TGCCGCAGTTCAGGCCTGCCGTAGTCCGTCGAGCTGGCCAGTGGCATGAAGGTGAACCAGCGCGTCGTAGCCGCCGATGAACTCCCCATCAATGGTGATCTGGGGCACACCGTGACCCGCGCTCGGCTCCACCCGTTCAAAGGGGATGGCGAGGGTGTGCAACAGACGCAGCGCACGCCGGGAAAAGGGGCACTGATCCGAGGCCGCCACCTTCAACCGGGCCGGCTGCGGTTGCACCACGTCGACACCGCCGGACTGGAGAGGGTCAACGACGGGGTCAAGACAGCCGATCAACAGATCAACGCCCTTGAGCACCAGGGTGCCCGGCTCGAGATGACCGCCCCAGACCTGACAGGCTGAATCCGAACAACTGAGATGCAGGTGCACCCCTTCTGAAGTGAGTGTGCCCTGCAGAGTGATGATTTCCAGCTCGCCGCGAACCACAGTTGGCTCAGGCTGTCCCGGGCAGAGAAAGGCGGCCTGGGACAGATTGCCCACAACACCGAGAACAAAGCCCTGGCCCCCATGGTGTAGGGCCAGCTGTTGCAGGCAGTCCAGCAGATCACTGCCGGCGCTCAGGTGGTAAGGCAGTGCACGCATGGGCGCCACCTTACCGGCAGCGGGTTCAGCGACTGGCTTCGGAATGGAGCAACAGCAGCCGCTCCACATCGTCGAGGGCTGTTTCAGCCACATCGTGGGCCAACTGGAACTCACCGTCGGCGTCATCGAGCATGGCCACCGCAACGCGATCGAGAAGGGCTTCACGCTGTTCGCGCAGCATCGCCAGTAGTTCCCGTTCAATCAGCTGCTGCAGGGCCTGACGCCGCAGGCTTGTCGACAGGCCAGCCTCGGACAGGGTGCCCTGGACCAGTTCATCGACGAACAGACGCTGGACCTCGCGGCTGCGCAGAAAGCTTTCGACCGCATTGAGGGCTCCATCGACCAGGGTGCGCTCGGCTTCAGCGGATTCGCCGCCGAGCCTGAACTCCCAGTCGAGGTGACGCCGCTGCCAACCCTGGGCCTGCATCTGCGGAGCGACGTTCTGGCTGAAGCTGTCGACCGAGATCTCGAAGACCCGCTCAGCGAGGCGCTCGCACCAGCTGACGCCATGGCGGCGCAAACTTGATTGCAAGGCATCCCGGCTGATGGCGTGGCCCCCGTGGTGGCTGTGACAGACCCCGTCGGGACATTCAATGGCGGTCAAGGACATGGGGCTGGGATCGGCAACAGCCCCGGCCTAGCAACGGTGCTGTCCAACCCCCAACATCCTTTTTACAGGCGGTGATCAACTACAGGCGTAGATCAACCGTGCAGCCACCTGGCCCTGCCGGGCGCAACGGCGGCAGCGCCTCGCCGGCTGGCCCTGGTGGCGGTGGCGTTGCCGCCGCACTGAACTGTCGCGAACGGCCCTGCAAGCGCCAGCGGGCGATCGGAGTGCCATCGTCACGACGGTGGAGGTCCAGCTCCAGTGGCAGGTGCACCGGCAGGCAGGGATGAAGACAGGGGTAGAGCGCCTCGTGGCGATAACGAACCGCCAGGGGGTGATCGCCGCGATCGCCCAAGGGGAGCTCCCGCCCCTGCAGCAGGAGCCGATAGCGCTGATCAAAGTCACCGCTGGTGATCAGTTCGAAACGGCGCAGAGAGCTGTCGACAAAGCGACTGGTGCTGCCGCCTTCAACGGGCACGTCACAGAGCAGCGGCCAGGGTTCTAGTGCCTGGCGAATGGTCAATCCGGCGCCATCCTGCTGCCAGCTGAGCAGCAACGGACAACGCCATTCCCAGATGGGTTCAAACAGCTCGGGCTCCAGAGGAAACCCAGCTGACGACAGATCGGCCAGCACCAGGAGCAGGTCCTGCCACAACTGACTGGGCAGCATGCAGCGGTCGTGCAGGGCGGGGCCCCACGCCTGCAGCCCAGGCGGGTGCCGTGCCGGATCGAGCAGCATCACCACCAACGCCCGCCAGAGCAGGGCCACCCGCGAGGACCAGCGATGGTCGGGCATGGTTTCTAGGGCCCTGAACTCGACCAGGCCCTGACAACCGGCACTCCAGGCAGGGTTCCAGAACTTGTCGAGGCTGATTTCGCTGCGATGGGTGTTGCCGCTGCGGTCGGCATGCAGGTGCCGCAGGGTCTCACCGATCGCCACCCGATGATCACCGGCCGGCAACTCCTGGAGCAGGCGATGGGCCAGGTCCAGATCGAGCAGGCTGGCGCTGCCCTCATCCAGGCGCGGTGCCTGGGATGCAGGCCCGACGCTGGAGCCGCTGAACAGATAGGAGAGGCATGGATGCTGATGCCAGTAGCGCATCACAGCGACCAACCAGCCTGGTCGCTCAAAGAACGGATGGCGATCGAGAGCAGGCCCGCCCAGCAGCAAATGGTTGCCACCGCCTGTACCAAGCCTCTGTTCGCCCTGCTGCCTGAACGACCGCAGGCCGACAGCCGCGGCAGCCTGTTCGAGCCGGTGGAGCCAGGTTGCGTAGTCAGCCCAGGTGCTGCAGACCGGCAGATTGATCTCGAGAACACCTGGATCTGATGCCAACCCGAGGACCTTCCAATGGTCCTCGAGATCCAACGGCAGCACGCCACTGAGCCCTGGCCTGTGCCACCGCAATCCATGGCAGGCCAGGGCCTGCAGCAACTGCTCGAATGGCAGCCGCGGCACCGGGGGCAAAAACACCCCCCAGCCACCATCGTCCACCTCGATGGTGAGCAGCTGGCGCAGGCCATCGGCCGGGAAATGCTCAAGCGGCAGACGCAAGCCAGCGGGTCCACTGGCGCGGTTCAGTTCACGCCAACGCTCGGGCAGGTTCCATTGCAGGGATTGCCAGTGATCCCCATCCCAGGCCAGGGGCACGGCCCAGACCTGACGGCCTGGATCGTGTGGATCGCGCAGTTGCAGGGGATGCAGGGGGCAATCGAGGCTCGATGCCAGCCCGAATAAAAGGTCGGCAACCTCCGCGGCATTCGGGGTGGCTGCACCCCCGGCACCAGCCTCGGGCCAAAACACCAGGGGCTGGGGCGAGCTGCTGGTGATCAGTCGCAGCGCCCAGCGAGGGTTGAGCTCACCGTCGTACAGCTTGCCCGGACAGAACAGCAAGACGCTGTCGGGCCAGGCAAGCCGCTGGAGCTGCTGGGCCATGGCCCTGGCGTAGCTCAACTTGGTCGGGCCATCGGCCGCGACCGTCCATTCAGCTCCGCAGGGGTCGAGGGGTACAAACGTGGGCTCGCCGCCCATCGTGAGCACAATGCCGGCCTGCTGCAGCCGGGCCTCAACCGCAGCTGCCGTGGCCTCCAGAGCAGTCGACACAGGGGGATCACACGCACAGGCGGGTTGTCGCGCACGTGCGGGGCTGCGGAATGCGCCTGTGACTACCGTTCGCCCATTCTTCAGCCTTTCCTAAGGCCTGCGGACGGGCCCGCCGTCGCACATCAACAGGGGCTGGCTTCGGGCAACAGGGCTCCCGCCAGCAGGGCATCATCAAGATCGGCGTCCTGGAGCTGGGTGTCGCGCAGATCACAGCCCCGCAGATCGGCATGGCGAAGATCGGCCCGGTCCAGGCTGGCGCCGTAGAGGCAACTGCCGCGCAGGTTGGCCCCCTGCAGGTTGGCCCCTTGCAGCAGGGCAAAACTCAGGTCTGCCTCTGCAAAATCGGCACCCCCCAGGTCGGTGAGCTGGTCGAGGCCCGAGCGAAAGTCGGCTTCCACCAGACGCGCGTGGTGCCAGCTGCTGCCCGCTGCCACCACGCCACGCAGGCAACAGCGATGCAGAAACGCCCCGCCGAAATCGGCCCCCTGCAGACGCGAACCCGAGAGATCGGCGTCATGCCAGTAGGAGTTCTGGGCTTGCAGACCCGACAGATCTGCCCCCCAGAGCAGGGCTTGCTGAAAGCAGCTCTGCTGCACCCGCGCCCGCGCCAGGCGCGCATGGCCAAAGCGCGCTTCTTTGAAGCAACTGGATCGCAACTGGCAATCGGATAAATCCAGATCGACACCATCGATGCCGCCCAGACGCAACCCCTCAAAACAGCGCTCGCCAGCGGCCAGTGCCGCTTTGAACTGGTCAAGGCTCTGGGGGGTGACCGGCAGCGAACCCTGCCCCTCGGGACCTGCCATCAAAGAATGGCGGCGAGCGCATCGAGCTGCTGACGCCGGGCATCGAGCATCAGCTGTTCGGCCTGAGCCAGCAGGTCCAGCACAGCACGATCGTTGATCTCGTAGAAGACCAGAGACCCCTCGGGTCGACGGCGGATGACGCCGGCAATGGTCAACAGCTTGAGGTGTTTCGACACCAGGGCCTGACTCAGGCCCGTCCTCTCGACCACCGCCGTGACATTGAGAGCACCGTCGCGCAGGGCCTCAAGGACGGCGAGCCGGTTCGGCTCAGAAAAGACCTTGAAGTACTCAGCCAGATGCTCCATGGCGGAGAAGACGCGCGACACACCAGGACAAGGGTACCACAGCTACACGACAACCCAATTCTGCGTGACCATGGCTTAACGTAAT
Organism: uncultured Klebsiella sp.; assembly: GCA_964546045.1. Classification (GTDB taxonomy): domain Bacteria; phylum Cyanobacteriota; class Cyanobacteriia; order PCC-6307; family Cyanobiaceae; genus RGUW01. The sequence continues at coordinate 13,566 of CAZJIF010000003.1, read as the reverse complement.
CACGTCTTCGTTATGCAATAATCTCAGGAGATGGGGCTGCTGTCATGCCTCCTCACTGCCCTGGCGCCCACGATGACCACTACAACCCCTGCTGCACCACACCTGCGGGAGAACCTGCTCACCCCGCGCTTTTACACCACCGAAATCGCCAAGGCGGCACGCACCGACCTTGGACAACAGCGGCCTGTCTTCGAAGCGATGCTGGCCGAAATGGAAACCGACTACAACCGCGAACACTTCGATCGTAAGGCGCCTTTGGCTCGCCTGTACGAGCTGAATGCCGCCGAGAAGTCAGCCTATGAAAGCTATCTGGTGCGCTCCTGCGTCTCTGAATTTTCAGGCTTTCTGCTGTTCAAGGAACTGTCACGTCAGCTCAATAAGGCCAACCGACCCGAATTGGGCCGACTCTTCAACCTGATGGCCCGCGATGAGGCGCGTCATGCCGGTTTTCTCAACAGAGCACTGCTGGCCGAGGGGATTGCGATCGATTTACCGGCCCTGAGTGGAAGACGACCAATCACATGGTTCCCACTGAATTGGGTTCTCTACTCAGTCTATCTGTCTGAGAAAATCGGCTACTGGCGCTACATCCTGATCGACCGTCATCTCAAGGCACACCCCGACAATGCATTCGCACCCCTATTTGACTTCTTTGAACCTTGGTGCCAGGACGAGAACCGACATGGCGACATCTTCAACATGCTCATCCGATGCTGGCCAGGACTCAACAGTGGCCTCCGTGGAAGGCTCTTGAGCCGCTTCTTCCTCTGGAGCGTTTTTTTGACCCACAGTCTCACGGTCTGTGAGCGGGGAGACTTTTATCGACTGCTGGGCATGGATCCAGATCTGTTTGATGCCGAGGTGATGCGCCAGACCAACCGCACTGCTCGCCGAGCCTTCCCAGTGGTGTTTGATCTTGAACAGTCGCGCACCATCGAGCTGCGTAATCGCTTGGTAGAAACCTATCGACAACTCAAGGCATTGGCCGACAAGCCAGCAGGCTTGACCAGATTCGTTGACAGATTGGGATTGCAAATGAGATTTGGCTGCTTACTGCTGCAGCAATTCAGCCAACCAATGGTGGCAACGGGTGCAGGGGGTGCGGCATGAACAGGAGTCCTGTGCCTGTCGCGATTGACAATGATGCTTACCGGACGGCCTACGGACGCATCAACGGCATTGTGGTGGTCGGTGAGGGTCTGGCCGATCGCCACTTCCGCCAGCTCGCCCGTCTGATTCCCGAAGACCGCAGCGAACTGCTGCGTCTGGCCGCCATGGAAGGCCGCCATGCCAGCGTTTTTGTCGGCTGCGGACAGAACCTGGGAGTCAAGCCCGACACCCAGCTGGCGCATGGCCTGTTCGCTCCCCTGCACGCCTTGTTCGTGGCCTGCGACCGGGCCGGTGACCGAGCTGGTTGTCTGGGGATCCAGGGGCTGGTGATCGAGTGCTTCGCCATTGCTGCCTATCGCCACTACCTGCCGGTGGCAGATCCCTACGCCCAGCCGATCACAGCGGCGGTGCTGGCTGACGAAGACGCGCATCTCAGCTATGCCGAAAGCTGGTTGAGCAGCAGGCTTCAGCAGGTTCAACCGGCTCTGACAGCCGCCTGCCGGGACGCACTGCCGATCGCCCTGACCATCCTGACGACGCTCAGCAGCGACATGCGGCAGATCGGTGTGGATCCATCAGATGTGCTCGCCACCTTTTGCGATGACTTTCAGGGAGCCCTTGAGCGCATCGGTTATGAGGCAAGGGCCGCCCGCTGCCTGCTCAACGCAGCGGCAGCAGCAGCCATCGCCTGAATCCGAGCGGGGACAACGCTGCAGGCGGCCACCGCGAAGAACACGTGACGAATCAGCAATTATTGACCCGTGGTACCACATTAACGTTATACAGTTAACACGTTGGAGAATTCAGCATGTCCCCCTCCCCGCCTGTTTCCATCTCAGGCCACGCCGACCAGGCCGACGCGCAGCTGCGCAAGGGTTTTGGCCCCAGGGTGCGCAGGCTCCATGCCCGCATCGGCAAAGCTCACCATCAGGCCGAAGGCATGGCCTTTTCGAAGGCCCTGCTTGCCGGTGAGGCCAAGCCACTGCAGTTGGCAGCGCTGGTACGAGCCCTGATGCCGGCCTATGCCCTGCTGGAACAGGAGGCACCAGCGTTGGCTTCTGCCCTGGGCGGAAATGGAATGCCCTGGGCTGCTCTGGCCCGCAGCACAGCGTTGAGCCATGACCTGGCTGTGCTGAGCGGCTTGCCCATGACCCCGCCCTCTGGTGCGGCCCAGCTCTGGCTGGCACGGATGCGTCTACTGGCACGGCAGGAACCGCACCGCCTGATGGCCCATGTCTATGTGCGCTATGGCGGTGATCTCTCGGGCGGACAGCAGCTGGCCAGCCAGGCCAACGCAATCCTGGCGTCACACGGCCTGCCGACCCTGAGCTTCTGGGCCTTTGACAGGCCTGTTGAGGACCTCAAGCAAGAGCTGCATGCGGGGATTGAGCGGTTCGAACTGTCGAGCCAGGAGGAGGAGGAGCTGCTGGAGGAGGCCGAACAGGCCTTTGGCATGACGCAGCGCCTCCTTGCTGAACTGGGGTCGATGACGGACCGGACGACCGCTGCCCCCACCCTGAGCCCCATTGAGCTGCTGCTCAAATACGACCGTCCTGTCCCCCGCTACACCAGCTACCCCACAGCAACTGCCTTCACCACATCGGTGGGTGAATCCGACTTGCGCCAGCAACTGGGACACCCGTCCGATGAACCCTTGTCGCTGTACGTGCACGTCCCGTTCTGCCGGCATGCCTGTTGGTACTGCGGCTGCAACCGGGTCACCACACAGGCCGGGTCGCGGGCGGTGGAGCCCTACCTGGCGACGTTGGCCCGAGAGCTGGAGCTGATCCGTACAGCCATGCCCCGGCGCCGGCGACTGGCCCAGTTGCACTGGGGGGGAGGCACGCCGAACTACCTCAACTGCAACGAGACGGCGCAGCTGTGGCAATTGATCGGAGACAACTTTGAGCTCGCGGACGATCTAGAGGCCTCGATCGAGGTCAATCCGGAATTCCTTAGCCGGGATGCGGCCCTGCAGCTGCGTCAGCTGGGCTTCAACCGCATCAGCTTTGGCATTCAGGATGCCGATCCCGACGTACAGCGGGCGGTGAACCGGGTGGTACCGCTCGAGCAGATCAGACGCGTGATGGGGTGGTTGCGCGAAGCCGATTTCGACAGCGTCAATGTGGATCTGATCTGTGGCTTGCCGCGCCAGACACCGCTGCGTTTTGACGCGACCCTCGATCTGGTCAGGCAGCTCAGACCCGATCGCATCTCCCTGTTTTCTTTCGCATACCTGCCAGAGCAGCTGCCCCTGCAGCGCAAGATCGAGGCCAGTGATCTGCCCAGCCAACGAGATCGCCTCACCATGCTCGAGGCTGCCCAGCGTTATCTGATCAGCAACGGTTACGAGGCGATCGGCATGGACCACTACGCTCTGTCCAGCGACAGTCTGGCGGTCGCGGCACGGCAAGGTCGCCTGCATCGCAACTTCCAGGGTTACACCACCGGCGGCGAGCTTGAGCTGCTGGGGATTGGTCCGACGGCCATCAGTCAGTTTCGCCACCTCTTGGCGCAGAACCACCGCACACTCAAGGACTGGAGCCAGGCCGTCGAGCAGGGGCAGTTGCCGGTGGAGCGGGGACTGGTGGTTCGTGACGCCGCGCTGCTCGAGCGGCGTGACCTGATTCAGGGGGTGATGTGTCGTTATTCGGCCCGATTTTCGATCTCCCGCTTCGTGCACGAATGGGAGGGCTTGCAGCAACTGGCTCGCGATGGACTGGTGAGTCTGCGCCTGGACGGTGATGAGGCAGCGATGGTTGTCACCGACCAGGGGCGGTGGCTGCTGCGCACCATTGCGTCCGTGTTTGATCCGATGCAGCAGAAACTGGCCAGCGGTTCAAGGCTGATCTGATCAGGACTCGCCCGCAGCCAACAGCAGTAAGAGCAGCAGACCGGATGTGAATGCGGCAAACCCGATCAAGGCCTCACCCAGGCTGCTGCGGGCCTTGATCTCCGGAACCAGATCGGAAGCGGCAATGTAGAGAAAATTGCCAGCTGCAAACAGCACCAGACCAGGCAAGGGCAGCACCCCTGAACACCACCAAGCCACCAGACCCCCCAGCGGGAAAGTGAGGGCCGACAGGACATTCCAACGCAACGCCCGTTGTCGGCTCCAACCGGCATGACGGAGCACGCCGTAATCGCCCAGTTCCTGCGGTAGTTCGTGGGCTGCTGCGGCCAGCCAAGCCGCAACTCCGGCAGGGGGATTGATCAGATAGGTGCTGGCAATCCCCAGCCCGCCGATGAAATTGTGCAGAGCATCGCCGACCAGAATCAGCAGGGTGACCGCTTGACTGCTGGGGCCTGGGTGCCGATGGGAATGATGCCAGTGCACCCCCTGCTCCAGGGCCAGAAAAGCCCAGAAACCTGCGGCCAACCACAGCCCGACCCGGCGCGGATCCATCGCCTCAATCCCCTGGGGAAGCATGTGAAAGAGACTGCCCCCGAGCAGAGAGCCTGCCGCCAACGAGATCAGGGGCAGCAGCAGCTGCTCCTGCCTGCGGGCCGGCAACAGCGCCGTCAACCCGCCAACAAGCGCAATCATGGCCATCAGCACGCCGCCAATGGTGATCACGGCAAGGGCCTTCAGACCTGCCACCAGAGCCAGGCCTCAAGGTTGATCAACAACCCGATGATGGTCAGCACCACCATCAAAGCCACCTGGTCAGCGCGCGAGTCCGGAATGCGAACATCCGCGATCAGATGCAGCAGATTGGTGATGCTGTACAGAACACTGAACCAGAATTGAACTGCTCGCCAGATTGGTTGGTTGCTCCAGCTGGCTGGTGCTGAATGGGCATGAACCACGAGCAACAAAGCAGCAAGCGGCAGAAGAAAATAGACCATCATGGCCGTGAACAACCGCGGTAGCCTTCCAGGCGGGATCTTGCTCTTGATCTCCACTGGAAGTCCGTGGAACAAGGGCATCAGGCCCAGTTCAACGTGATAGAGCATCACCAACAACCAGGCGATCCAGAGCCCAGCCAGGCGGAACGCATGATCCACAGCAAGGCGATCGACCAATGGACAATCAACGTGAACCCGAAGTCTGCAGCGTTCAATCCAGCTTCAGGTGCACCATGATGCTGCAGAATCGGTTCCAGATTGCGGCAATCTGTTGGCGATGGTTTCCTGCTGCGGTGATGGCCACCAGATCATTGTCGCCGTACTGACAAGGTGAGGACCTCCCGTGCTCAAACCGTGCGGTTTCTGCGACACACACTGATCCTGGGATCCACTGTTCTGGCGACGGTTGCCCTGGGGGCCTGTGCGCCGACGGACAGCACCGCCTTCAGTCCTCGCCTGAGTGCGGTGCGCAGCCGTGGCGTTCTGCTTTGCGGCGTAAACGGCAAATTGCCGGGCTTCAGCTTTGTCGATGCGTCAGGCACCTATCGGGGCCTGGACGTGGACATTTGCAGGGCTGTGGCCGCCGCCACGCTGGGAAACCCGGAGCGGGTCGACTACCGCGAGCTGAACCCTGCCGAGCGCTTTGCTGCCCTGGCCAGCGGTGAGGTGGACCTGCTGTCCCGCAACACCTCTTACAGCCTGAGCCGCGAAGCCAGAGGCGGCAACAACCTCTCCTTTGCCCCTGTGGTCTTTTATGACGGCCAGGGAATGCTGGTGCCGCAGCGCAGCGGCATCCAACGGCTCAGGGATCTGCAAGGCAAAACGATCTGTGTGATCAGCGGCACCACCAGCGAACTCAATCTGGCCAACAGCCTGCGCCAGGAAGGCATCGCCTACACCCCGCTCAAGTACCAGACCGCGGACCAGGCATTTGCGTCCTACCTGCAGGGTCGCTGTGCCGCAATCAGCAGCGACCGTTCGGGCCTGGCCGCCAAGCGCAGCAGTTTTCCCGATCCGTCGGCCCATCGGGTGCTGGATGCACTGATGAGCAAGGAACCCTTGGCTCCGGCCAGCTCCAAAGCCGATCCAGCCTGGGCCGATGTGCTGCGCTGGACGATCTACGCCCTGATCCAGGCCGAGGAGCTGGGCATCAGCCGGAGCACGATCGATGCACGGCTTGCCGAAGCCAGAGCCAACCCCCACCAGGCTGATCTGCGTCGTTTTCTGGGAGTCGAGGGGGATTTTGGCCGCCAACTTGGCCTGGCCCCTGACTTTGTGGTGCAGGTGATCAGAGCCACCGGCCATTACGGCGAGATCTTTGCGCGCAATGTGGGGATGGGATCCCCGATCGGCCTCGAGCGCGGACTCAACCAACCCTGGACGAAGGGCGGACTGCTGTTTTCGCCGCCGTTCCGCTGATGGTTGTCCCTGTGCCCTGGTGGCGCCATCGGCGCCTGCTGCCCTGGTTGATCCAGGGGGTTGCGGGTCTGGGACTGCTGGTGCTGACGGCGGCCATCGTCACCAACCTGGTACGCAACCTCAGCTATGCCGGCATGCTGCTGAGCTGGCGATGGTTGGGGACCCCGGCCGGCTTCGATCTGGGGGAATCCCTGATTCCCTTCGATGCGAGCAAGCCCTATTGGCTCGCCCTGGTCAGTGGCCTGCTCAACACGTTGCGGGTGGTGGCTGCGGGCCTGGTGGGCTCGACGCTGGTGGGCACGGCAGTGGGTGTGGCCAGCTTCAGCAGCAACATCCTGCTGCAGCGATTGGCGGGGCTGTATGTGGCCTTGATCCGCAACAGTCCGCTGCTGATGCAACTGCTGTTCTGGTACTTCATTGTCTTTCTGAGCCTGCCTTCCGATCAAGCAGCCATCCAGCTCCCTGGTCTGGTCCTTTCTCGATCAGGGCTTTTCCTGATTCAGCCTCACCTGCACCAGGGGCATTGGCATGCTCCACTGCAACTCAGCATCGAGTTCATGGCCTTGTTTACAGGGCTGGTGATCTATTCGGGGGCGTTCATTGCCGAAGTGGTGCGCGGCGGGATCGCCTCGGTTCCCCAGGGCCAATGGGAAGCAGCCCGGGCGCTTGGCCTGAAGCCTGCTCAGATCCTGAGGACCATCGTGCTGCCCCAGGCACTGCGGGTGATCGTTCCGGGTCTCAACAACCAGTACATCTCACTGGCCAAGAATTCGTCCCTGGCCCTGGCCTGCGGCTACAGCGATCTGTATTCGGTGGCCGAAACCAGCCTCAACCAGACGGGTCGTGCGGTGGAGGTGGTGCTGCTGGTTCTGGGCTCCTACCTGCTGATCGACCTGCTGATCTCAGCGGTGATGAATGGCCTGAACTCCTTTGTGCAGATCAAGGAGCGATGAGATCACCCTGGCGACAGCTGCGGCGAGGGTTGTTCGCCAATCCGCTCGATGGTCTGATCACCATCGCCCTGCTGATCCTGCTGGGACATGCGATCTGGGCACTCGTCCACTGGGCTGTGCTCCAGGCCCAGTGGACGGTGATCAGGGCCAACAGCACCTTGTTGGCCCTGGGGCGGTACCCCGAGCCGGAGCGCTGGCGGCTGTGGCTGGTGCTGGCGCTGCTGTGCAGCGCCAGTGGCCTGAGCTGGGGGCTCCTGCGCGGCCCCAAGTGGCCGCGCCACGATCGCGTTACCGCCACTGCTGTCAGCTTGCTGGCTGGCCTGGTGCCACTGGCTCTGGATCTTGAAGCGACCGTGCGGTGGACCTGGTTGGCGCTGGTGGCCTTGCTGCTCTCCTGGCGCTGGGCTGCCGGGCACACCCGCCCGGTTCTGCCGCCACAGATGCTGCGCTGCTGGCCCCTGATCTGGCCCCTGGTGTACCTGCTGGGAATGGGCCTGATCGCTGGGTTCCCTGGACTGAAGCCAGTCCCACCAACCCTGTGGGGTGGCCTGCTGCTGACGCTGGTCGAAGCTTGCTTCGCCTGGTTGATGTGTTTCCCACTGGGTGTGCTGCTGGCCCTTTGCAGGCGCAGCGATCTGCCGCTGCTGCGTTGGGGTGCGGTTCTCTACATCGAGTTAATTCGCGGCGCACCGCTGATCACCCTGCTGTTCCTGGGGCAAAACATTCTTGGTTTTGTGCTTCCAGGGGGGCTGTCACCCGATCGAGTCTGGCGAGCCGCCTGGGTGCTCACCCTGTTCGCGGCCGCCTACGTGGCCGAAGCCGTGCGCTCTGGGCTGGCCTCGGTGCCCAGGGGACAGATCGAAGCAGCCAGAGCCCTGGGGTTGAACCCACTGCAGACCCAGGCGAAGGTGGTGCTGCCCCAGGCCCTGAAGGTGGCTCTTCCAGCCTTGGTCGGCCAATTCATCACCCTGTTTCAGGACACCACCCTGCTGTCGCTGATCGGCTTGATGGAACTGCTGGGCACGGCCCGCTCGGTGCTGGCCAATCCGCAGTTTCTGGGGCGCAATGCCGAGGTTTACCTGGTGCTGGCCGTGCTCTTCTGGTGTTGCTGCACGGCCCTGGCCCTGGGCAGCCGCGCTCTCGAACGGCGGCTGCGGCATGAACCCTCTGCCATCCAGCCATGACGATCGCCCACCAACCAGCGCTGATCTCGGTGCGCGGCGTCCACAAGTGGTACGCCAACGGCCACCACGTCCTGCGCGGTGTCGACCTCGACGTCGAGCAGGCTGAGGTTGTCGTGATCATGGGGCCCTCCGGTTCGGGCAAGAGCACCCTGCTGCGGACCTTCAACGGACTGGAGGAGATTCAACAGGGCCGCATCGTGATCGATGGCATCGAACTTGGTGATGATCTGCGCCAGATCGACGCCGTGCGCCGTGAAGTCGGCATGGTGTTTCAGCAGTTCAATCTGTTTCCCCACCTCAGCGTTTTGGACAACCTCACCCTGGCCCCCGTCCTGGTGCGCGGACGCCGCAAGCACGAGGTGAGGCAACAGGCGCTGGAGCTGCTCGAACGGGTCGGAATCCACGAGCAGGCGCACAAATTCCCGGGACAGCTGTCGGGTGGGCAGCAGCAACGTGTCGCCATTGCCCGGTCGTTGTGCATGGAGCCCCGCATCCTGCTGTTCGACGAGCCCACCAGTGCTCTCGACCCCGAGATGGTGCAGGAGGTGCTGCAGGTGATGCAGGGGCTGGCCCGTGGCGGCATGACGATGGTGGTGGTCACCCACGAGCTGCGTTTTGCCCGCCAGGTGGCTGATCGGGTGGTGCTGATGGCCGACGGAGTGGTGGTCGAGGTCGCGCCGCCCGAGCAGTTCTTCACCAGTCCCCAGCACCCGCGCAGCCAGCAGTTCCTCAGCCAGATCAGCTGAGATCCAGCGACAACTGCTGAACAGCGGCCGAGGCCTGGCGCGACCGTCCTGAACGCCGCAGTCCGGCACGGCGCGATCCATGGCGTTGCTGAATGGAGTCGGCCGCCTGGGCAAAACCAGCTTGCCGGCGCATGGCCCAAAGACGGTCCCGGGCCACGGCTGCAGCCGCCTGCCAATCGACGATCGGCAGCGGGTAATCGGAGCCCAGCACACAGCCACTGTGCTGCTGAGTGGTGGCATCCATGGTCCACGGCTGATGCAGGTGAACCGCAGGGACACCCCTCAGCTCGGGCACCCAGCGCCGCACGAAGGAACCGTCAGGGTCATGGTCCAAGGCCTGCTTGAGCGGGTTGTAGATGCGAATGGTGTTAATGCCGGTGGTGCCCGATTGCATCTGGCACTGGCTCCAATGGATGCCGGGTTCGTAGTCGACGAACAGTCGCGCCAAGTGCAGCCCGCTGTCGCGCCAGGGCAGCCAGAGCTGATAGCTGGCGACCGACATCAGCATTGCCCGCATGCGGAAATTGAGCCAGCCGGTGGCCAGCAGCGAACGCATGCAGGCATCAACGAACGGCAGGCCAGTGCGACCAGCTGCCCAGGCCTCGAGGCGCTCGGCACAGGGTTCGCGCAGCCCTCGGGTGAACGGGTGAAGTTCGTCGAACTCCAGCGACGGTTGATCCTCAAGCTTCTGCACGAAGTGGCAATGCCAGTGCAGGCGCTCTTCAAAACGCAGCAGCGCCAGGGACCATCTCCCCTCCTTGTGCTCCAGCAGGGCGGCCCGGCGGGCGCGAGACGCCTGAACGACCTCCTTCATCGACAGGGTGCCCCAGCTGAGGTGGGCCGAAAGACGCGAACAGCTGCTGAGCGCCCGCGCTGGACTCGACAGGTCGCGTTGGTAATGACGGCTTCGTTGGTCCAGAAATCCCTGCAGAAGCGTCAACGCCGCCCGTCGTCCGCCGGGCTGGCGCCCCTGGCATGCGTCATCGGCCAGTCCCAGTGCGGCGGCAGCTGGAATCTCACCTGGCACGACATGGGGCAACGGTTGCAGAGCAGGCGGCTGGGGCAGTGCAGCCTCAGCCATCCGTGCCTCCCAACGGCGGGCCCAACCCTGACGTGTCGCCAGCGGCCGCACCACCCCGAACTGGGGCAGCTCAACCCAGGGGATGCCCTGGCTGCGGGCCCAACTGGCCACCTGCCGGTCACGGGCATAGGTCCAGCCGTTACCGGTTTCCTCATGACTCCAGAGGCCAGCGATCCCGAACCGCTGCTGAGCCCGCTGCAACACCTGCACGACAGGCCCCCAGCGCACCACCAACGGCATCCCCAGCTCTGCCAGCACGGAGCGCAGATCAAGCAGGGAATCCCGACAGAACATCCACTGGCGAGCCGAGGCATCGCTCTGCTGCCAGAGCTCAGGCTCGATGACATAGAGGGGGAGCACCGGGCCGCGGCGCGAGGCCTCCAGCAGCGGGGCGTGATCGACGCTGCGCAGATCGCGCTTAAACCAAACCAGTTGCAGCGGAGCCAAAGGCACGCACCGTGGCGGTCGGGATCCGACATTGTGGCGAACCCATCAGGGTCCTTGCCCCGCTGAAGGGGCACCCTGGGTGGTCGGGGGCTGTGCCTCTGGCTGGTTCATCAACGGCAGCACAACGCTGCTCACCCCGAGCATCACAAACGAGAAAGCGCCAACGAGTGCCAACAACCGCAAGCCGATGCTGCGGCCCTTGTCCTCGAGCGCATCATCGTCATCCAAACCGTCCTGAGGGCGCAAGGGTTTCGTCACTGCACAGGTTGCGGGCGGCATGGACAGGGTTGCCAGAGGCGTTGCTAGCACGAACGCAGAACCGGCGTCTCAACCATGAAGCGTGGCCAACTGCTGACCCTGGCCACTGCTGACCATGCAAGTGCTGACGATGCCCATCGCCTAGGGCAAGGCTCACGGCATCTGCAAGCGGCTCCGTGCTGTCGAGCATCAACCCCAAATGCGACGTCTGCCGGCAGCTGACCCAGCCGACCGCTGCACCGACAGAGGCCTTGACACATGGCCATAGCTGGCTTAGTACAGCTGTACTGCTTCCATGCTCCATGGCTGTCTCGTCCCCCTATGCCGTCTTCCGGGCTACTGATGCCTGCTGGCCCCTGGTGCTGCCACCGGCCTTGCGCGTGACGCACTCCCTTGCCGGTGTGGGTGCATCGGAGGGCAGGACGGCGGCCGAGCGCCGGCGGTCCCGGCAGACCCCCTGCAGCAGCACCATGGTCCAGGGCGAGCTCTTTGGCCAGGGCTGAACACGCCTTGCCCAAGGAGAAGTCGGGTCGGTTTACCACCCATCGGCACCCCTTGGCGAGCGGGCCACGGGACATGGAATCTGGTCCATACCTCGCCGCGTGCCAGCCGTGCTGCAAGCCGAACAGGGCCAGATTCAGATCCACACCGAGAACATCTTCCCGATCATCAAGAAAGCCGTTTACAGCGGCCACGAGGTGTTTCTCAGGGAGCTGGTCAGCAACGGTGTCGATGCCATCAGCAAGCGGCGCATGGCCGCGATGGCCGGTGACTGCAGCGAGGGTACGGACGGCAAGATCCAGATTCGACTCGACCGTGAGGCCAAGACCCTCACCATCAGCGACAACGGCATCGGCATGACCGCCGACGAGGTCAAGCGATACATCAACCAGGTTGCTTTCTCGAGTGCCGAAGACTTTCTTGAGAAGTACAAGAGCGAGAGCGACGCGATCATCGGTCACTTCGGCCTTGGTTTCTATTCAAGCTTCATGGTTGCCGCCCAGGTGGAGCTGGTCACCCTGAGCGCCCGTGAAGGCAGCGAGGCCGTGCGCTGGAGCTGCGACGGCTCACCGCGCTTCAGCCTGGAGGCGGCCAGCCGCAGTGAAGCAGGCACTGATGTGATCCTGCATCTGATGGAGGAGGAACTCGAGTACATCGAACCCGCCCGAATCAAGACCCTGATCACCACCTACTGCGACTTCATGCCCGTGGAGGTGCAGCTGGAGGGTGAAACAGTCAACAAGCGGGAGGCTGCCTGGCGCAAGAGCCCCCGTGATCTGAGCGATCAGGACTACATCGAGCTCTACCGCTACCTGTACCCCTTCCAGGGAGACCCGCTGTTGTGGGTGCACCTCAACACCGATTATCCCTACAACCTGCAAGGCATCCTTTATTTCCCCAAACTGACTGGCAGGGCCGATTGGGAGAAAGGGGAAATCAAGCTTTACTGCAACCAGGTCTTCGTCAGCGACTCAATCAAGGAGGTGGTCCCCCGTTACCTGCTGCCCTTGCGCGGCGTGATCGACTCCCCCGACATCCCCCTGAATGTCAGCCGCTCGGCCCTGCAGACCGACCGACGGGTGCGTTCGATCGGCGGATTCGTGGCCAAGAAGGTGGGCGATCGGCTCAAGGAACTCCACCGTGACGAACCCAGGCGCTATGCAGAAATCTGGGAATCGCTGGCACCGTTCATCAAGATCGGCGCCATGGAAGATGACAAGTTTGCCGATCAGGTCGCCGACCTGGTGTTGTTCGGAACGACAAGCCCCGCAACTGACGCTGACAGCTCCGATCCGATCCCTGCCGAGGGCGGCAAGACCTTTACAACACTGTCGGGGTACCGCAGCCGGCTGGATGCTGCCAACGACAAGCGCATTCTGTACTGCACCGACGAGGCCGGACAGGCAGGTGCCCTTGCCCTGTGGAAGAGCCAGGGTGCAGAGGTGCTGCTGGCCGACACCTTCATCGACTCCCAGTTCATCCCCTGGCTCGAGTACCGCCATGAGGACCTCAAGTTCCAACGGGTTGACGCCGAACTGGACGACACCCTTCAGGACAAGGAGAGCGAACTTGCCGATGCTGAAGGCAAGGACAGCTCCGAGAAGCTGCGCGATCTGTTCAAGGCAGCCCTGGCCGATGACAAGGTGACGATTCAGGTCCAGGCCCTCAAGGGAGAGCAGGCGCCGGCGGCACTGATCCTGCTGCCCGAGCAGATGCGCCGCATCAACGACATGGGTGCGCTGATGGAGCAGCGTCTGCCCGGGCTGCCCGACCACCACGTGCTGCTGGTCAACCGCCGCCACAAGCTGGTCGAAGGACTGCTCAAGCTCTCGGCCGGCTCGGTGATCACCGGTGCTGCCGGCGGATCACCCAGCCAGCAACTGGCCGACGACCTGAGCCGCCACCTTTATGAGATGGCCCGCCTGGCCGTCGGGGGCTTGGAGCCAAACCAGCTGGCAGGGTTTCAACAGCGCAGCAGCGATCTGATGGGACGGCTGATGGAACGGGGTCTCTGACCC
>CAZJIF010000002.1:0-44717 GCA_964546045.1 uncultured Klebsiella sp. | reverse complement strand
GGTTGCGGGCGTTGGCCCTGGCCTCGGCAAAACTGGTGGAGTGGCCGATCAGACCAAACATGAATCAGGCGAATGCGGGGCAGGGGCCCGCGGTGAAGTGCATCCTGACACGTTCGCCTGTAGCGACGAACACCGGTTGATCAGCCCACCAGTGCAGCCGCGGCAAACTTGGCGATCTCCCTGTTGCTGAAGCCGATCTCGAGCAGAGCGTCCTGGTATGAGCCCAGGAAGTCGGCCATCAGATCCTCCTTGTCCATCTGCAGCACCGCCGCGTCGGCAGCCACCTGCTCGAGCATGGTGCGCACCAATGGCAGGTTGTCGCGGTTGGCCTGCTCGAACTCGTCGCGGATCGTCTCCAGGTTGGCCTTGAGCCACTCCTGCCCGTAGTTCAGGTGGGTGTATTCGTCCTTGACCACCCCCTCGGTGATCTTGCGGGCGAACGGATCGGCAACCGGAATGTAGATGTGATACGCCGAAATGGCGAAAGCCTCGATCAGGATCGCCTGAATCAACAGGCAGGTGACCACCTTGCCCTCAGCCAGGGCAGCCTGAAAGTTGTTGCGCAGGGGTGCAAAGAAATCCCTGGCAAAGGGCATGTCGGCGGTCACACCCAGGTTGGCGGCACAGGCGGTGAAACCCTTCATGTGCTTCAGCTCCATGCGGGCCAGCCGGGCCAGCTCGTCGGCCTGATCAGGAATCAGGCTGCCGATGGAGATGTAGTTGTCGTGGGCCTCCTGCTCGCCTTCGATCACGATGGCGTTGATCCGGCTGTAGGCGTCCTTGTAGGTCTCGCTCGCAAAGTCGGGCAGAGCAGGATCCTGCGAAGAAGCTGCCACCGGGGAGGCAAGGGTCGCCATGGCTACCGCGCTGGGTGGGGAGGAATCCGTCGACTGTAACGACCTTCAGCGAGGCTGGGGCCAGTCGCCTGCCAACAGGGTCGTCAACAACCCACACCAACCGTCGACCAACCGCTGGGCGAGCTGCTGCCCCAGGTCCGCTGTGGACCCCCCAGGATCACCGATCACGCCGGTATCGCTCAGATCGCTGGTCAACCAGGCCGTGGGCGCAGCACCCTCCAGACTCCACCCCGGTGGCGGCGGCGGTCCGCAGTGGCCGTCGGCGGCTGGCAGCTCACCCACCAGCTCCGGTGCCAGATGCAGCATCAGGCTGGTTTCGGCCAGACCGGCATGCAGGCCGGTGCTGCGCTCGGGCTCGGGAATCAGGTCGGCGAGTCCCGGCGGGCCGCTCCAGATGAAGCAGGGCAACACGGCCATCTGGGGCGCCCGCACCCGGAGTTGGCGGGCTGCTGTCTGCAGCAGGGCGATCTGCCCACCGTGAGCGTTGAACAGCACCAACCGCGCGAAGCCCGCTGCAGCCAGCTGAGATCCCACGGCCACCACCTGGGCGATCAGCAGCTCTGCCGGCAGCGACAGGGTGCCGGCAAAGCCCTGGTGTTCTGGCGAAAAGCCCAGGCTCTGCAGCGGCAGCCGCCAGATCGGCAGCCCCGGTGGCAGGCGATCGAGCACCCGATCGAGCAGGCGATCGGCAAACAAGGCATCGGTGCCCAGCGGCAGGTGCGGGCCGTGCTGCTCCACCGCCCCCCAGGGCCAGATCACCGTGCTGCCTGATCGCTGCGCAGCGGCGGCCACGGCGATCGTGCTGAGCTCGGTGAGGCTGCGGCCCATGGATTTGGAATCGATCACTACAGTGTCGGACTGCAAGCGCGTTCTGTGGCGATGGCCGGATCCGGCAACTCAGCATCGGCCTCTTCACCCAACCCAGCTCCGTCGTCTCGGCCCGTGCCCCCCAGGGAGCCCCGCCGCCCCAGCGATCCGCCGCAGCGGCGCCCACCCCAGGTGTTGATGCTGAAGAAGGATGGAGGCAGCACCTCGGCAGAGGCCGAGCCACCTGAAGCGTTGCCCCCCGCCCCTGCAGCGGCTGTGACGGCACCAGCGGCTGAGGCCCCCACCCCGCCAACCCGCAGCGAGGAGGACCTGTTTGACATGAGTGCCATGGCCGGCCTGACCATGGCCGACCTGCTGGGCCCTGCCGACCAGCGTCCACGCCGCCAGAGCGGCAGCCGCGAACCCCAGCCCCAACGCGCCAGTGCCGGGTCGCCGGCAGCCCAGGTGGTGCACCGCAGCGTCGACGACTTCGATTTTGACGAGGAGGCTTTTCTGGCCGCCCTCGACGACAACGAACCGGTGGGGACCACCGGCGAAGTGGTTCGCGGAACCGTAATCGGCGTTGAAAGCGACGGTGTCTACGTCGACATCGGCGGCAAGGCCCCGGGCTTCATGCCCAAAAGCGAAGCCGGGCTTGGTGTCATTACCAATCTCAAGGAGCGGTTCCCCAAGGGACTGCCCGTCGAGGTGCTGGTCACCCGCGAGCAAAACGCCGACGGCATGGTGACCATCAGCGCCCGCGCCCTGGCGCTGCGACAGAGCTGGGAGAAGGTGCGCCAGCTCGAGAAGGACGGCAAGGTGGTGCAGGTCAAGGTCAACGGCTTCAACCGCGGCGGTGTCACCTGTGATCTCGAGGGGTTGCGGGCGTTCATTCCCCGCTCCCAGCTGCAAGAGGGCGAACAGCACGAGGCCCTGGTGGGCAAAACCCTCGGAGTCGCCTTCCTTGAGGTCAACTCCGAAACCCGCAAGCTGGTGCTCTCCGAAAAGAAAGCGGCCACGGCGGCCAGGTTCGCCGAACTCGCCGTCGGCCAATTGGTCGAGGGCGTGGTCGCTTCGATCAAGCCCTACGGCTACTTCATCGATCTTGGTGGGATCAGCGGTCTGTTGCACCAAAGCTGTGTCAGCGGCGGCCAGCTGCGTGATCTGCGCGAGGTGTTCAACAGCGGCGACAGAGTTCGGGCCCTGATCACCGAGCTGGATCCAGGCCGTGGCCGCATCGCCTTGAACACCGCCCTGCTGGAGGGTCAGCCAGGCGAAATCCTGATCGCCAGGGACCAGCTGTTCGCCGAGGCCGAAGAGCGGGCCAACCGGGCTCGTTCACTGCTGCGTCAGCAGGAACAGGCCGCCGGATGAGCGACTGGGAGCTCGACTACTACTCCAGACCGATCCTGGATGCCGACGGCAAGAAACGTTGGGAGCTGCTCCTTTGCAGCACCCCTGGCCCCGGAGAAACGGAACCGCCGTTTCGCTGGAGCCGCAGCTGTCCTGCCAGCAGCGTCAACTCGATCTGGCTGCGCGAAACCCTGGACCAGGCGATCGCAGCTGCCGAACAGCAGGGACAACCCAGGCCCAGGCGACTGCGCTGCTGGCGTGGCTCGATGCGCACGATGGTCCAACGGGCTGCCGAGGGGCTGGCGATCGACCTGATCCCCAGCCGACGCTGCTACGCCCTGGCCAGCTGGCTGCAGCAACGCGAGCGAGAGGTGTACCCCCAGGAAGAGGGTTACCTGTCAGGCCCGCTGGCGCCGCCACCCGCGCCGATTCGCCCGGTGGCCCGGCCACTGCCTGAAACCGCCAGGGGCGAGAGCTGGGCCTGGGCCCGACTGGGCGCCGGCGAACTGCAGCAGGCCGACCAGTGGGAGGCTGATTTTTCCGGATTGATTCCCCTGCCCCCCGGCCTAAACAGTGACAGCCCAGTGCCGGGCATCCTGTTGTTTGGTGGCGATCGGGCCCTGGCGATCGCCGCCTGGGTGGCAGGCCTCGAACCGGTTCGGCTCGAGGTCAGCGGATGCCAGTTGATCCTTGAAGCTGGCCTCGAAGACCGCTGGCTGCTCAGCGATCTGGGCGATGAGGATGCGACCCGAACGGCCGCCGAGTTGAGCGCCTGCCGGCAAGATTCGGCTGGGCTTCAGTTTCTGGCTGTGCAGGCCAGTCCTGGCGCGCAACGCTTCACAGGGTTCTGGATGCTGCGGGATCTGCCCGACAGCTGAGGCGACCCCATGGCTGAAGCGGTGGATGCCCCGTTTGACCGGCCCGATGCCGGGTTCAACGCCATCCCGGGTTGGAGCTGGGTGGGCTGTTACGGCGGCTATTACCTGCAGTCCGATCTGCTGCAGGCCTTTGAGCACGGCTTCTTCACCCGCCAGTGGCAGGGCCGTGATCCGGATGTGCTGGCCGGCTACCTGAGCGCGGGGGTCAGTGTGCACCGGCCGCGCCAGGTGCACAGCGCCCGGGTGCTGGCTGCAGGCGAAGCCCAGGCCGAACCCTGGCCGGACGCTGATGGTCTGGTCAGCAACCGTGGCGGCCAGAGCCTCTGGGTCTGCGGCGCTGACTGCACACCGGTGCTGATCGCCGATCCCGCCAGTGGCCAGGTGGCGGCCTGCCATGCCGGCTGGCGGGGCGTGGCCGGGCGGATTCTGGAGGTGGCGATCGCCCGACTTGAGAGCCAAGGCTGCAGCCGCGAGCAGCTGTTGGTAGCCCTGGGACCGGCCATTTCAGCAGCGGCATACCAGGTGGATGAACCCGTTGTCAGCGCCATCGCAGGCGCGCTGCAACGGGTACCCGGCCCAGAGACCACAGCAGCTCTGACGGCGGCCAGGGTGCTGCTCGACGATCCGGTGGCTGGGCATTGGCGCCTTGATCTGCGCCGGGCCACGGCCTTGCAATTGCAGCAGCTGGGGATCGGCGACGAGCGCATTGCGATCTGTCCGTTGTGCACGGCCAGCGAACCGTTGTTGTTTCATTCCTGGCGCCGCGATCAGGT
The DNA here is from genome assembly GCA_964546045.1 of uncultured Klebsiella sp. Classification (GTDB taxonomy): domain Bacteria; phylum Cyanobacteriota; class Cyanobacteriia; order PCC-6307; family Cyanobiaceae; genus RGUW01. The sequence goes on along the minus strand of CAZJIF010000002.1, from coordinate 40,049 downwards.
CAAGGCTGTGCAATGGAGCGGCATTGTTTCTCAGGCCTGAGGTTGCACGCGAACCCCAGCCCTTGCACGCCGGCGATGCAGGCTGGATAATGCGTATGTTGCATAAATCAGCCTCATGCTCACCGGAGTCGACCTGCTTGCCAAGGTCAAGGAACTCGGAGATGCCAGCAAATCGGACCTGGTGCGGGCTTGCGGCTATGTGTCGCAAAAAAAAGACGGCAGCGAGCGTCTCAACTTCACCGCCTTCTACGAAGCCCTGCTCAACGCCAAAGGGCTCGAACTGGGCAACGGCCCCAAGGGTCGCAAGGGTGGACGCAAGCTCAGCTACAGCACCAAGATTCAATTCAATGGCAACCTGATGGTCGGCCGGGCCTACACGGACATGCTGGACCTCAAACCCGGCGATGAATTCGAGATCAAGCTGGGCCGCAAAATGATTCGCCTGGTGCCCTTGGGCGCCGAAGACGAGGACGAGTGATCAGCGCTTCCCTGCGGTCAGTGCCGCAGCGAGCGCTTCGGCGACCTTGATCCCATCAATGGCCGCCGAAAGAATCCCCCCGGCATACCCAGCCCCTTCACCGGCCGGGTATAGCCCAGGGGTGTTCAGGCTCTGCAGGCTGCCGGCCTCGCGGCAGATGCGGACCGGGGATGAGGTGCGGGTCTCAACCCCCGTCAACCTGGCAGCGCCAGCGACATACCCCGGGAGAACCCGTTCAAAGTGAGGAATTGCCTCGCGCAGGGCCTCGGTGACAAAGCCTGGCAAGCAATCGGCCAGATCGGCCTCGACCACACCGGGTTGATACGACGGCTGTACCCCCGGCCCCTGGCTTGTCACCCCCAGAAACCCCTGCAGCGACTGACTGGGTGCGGCATGGGTGCCACCGGCCAGGGCAAAGGCCCGTCGCTCCCAGTGCCGCTGAAACGCCACACCCGCCAGTGGATCTCCGGCAAAGGCCCCATAGGGCTCCAGATCCTCGAGCGTGATGTTGACCACCAGGGCACTGTTGGCGTTGCGCTCCCGGCGGCTGTGCTGGCTCATGCCGTTGGTGACCACAAGCCCGGGCTCGGACGTGGCACCGACCACCAGCCCGCCTGGACACATGCAGAAACTCCAGACTGAACGACCGACCAGCTCCTCGGACTGGCAATGGTGCACCAGCTTGTACTCAGCCGCGCCCAGGCGGGGATGGCCCGCCGCAGGCCCCCAGCGGGCCTGATCGATCAGGGCCTGGGGATGCTCGATGCGCAGTCCCATCGCCAGCGGCTTGGCCTGCAGGGCGACCCCCTGCTGCTGCAGCAGGGCAAACACATCGCGGGCGCTGTGGCCAGGTGCCAGCACGACCTGGCTGGCTGCGATCTGCTCACCGCTGGCCAGCTGCACCCCCTCGATCTGGCGGGTGGCAGGGTCGAGCAGCAACCGATCCACCCGGCTCTGAAACCGCACGCTGCCGCCCAGGGCCTCGATCGCGCTGCGCAGCCCCCGCACCACCGTCGCCAGCTTGAAGGTACCGATGTGGGGGTGATGGAGGGTGAGGATCTCGGGATTGGCACCAGCCGCCACCAGCTCTTCGAGCACCTTGCGCTGATAGGCAGGGGGTTCGCTCACCTGGCTGTAGAGCTTGCCATCTGAAAATGTGCCCGCACCGCCCTCACCAAACTGGGCATTCGATTCGGGATCGAGCGGCCGTTGGCCCCGCCAGAACCCGAAGGTATCGGCTGTCCGGGTCCTGACATCGCGACCCCGCTCCAGCAGCAGCGGGCGTAGGCCCATCTGGGCCAGCACCAGCGCCGCAAAGTAACCGCAGGGACCGGCACCCACCACCACCGGGCGGGGCAGCGCCTGGTCCGGCGGCAGCTGCAGCGGCAGGCGGTAGCGGGTGTCGGGGGTCGGCTGCAGATGGGGGTCGGCCGCTGCGCGCTCCCCCAGGCGCCGCAGCAGCGCCGCCGGCAGATCGAGCTCCAGATCGAGGCTGTAGACCAACCGGATGCCATCCCGCCGGCGGGCATCAACGCTGCGTTTGACCAGCGTCCACCGTCGCAGCTGTTCGGGCCGCAGGCGCAGGCGACGGCAGACAGCAAGCGTCAGATCGGCGTCACTGTGGTCGAGCGGCAGTTTGAGTTGATGCAATCGCCAGGTGCCGCCACCCGACTGCACCTGCGGCACCGGCTCACCAACGTGCTGAGGATTCATTGCAGCAGCCCCCGAGTGCACTCCTTCGGTGCCAGGGTTCTGGCACCTGGAGCTGCACCATGTCGATCACCCATTGTCCGTTGTGCGTCGGCCTGGCCGTGATCAGTGCCTGGCGGTTCATGGGTCATGCCGTATTGCTGTGGAGCCTGAGCGATCCGCGTCCAGCCGCTGCTCTGCCGCTGCGACCCGCAACCGCCCACGCATGAGCGCATCGGGATTGAAGCTGATCGCATCGATGCCCTCGGCCAGCAACAGGTCCACAAAGCCTGGATCATCGCTGGGGGCCTGACCGCAGAGACTGATCGGCCTGTGGCAGCGATGGGCGGCCCGGATCGCCTGACGGATCAGCTCCAGCACCGCCGGGTTGCTCTCGTCAAACAGCCCAGCCACCCTGGCCGAGTCGCGATCGACCCCCAGGGTGAGCTGGGTCAGGTCGTTGGAGCCGATGGAAAAACCATCGAACCGTTGGCCATAGGCCTCGAGCTGCAGCACGTTGGCCGGCAGTTCGCACATCATCGTCACCTGCAGACCCTGCTGCCCCCTGACCAGACCGGCGGCGGCCATGGCCGCCAGCACCCGGTCGGCCTCGGCGGGGGTGCGGCAGAACGGCACCATCGCCATGGCGTTGACCAGGCCCAGCTCGCGCCGAACCCGCAGCAGGGCGGCGCACTCGAGCCCAAAGGCCGCGGCGAACGCCGGATCGGCATAGCGCGAGGCACCGCGCCAGCCGAGCATCGGGTTCTCTTCGATGGGCTCAAAGTCCCGCCCGCCCAGCAGACCGGCATATTCGTTGCTCTTGAAATCGGAGAAACGCAGCTGCACCGGCCGGGGGTAGAACGCCGCTGCCATGCGCGCCATGCCCTCGCTCAGCCGCGCCACGTAATACGACGGCCCATCGGCGTGGCCGGCGATGCGTGTGGCGATCGCATGGCGCGCAACCGCGCTGGTCACCCGTTGCGGCTGCAACAGGGCCAGCGGATGGATGCCGATCTGGCTGGCAATGATGAATTCGAGCCGGGCTAGGCCCACGCCGTCGCAGGGCAGCTGGGCATGCACAAACGCCTGGTCGGGATTGGCCAGGTTGAGCAGCAGGCGGGTGCGCGTCGGCGGCAGGGCGCCCAGCTCCTGCTCGTCGACGCTGTACGGGAGCAGGCCGGGATAGACATGGCCCTCATCGCCTTCACAGCAGCTGGCGGTGATCGGCTGCCCATCGGCGATGCGACGGCTGCCGTCGCCGGTGCCGACGATCGCGGTGATCCCGAGTTCGCGGGCGATGATCGCGGCATGGCAGGTGCGGCCCCCCTGGTCGGTGATCACGCCGCCGGCCCGCCTGAGGATCGGCTCCCAGTCGGGATCGGTGCGGCGGCTCACCAGCAGATCCCCATCAACAAAGCTGTGGATCTCGCTGGGGTCGGCCAGCACCCGGGCCGGTCCGCTGCTGACCCCACTGCCGACGGCCCTGCCGCTGACCAGTGGCTTGGCGCCATGGGGGGCCAGGCTCCACTGACGCAACAGGTGGGGACGCCGGCGGGACTGCACGGTTTCTGGCCTGGCCTGCAGGATGAACAGCTCTCCGCTGACACCGTCGCGGGCCCACTCGATGTCCATCGGCGTCGGAGTGCCGCGGCGCAGGCTCGTGTGCTGCTCGATCAACACGGCCCAACGAGCCAGCTGCAACGCGTCCTCATCACTGATGGCACACCGTTGCTGCAGGGCTTCGGGCACCGGTTCGAGCCGCAGTCCACCGCGCGGATCGGCCACCAACCGCTGCGCCTTACTGCCCAGGCGCCGGCTGAGGATTGCCCGGAACCCCTGGGCCAGGGTGGGTTTGAACAACAACAATTCATCAGGGTTCACGGCCCCCTGCACCAGCGACTCACCAAACCCGTAGACAGCGTTGAGCAGCACCAGATCGGTGCAACCGGTCTCGGTGTCGATCGTGAACATCACCCCGGCTGCGCCCTGTCCGGCCCGCACCAGGCGCTGCACACCCACCGACAGGGCCACAGCCAGATGGTCGTAGCCCAGCTGCTGCCTGTACACGATGGCCCGATCGGTAAACAGCGACGCCACACAGCGGCGGCAGGCCGCCAGTAGCGCCTCGGGCCCCTCGATGTTGAGCAGGCTCTCCTGCTGACCGGCAAAACTGGCCTCGGGCAGATCCTCGGCCGTGGCACTGGAGCGCACCGCCACGGGACCGGCACCCATGCCGCTGTAGGCCGCCAGGATGGCCTGTTCCAGCTGGGGCGGCCAGGGCGCCTGCTCCAGCAGCTGGCGTGCTGCAGCGCCGGCAGCCTGCAACGCCACCAGATCCTCACTGGCAAGGTCCTGCAACAGGGTGGCCAGCTGCTCACGCAGGCTGCCGCCCCCCGTGGGGGCAGGTTGCTCGAGAATCTGCCGGTAGGCGGCGGCGGTGGTGGCAAAACCATCAGGAACCCGCACCCCTGCCGCCGTCAACTGGCTGAGCATTTCTCCCAGGGCAGCGTTCTTACCGCCGACCTGGGCCACATGATCGAGACCGACGGTCTGCAGGGGAACCACCAGACAGTCCATGGCATGCCTTGCATCCGTGCACCGTTCACTGTGACCAGTTCCGCCGGCGCTGCCGGGGGGCTGGTGCACAGCAGCAACGCTGCTTAGGCTGCTCGGGCTGCAGACATGTCCGTTGAGTTTTCGTCGCCCTGCCGGTCTCCGGCGTTCCCTGCGCTGGTGCCTGTCGCTGGCCGTCGCACCACTGCTGGCCAGCGCGCCCATGCTGACCATGGCGCCGGCGCTGGCGATCCCTGAGGCCGAAGCGATCAAGAAGTTAGCGGTGATCCCCGTCTTCGTGCTGACCAACGCGCAGGGGGTGCCCCTGCCGATCCCGCGCGACAAGACCCTGATCCTGCCGCTGTACCTGGACCGCAAGCAGGCGGATACCGAATTGGCCAACTTCAACAAGGCCAATCCCCAGGTCAAGGCCCAGGTGCTGGCGATCCCCCTGAACGTGGCCAACGAGAAGGTCGATGAGCTGAACAAGCAGCTCAAGGACGGGCGCACCCTGGTGGCACCGGTGATCTCACGCGATGAGGATCGTCAGCAGGCGATCGCGATCCTCAAGAAGCAGGGACTGACCGACAAGCAGATCCAGGAGGGGCTCAGCACACCGGTGTTCTTCACCAAACCCTTTCTGACGATCAACACGCCCCAGGGCCAGCGCGGCCTTTTCTTTTTCCGCTACGACGACCTGCAGAAAGCCCTGTCCGGGACGCCCGATGCCGGCAAGCTCGAGATCCAGGCCGCCGATCTGACCGCAGCCCTGCGCGAGATCATCAAGGCCAAGGACGACGTCTTCGTGTTCTTCCCCACCCCCGACTACTTCGCCCTGGTTCAGCAACAGCAACAACAGCAGCAAAAGGCGGCACCGACCACCCCACCCGCCGCCAAGCCCTAGTCAGGATCAGGGGCCTTACCGGCCCCTGCATCGGGCAGCAGTTGGGCCAGCAGCCCCGCCCCCATCAGCAGGCCACCCAGGGCCAGGGCCAGGGTGCGGTTGGCCGCCGCCGGTCCATCGGCCCAGACACCCGCGGCCATGAAGGCACCACCCAGCAGCAGTGACGGCACCAGCACAATGCCGCGGGCCGTTCGGTTCAGGCTCATGCGCCGCACTCCGCAGTCGGTTGGCCGAAACCAGCGGCCACCAGGTCGCTGGCCAGATCGGTGCCCTGGTCCAGGCGCTGCACCCGAGCCATCAGCACACCTCCCTCAACACCCATGGGCCTCAGGTTGACGCGGGTGTGACGGGGCAGGTTGCTGCGCAACCAGCTGGTGGCGGCGGCCCCATCGTCGTTGGCCGACAGGCCGTAACAGGCCAGTTCGACGCCGTAACTGCGGTTCTGATCACCGATCTGCAGCAGGGTGGCGCTGCGGACCTGGAGCACCTCGGCCGCAGCGGCACTGCCCACGGCCAGCATCAGGGTCGTCGCCAGGGCCAACACGGTGGCCAGCAGCGGCCTCAAAGCTTGGCGCCGCAACTGGGGCAGAACAGGTGGGCGCTGAGGGTGGTGGCACCGCAGCTGCTGCACTGCCGGCTGGTATCGATCGCCAATTCAGGATGGCTGGGAAGACCCACCATCTGGGCGTTGCTGGCCCCAGGGGGAACCATCGGATAGCAGTTTTCGTTGCGGCGCACCTGCACGTCGACAAACACCGGACCGTCATGGGCCAGGGCAGCGGCGAGCTGGGGCATCAGCTCGGCGCGCTCGCTGATGCGGATTCCGCGCACGCCGAACGCTTCGGCCAGGGCCACGAAATCGGGCATGCCACCCGTCATCTCGGAAGCGGAGTAGCGCTCCTCGTAAAAGCTCTCCTGCCACTGGCGCACCATGCCCTGCCAGCCGTTGTTGAGCACGACCACCTTGACCGGCAGGTGGTACTGGCTGAGGGTGCCCAACTCCTGGATGTTCATCAGGATCGAGGCATCGCCGGCGACACAGATGACCTGTTCATGCGGATGGGCCATCTGCACGCCCAGGGCAGCTGGCATGCCAAAGCCCATGGTGCCCAGGCCGGCACTGCTGATCCAGCGGCGAGGTCCGTTGCGCAGAAACTGGGCGGCCCACATCTGGTGCTGGCCCACATCGGTGGTGAAAAAGGCATTGGCTGCCAGGTCCCGCAGGGCCACCACCACCTCCTGGGGGGCGATCTCACCCTCGGCGGCAGGCACCACCAGCGGGTATTGCTGCTTCCAGGTGCTGATCCGATCGAGCCAGGCCTCGGTGCGGCCCTGGGCGTCTTCACCCGCCGAGGCATGCAGCAGCTGGATCAGTGCAGCGCGCACATCGGCCACGACCGGCACATCGGGCAGACGGGTCTTGCCCATTTCGGCCGCATCGATGTCGATGTGGATCACCTGAGCCCGGGGAGCAAAGCCGTCGAGCCGCCCGGTGACGCGGTCGTCAAACCGGGCACCCACCGCGATCAGCAGATCGCATTCGGTGACAGCAAAGTTGGCATAGGCGGTGCCGTGCATGCCCAGCATGCCGACCGCCAGCGGATGGTTCTCGTCAAAGGCGCCCTTGCCCATCAGGGTTGTGGTGACCGGCAACCTGAAGCGCTCGGCCAGTTGTTGCACCTGGTCGTGGGCATCGCTGCTGATCGCGCCACCGCCGACGTACAGCAGGGGGCGGCGGGCCTGACGGATCAGCTGCAGAGCGGCCTCGATCGCCTCGGGCTGGGGTGCCGGAGGCAGGTGAAAGCCAGCAGGGATGACCGAGCCTGGCTCGACGGGCACGTAATCGAACAGCTCGGCGCCCACGTCCTTGGGCACATCGATCAACACCGGACCGGGGCGGCCGTTGGCGGCGATCACAAAGGCTTCGGCCACGATCCGGCCGATGTCCGCCGGATCCCGCACCACCCACGAGTGCTTGACGATCGGCAGGGTGATGCCAAAGATGTCTGTCTCCTGGAAGGCATCGGTGCCGATCGCGGCCCGCGGCACCTGACCGGTGATCACCACCATCGGCACCGAGTCCATCTGGGCGGTGGCAATGCCGGTGACCAGGTTGGTGGCACCTGGGCCCGAGGTACCGAAGCAAACGCCCACCCTGCCGGTGGCCCGGGCATAGGCGTCGGCGGCATGGGCACCACCCTGTTCGTGACGCACCAGGATGTGACGCAGCCAGCCGCGTGATTCGGCCAGGTGAAGTTCGTCGTAGATCGGCAGAATCGCCCCGCCCGGGTAGCCGAAGATCACCTCGACCCCGTGGCGGTGGAGGGCATCCATCAGCGCGTAGCCCCCCTTGACCCGTTGCGATGCCGCGGGGCTCGGTGTGACCGTGGTGCCTGCAGTGGTGGCAGGGGTGAGAGGCGTGAGCGTCACGGCTGCAGCAGCGCAGATCGACTGCCCCCAACCCTAGGGGGCGGCAGGCGTTTTGCCGAGCGAGCTGCGGCCATGGCCCGCAGCACCCGGACCGGATCGAGCCATTGCCCGCCGAAACGCACTCCCCAGTGCAGATGCGGACCGGTGCTGCGGCCAGACAACCCCACATGGCCAATCAGCTGCCCCGTGCCCACGCGCTGCCCCTGGCGCAGGCTCACCGGACCGCTGCGGTAGGTGGCGCCCTGAACTGCGCCGGCCAGATGGCAATAGATGTGCTCGTACTGGCCGGAACGGATCACCAGGCCGACGCCGCAGCTGCCATCGCTGATCAGCTCCTGCACCACCCCAGCCCACCAGCTCTGGATGTCGGATCCCAGCGGCGCCGCAATGTCCAGACCGCGATGGGGTTCGACGCTGCCGCCGGGCCCCAGACGGCTGCCGTAATGGCTGGTGTAACCGGAGAAGCTGGCCACCGGAAAAGCACCGAAGCGCCAGCGGCCATTGGCCAAGGCCGCAGATGGCAGCAAGGCCAACAGGGCCGTGACCACCAGCCCAGCAGAGCCAATCCGCAGCGATCGATCAGAGCAGCCCGAGGGCATGAAGCGGCCCCCGACCGCTGATCAGCTCCAGCAGAAAAGCGGAAAAACCGAGCATCGCCAACCGCCCATTCCAGACCTCGGAGCTGTTGTTCCACCCCCAGGCCCACTTGTCCTGGGGGTACAGCTTGACCTTGGTGGGCAGGGCCGCAGCCTGGTCCAGGTTCACCTCGGGGCCGGCCAGGGCGTTTTGCACCAGATCGGACAGGGCCGTGATGAAGGTGGCATCGGTGTCGAGGGCCGGCACGCGCCTGAAATTGGAAATGCCTGACTCGGTTGCGATCTCGCGGTACTCGATGTCGATTTCCTCGAGCGTTTCAATGTGCTCACTGACGAAGCTGATCGGCACCACCACCAGGTCCTTGACCCCGGCGGCTCCCAGGTCATGCAGGGCGTCATCGGTGTAGGGGCGCAGCCACTCGACCGGGCCCACCCGGCTCTGGTAGGCGAGGGTGTGGGGGTTGCCATGGCCCAGCAGCTCAGCCAGCCGATCCATGATCAACTGCGTGCAGGCCTCGATTTCCCGTTGGTAGGGGTCGCCCGCCTCCTCGACGTAGCTCTTGGGTACACCGTGGGCACTGAAGAACACATGGGCCGAGGGCTGGTCTGAGCAGGCCTGGATCTCACAGGCGATCAGCCGTGCCATCGAATCGATGTAACCCGGATGGTCGTAATAGCTGCGGATGCACCGCAGGGGCAGGCTTGCAAAGGCGGCATCGGCTTGCCGCAGGCGCTGCAGCTCCCGAAAACTGGAGCCGCTGGTGCTGATCGAAAAGTGCGGGTACAGGGGGAGCACCACCACCTGATCGATGCCGTCGGCCTTGATGTCGGCCACCGCCGACTCAGTGAACGGATGCCAGTAGCGCATGGCCACGTAGCTGGTGGCCTCGATGCCGCGGCTGCGCAGGGTGCTCTGCAGTTCGCGGGCCTGTTGTTCGGTGATGCGGCGCAGCGGCGACCCCCCGCCGATCGAGCGGTAGGCCTCCTGGGATTTGCCGGCCCGCAGGGTGCTGATCAACCAGGCCAGCGGCTTCTGCAGGGCTGGATTCGGCAGCCGGATGATTTCCGGATCCGAGAACAGGTTGTACAGAAACGGGCCCACGTCCTGAATGCGTTCAGGACCCCCGAGGTTCAACAACAGCACGCCCACCTTGGCCATGCCCGTGCTCGCGCCGTCAGAAACCGCAGAGCGTAACGCTGCTGGCGATCCGCTGGCCCTTTGCGTGGACGGCCGATACCTTCGGACGTCCCGCAACTGCTCAGGACAGACGATGTCCGCCGATGCCGACCTGGCGTTGAAGCTGCAACAGCACAACCAGCTGGCGGCGGCAGCCGGCATCCGGCTGCGGCTCGAGCGACGCGGCGATCGCCTGGGTCTGCGGGGCCCGTTGCCCTGCCGCCGGGGCGGCGATCAACGGCGGATCCAGCGGCTCAGCCTGGGCTGCACCGCCGACCCCGCGGGCCTGCAGCAGGCCCAGCACCTGTTGCTGCTGGTGCACCAGCAACTGGAACAGGGTCGCTTCGACTGGCAGCAGTGGCAGAGCCGCCAGACGCCCCTGGCGATGGGACAGCCCGGAGAGAAGGAGACCTGCAGCGCCCTCAGGCTGCAACTGGAAAGCTTTGAAAGAAGCTTTTTCAACGACCCGCGTCGGCGCCGCAACCCTGCCGGCAGTCGCACCACCTGGACGAGCGCCTACCTGCCCTATCTGCGGCGGCTGGGCCGCCACGCCGCAGCCCAGGCCCCCGAACTGACCCCCGCGCTGCTGCTGGAGGTGCTGGAGAGCTACGCCCTAGCCAGCCGCAGCCGCCAGCAGTGCACCACCGCCCTGGCCGCCCTGGCCCGGCACTGCGGGTTGGAGCTGCCGGCCGACTGGGCTGAACGGGGCGCCGGCTACGGGCTGCACCGGGCCCAGTTCCGCCAGTTGCCCAGCGACAACCGGATCCTCGAGCTGCAGGAGATGATCCCTAACCCCCGCTGGCGGCTGGTGTACGGATTGCTGGCCACCTACGGGTTGCGCAACCATGAGGCTTTTTTCTGCGACCTGTCGGCCCTGGCCCCAGGTGGCGACCGCGTGATCCGCGTGCTGCCCACCAGCAAGACCGGTGAGCACCAGGCCTGGCCCTTTCAACCTGGCTGGGTGGATCAGTTCGGGCTGGAAGCCCTGGCGGCGGGGCGTGACGCATTGCCGGACGTCAGCACGGACCTGCGGCACACCACCCTGCAACAGGTGGGACGTCGCGTGGCTGAGCAGTTTCATCGTTACAAGCTGCCCATCACCCCCTACGACCTGCGCCATGCCTGGGCCGTGCGCACGATCCACATCGGCCTGCCCGACACGGTGGCGGCGCGGATGATGGGTCACTCGGTGGCCATCCATACCCGCACCTACCACCACTGGATCACCCGTCGCGACCAGCAGCAGGCGGTCGACGCCGCCCTGGCCAGGCTGGAACCGCGAACGCCTTTGGCCTCATGAAGCGCCCTCTGCGGACCCTGGCCTACCGGCACAGATGGTTTTATGACGCGGTGACAGCCGCCTCGAGCGCCGGGGTGGGCGGCCCGCAGCGGCTCCGCGACCTGGCACCCGAATGGCTGGCCGGGCAGCTATCCGCTGGCGCCCCGGTGCTCGATCTGTGCTGCGGTGGCGGTGAGGGGGCCCTGGCCCTGGCCAGGCGGGGACTGGCGGTGACAGGTCTCGATGTGGCGCCGCGGGCGCTTGATCAGGCCCGCGAACGCGCCAGCCGCGCCGGCCTGGCGATCCAGTGGATCGAAGGTCTGGCCGAAGCCCCACCCCTAGCCGCCAGAAGCCAGGCGGGCATCCAGATCAGCCTGGCCCTGCACGAGTTCAGCGCCAACGAGCGCAGCGCCGTGCTGGCGAGCTGCGCACGGCTGCTGCACCCGGGTGGCTGGCTGGCGGTGCTGGATCTGCACCCGGCCACTGGCGTCATGGCCCTGCCCCAGCACCTGTTCTGCGCCCTGTTCGAAACCGAGACCGCGCTCGATTTTCTGGCGAGCGACCTGGGGTCCGCGGTCGAACAGGCCGGCTTGCGGGTGGTGCGACGCGAGCAGCTGGCGGGTGGCGCCCTGCAGCGGTTGCTGGCCCAGAAGCCGGCGGAGCTGCCACTGCAGCCGCCAGAGTGAGGCCCATCTGCTGCACAGGCGCCCGCGATGAGCACCACAGATCAGCCGACTGCGGCCGCCACAGACCTTGACGCCCTGGCGGCCGCCATCGGCCCGGGTGGTGCACTCGCCCCCGAACGCGAACAGCAGGCCTATCAGGCCCGCATGCAGCGACGCCAGGAGGTGCAGCGCCAGCGGGTGGGCGAGCGCAATCTCGAAAAAGGGCTGGTGCTGGTGTTCACCGGCGAGGGCAAAGGCAAGACCACGGCCGCCCTGGGGCTGGTGCTGCGCACCTTGGGTCATGGCGAGGCGGTGGCGGTGGTGCAGTTCATCAAGGGGGGCTGGCAGCCCGGCGAGGCCAAGGCGCTCGAGCTGTTCGGCGATGAACTCGCCTGGCATGCCCTGGGCGAAGGATTCACCTGGGAGACCCAGGACCGCGAGCGCGACCGGGCCCTGGTGCAGGCCGCCTGGGAACGCTCCTGCAGCTACCTGGCCGACGGACGCCGCAAGCTGGTGGTGCTCGATGAGGTCAACGTGGCCCTGAAACTGGGCTACCTCGAGGTTGACCAGGTGCTGGAAGGGCTGGCCCTGCGCCCCGAACTCACCCACGTGGCCCTGACGGGCAGGGGGGCACCACAGGCGCTGCTGGAGCGCGCCGATCTGGTGACCGAGATGAAGCTGGTGCGCCACCCCTTCCGCGAGCAGGGGGTCAAGGCCCAGAAAGGCATCGAGTTCTAAGGACGTTGCTACGCTCCAACAAATCAAGGCGATCAATGGGTTACAAGCGCGTTCTGCTCAAACTCAGCGGCGAGGCGCTGATGGGGGAGCAGGGCTATGGCATCGACCCCGCCATCGTGCAGTCGATTGCCCGCGATGTGGCCGCCTGCGTCGCCGATGGCACCCAACTGGCGATCGTGGTGGGTGGCGGCAACATCTTCAGGGGCCTGAAGGGTTCGGCCGCCGGCATGGACCGAGCCACCGCCGATTACGTCGGCATGCTGGCCACCGTGATGAATGCGATCACCCTGCAGGACGGCCTCGAGCGCGCCGGCATTCCCACCCGGGTGCAGAGCGCCATTTCGATGCAGGAGGTGGCTGAGCCCTACATCCGCCGCAAGGCGATCCGCCACATGGAAAAGGGCCGCGTGGTGATCTTTGCCGCCGGCACCGGCAACCCCTTCTTCACAACGGACACCACTGCTGCCCTGCGGGCGGCTGAGATCGGTGCCGATGTGGTGTTCAAAGCCACCAAGGTGGACGGGGTCTACGACAAGGATCCGGCCCGCCATCCGGGCGCTGTTCGCTACGAGAGCCTGACGTTCCTCGAGGTGCTGAGCAGCGAGCTGGAGGTGATGGACAGCACCGCCATCGCCCTCTGCAAGGACAATGCCATCCCGATCGTGGTGTTTGATCTGTTCGGCCCGGGCAACATCGGCCGGGCCGTGGCCGGCGAACCGATCGGCACCCGCATCACCCCCTGAGCCATGGACCTCGAAGCCAGCATGCGCAAGTCGCTGGATGCCACCCAGCGCACCTTCAACACGATCAGAACCGGCCGGGCCAACCCCTCGCTGCTCGACAAGATCCAGGTCGAGTACTACGGCAGCGATACACCACTCAAGTCGCTGGCCAACCTGACAACTCCCGATTCACAGACCATCCAGATTCAGCCCTTCGACACCTCGGCCATGGCCGTGATCGAAAAGGCGATCGCGACCAGCGACCTGGGCCTCACCTGCAACAACGACGGCAAGGTGATCCGCATCAACATTCCGCCGCTGACCGAAGATCGCCGCAAGGAGCTGTGCAAACTGGCGGCCAAATACGCCGAAGAAGGCAAGGTGGCCCTGCGCAACATCCGCCGCGATGCAATCGACAAAATCAAGAAGCAGGAGAAGGACAGTGAGCTGTCCGAGGATCAGAGTCGCGACGAGCAGGACAAAGTTCAGAAGCTGACCGACAAGTTCATCACCGAACTCGAGAAGCAGCTGTCCGAGAAGGAAGCTGACATTCTCAAGGTGTGAGCAGCCCCGTTGATGTGGCGGTGGTCGGCGGCGGTGCCGCCGGCGCCAGCTGCGCCGCCCATCTGGCGTTGCGAGGCCGCTCGGTCATCGTGCTCGAGCAAGGCCCTGTGCCCCGCTCCAAGCCCTGTGGCGGCGGCATGGCCGCCTCGGTGCAGCGCTGGTTTCCCTTTGATCTGAGCCCGGCCGTCGACCAGGTGATCCGCCGCGTGCGCTTCACCTGGTGCCTGGAGGATCCGGTGATCGCCGAGCTGCCGGGAGAGGCACCCTTCTGGATCGTGCGCCGCTCGCGCCTGGACGCTTTCCTGCTCGAGCAGGCCACCGCAGCCGGTGCCGCGTTGCGCACTGACATGCCGATCACGGGCTTGGTGCGCCAGGGCGACTGCTGGCTGCTGCAGGGGCCGGCCGGCAGCCTGCGGGCGCGCAGCCTGGTGATTGCCACAGGCAGCGCTGACACCCTGGCCGCGCCCCTGGGGCTGGGTGCCCTGCGCCCCCGCTACGCCACGACCCTGGCGGTCGAGGTCGAGGGCCCGGTGCTCGAACCCGACACCGCACGGTTCGAGTTCGGCCTGGTGCACCATGGATTTTCCTGGGCGTTCCCACGCCAGGGCGGCACCAGCATCGGGGTGGGCACCTTCATCGGCCGCGACCAGGCCGACAGCGAAGCGGTGCTGCAGCGGTTGCTGCCAGACCTGGGCCTGCCAGTCGATGCCGGTGTCCGGCAGACATCGGCCCTGCGCATCTGGGATGGCCATCACCGACTGCACGGCGACGGCGTACTGGTGGTCGGTGACGCCGCATCCCTGTGTGACCCCTTTCTGGCCGAGGGCATCCGCCCGGCCCTGCTGAGCGGCACACTGGCGGCCGAGGCCCTGGATGGCTGGCTGCGGGGCGAGCCAACGGCGTTAGCGGCCTACAGCCAGCAGATGCGCCAACAATGGGGCGATTCGATGGCCTGGGGCAAACGCATCGCCCAGGTGTTTTACCGGGTCCCAAAGATCGGGTATCAGCTGGGCGTCAAGCGGCCCACAGCTCCCCAGCGCATCGCCCAGATCCTCTCGGGGGAGATGGGCTACGGCGACATTGCCCAGCGGGTGATCCGCAGGCTGCTGTTCCAGGGATCCTGACCGTCCTCAGACGAAGCGGCTGCTGTCCTTGAGCTGCCGTAGGCGTTGGTCGATCGAACCGAGCAGCTCGATCGCAAACATCGGCGACTCCTGCACCGCAAAGAGGAACTTCTCGCGGTTCATCACCAGCACCCTGCAATCGGTGATCGCGGTGGCGTTGCCATAACGGCGATGGTCGGCGGTGACAAGGGCCCCGGCGCCGAAGACGTCACCGGCCTTGATGTCCTCGTGACCGCTGTCGCCGTTCCAGCTGAGCTGCACCTGGCCCTCGAGCAGTCCGAACATGCACTCGCCCGACTCGCCCGAGCGAAAGATCACGCCACCCGCAGGCACGTCAATCACCTCGCCATTGCTGGCCAGAGCCCGCATCGTGTCGAGCGCGTTGACGGTCGGCTTGACCATGGTTTCAACTCCTGGCAGCCAGGGACAACGGGGCGCCGAGACCACCGCGCACGTCGTCGGCCCCGAGGCGGCCGTCATTGTCGGTGTCGAGGGCGGCGAACACCGCATCGCTGCCCAGCCACTCTTCGCGGGTGATGCAGCCGTCACCATCGAGGTCATTCAGCAGAAAGATCTCATGGGCGGCATGGTTGAGAGCGGAGCCACCCTCCAGCACCACCAACCGATGGGTGAGTTGCGCCTCCAGGGTTTCGATGGCTTTGCAGAAGCCACGAATGCCCTCATCCAGCTTTTCGCTGGCCATCCGATCGGCCGCCAGCATCTGGCGGAAGCTGGCCTCATCCAGATGGATCTGGGCTTCACTGGCCGCGGGGTCAAAAGCGTTGAGCTTGCGCACCAGATCACCATCACTGGAGCGCAACTGATCAAGCAGCACGGGTGAAATCGTCAGCAGATCGCATCCGGCCAGCTCGATGATCTCCTCGATGTTGCGGAAGCTGGCCCCCATGACCTCGGTCTTATAGCCGTAGGTCTTGAAGTAATTGAAGATCCGACTGACCGAAATCACCCCCGGATCCTCCGGGCCAGGGTAATGATCCCTGCCGGTGGACTTCTTGTACCAATCGAGGATCCTGCCGACAAACGGGGAGATCAAGGTGACGCCAGCCTCGGCACAGGCAACGGCCTGGGCGAAGCCGAACAGCAGCGTCAAGTTGCAGTGAATCCCCTCCTTTTCGAGCTGTTCAGCGGCACGGATGCCCTCCCAGGTGGAGGCGATCTTGATCAGCACCCGCTCGTTGCCGATGCCGGCCTGGTTGTACAGGCCGATCAGCTTGTGTGCCTTGGCGATGGTGGCTTCGGTGTCGAAACTCAGGCGGGCATCGACCTCGGTGGAGACCCGACCAGGAACGATCTTGAGAATCTCCTTGCCGAACGTCACACAGATTTCGTCAAGTGCCTCAAGCACAACGGCTTCGGCGGAGGCATCGGCCCCCATGACGGCCCGCGACTCACGCAGCGAGCGGTCGATCAGATCCTGGTAGGTCGCAATCTGCGTTGCCGCCAGAATCAACGACGGGTTAGTGGTTGCATCCCTAGGGGTGAACTGGCGGATCGCATCAATGTCCCCGGTGTCGGCGACCACCACCGTCATGGCGGCGAGTTGATCAAGCAGGTTGGCCATGCGGTTGGGAGATTCAGGGTCCCTGATGGCCTCAGGCTAGCCAGGTCTGCCGGGATGCCCAGTGGATGGCACAGATGTGTGTGTTGGATTGTTAGCTCAGCCCTGACGCTTGCTGAGCTGCAACTGGGGTCCGGGTGGCCGCGACGGGGCGATCTTCTCGAGCACCAGCAGGGCGTCGATGATCTCCTTGGCAACCGGTGCCGCCACCGTCGATCCATAGACATTGCCTCCCTTGGGCTCGTCGACGACGACCAGCACCACATAACGGGGGTCGTTCATCGGCAGATGCCCGACAAAACTGGTGATCAGGGCACCTGGGATGTAGACACCGTTTTCGGCCTTTTGGGCCGTGCCGGTCTTGCCGCCGATGCGGTACCCAGGGGTCTTGACCGGGAGGCTTCCGCGCTCGACCACAGCTTCCATCCAGCCCATGACCACCCTGGTCACGGCAGGATCCAGCAGTGGCAGCCCCGTGGCGGCAGGGGCCGAAGCCAGGGCATCCCCAGACCGCAGGCCTCGGGTGATGTGGGGGCTCACCAGCCGACCACCGTTGGCCAGCATGGCGTGCAACTGAATCAGCTTCAGCGGAGTCAGGGAAAATCCTTGGCCAAAGGCGGCGACCGCCGGTTCGATCGGCTGGCTGATGAAGGCCTGACGATCCTTGAGCTGACCGGCCACGGCCCCTGGCAGGTCGGTGTCCGGTCTGCCGTCGATGCCAAAGGTGCGCAGCCAATGCCAGAAGCGGTCGCGCTTGACCTTGGCCATGGCTTGGACCATCGCCACGTTGCTGGAGACCTGCAGCACAGTGGGGTAATCGATCAGTCCATTGGCCTTGCGGTCGTGATTGAAGATCGGCCAACCGCCGATGGTCAGGGAGCCGTTGTCGCTGACTTTGCCGGCCGGATCGATGGCCTTTTCCTGCAGGGCCAGAGCCAGGTTGATCGGCTTGAACGTCGACCCTGGTTCGTATAGGTCCTGCACGGACCACTCCCGAAACAGCCCGGGCTTGAACGACCAAAAGCGGTTGGGGTCGTAGGTGGGGGAGGAGGCAAGGGCGAGCATCTCGCCGTTGCGAACATCCATCACCAGGGCAGCGCCCCGCTTGGCATTCCATTTCTTGATCTGGCGGGCCAGAGCCTGCTGGGCCACCTGCTGCAGGCGGGCGTCCAGGGTCAGCTGCAGACGCAGGTCGTCGCCGTAGAGGGAGCCGGCCGACAGTCCTTCGGGCAGTGGGGTGCCATCGGCCCCGCGCCGCATGCGCAGGGTGTCCTCGTGGCGGCGTAGATCGCGGTCCCGGCTCTGTTCAAGCCCCGCCTGAGGCACGCGCTCGAGGTTGAGAAAACCCACCACATTGGCGAACAGGGGCCCCTGGGGGTAGATGCGATGGGGGTAGGCCTCCAGGTCCAGGCCGCTAATGCCGAGCTGTCGGACCCGCTGGGCCGTCTCGGGATCCAGGTCACTCGCCAGTCGGATCCCGGTGCTGCGGCCGCCCATGGTCGCCAGCAAGGCCTGCTTCGGCACGGCCAGGACAGTGGCCAGCCGGGCGGCAACCTCGTCAGGTTTGCGGATCTGCTGCGGCTCATCACCCGGAAAATTGAAATAGCGGGGATGGGCCCACAGACTGAA
Organism: uncultured Klebsiella sp.; assembly: GCA_964546045.1. Classification (GTDB taxonomy): domain Bacteria; phylum Cyanobacteriota; class Cyanobacteriia; order PCC-6307; family Cyanobiaceae; genus RGUW01. The sequence continues at coordinate 21,922 of CAZJIF010000002.1, read as the reverse complement.
CCGCTGCTCATCGAGCGCCACCAGACGGCCGTTGCGATCGACGATCGTGCGGCGCTTGCCGATCGGTGCGATCGACTGGGTCTGGATGGCCCGGGCCCGGGCCTGCAAGGTGCCCCGTTCGACAATCTGCAGCCAGGCCAGGCGCAGCCCCAGCCCCAGCAGCCCAGCAGAAAGAATGGCGAAGACCGCCATCAGACGGCCCACAGGAACCGGTTGCAGGCTCACCACCCGCCGCGGGCGCGGGGGGCGCTGCGACGGCGCAACCATCTCAGTAACCGGAGGCGACGAGGCGCCATTGCAGGCCCTGGGTCACAGCGGCCAGAGGTCCTGGCTGCGACCGCGAAGACGGTGGCGGCAGGTGGACCAACTGATCACTGCTGGTGGGCACCAGCCAACCGGGTTTGCGCACCGCACCCAGATGGTGCTGTTCGAGCAGTGCTGCCGACTCCTGCAGACGATGCTCGAGCACCTGAGTGGCTTCTAGGGCGCGGTAGCTGCTGCCCCACTGGTTCTGCCAATGAAGGGTCAGGGCGCTCAGACCCAGCATGGAGACTCCCAGGCCCACCAGAGCGCCATCGGTGAGGCGATGCAATCCGGCCAGCCATGGGGCCTGACGCACCACCTTGCGGGCCGAAAGGGAACCCTCGATCAGCGACAGGGGCCGCACGAACCGGGTCGAAGGGCGTCGCTGACGACCATTCGAACCCCGCTGTTGACGCGTCTGAGACTGCTGAAGCGGGGTGGCGACCAAGGAGGGTGGATGACTCTGCGCAAGTGAACCACCCGGCACCGGGGTCGGCAAGGCCTCAGCCCGCCAGCAACAACAAGTTGGCGAACGTGAGCCCATTCCAGAGCCCATGCATCAGCACACTGGCCCCGAGCCGACCGCTCTGAAGCCGCAACAGGCCCAGACCCAGTCCCAGCACGAACAGGGGCAGCAGCTCGCCCAGGCTCAGGTGGGCCAGGGCAAAGGCAGCGGCGCTGAGCAGCACCCCCCAACCGCGGCCCCAGCGACGGGCCAGCACCGGCAGCAACACACCACGAAACAGGGTCTCCTCAAACAAAGGCGCCAGCACCAGAGCCGTGAGCGCCAACAACAGCAGGGCCAGGCTGCTGGGGGTCGTCAGAACCATGTCAAGCAGGGGGTTGCTGCCCGATGGATCGGACCACAGCCGCTCGAGCAACCAGCCAGACAGCGCCACAACCGGCAGCACCATCAACAGTTGCGCCAGCGCCAGTCGCAGGCCCTGGGGCCAGGGTTGCCAACGCCACTGCAGCCAGCCCGCGGCCGGCGCCTGTCCCAGGCCCGACAGCAACCAGGCCAGCAGGGCCAGCGGGCCGACCATCAGGGACAGATACAGCAAGGGCACCGCAGCCGCCTGCTGCAGGGCAGGATCCGACGCCAGCGGGGCCAGGAGCCGCGTCAGCACAGGGGCCACCAGCAGGGGCGTCAGCAACTCGCCAACCACCACAAACCCACCCGCCACCAGCAGGGTCACATCGACCAACGACAGCGCTGGCCCCTGCAGCGGTGCGGGGGGGCCTGTGCGACGGCGCGCCATCAGCCACAGCTGACGCAGCAGCAGCAGGCCCCCCAGCAGCATCAACAAAGCCGGCGCCAGGGTGATCAGCAGCAACCGCAGCAGGGCCTGGCGGGCAAGGCCGCTGGGCACGGCACAGGGGCTGGCGGGGTCTGAAAGTTCACAGGCCAGGACCAGCTGAAGGGACCCAGCGATGCCCGGCTGCGGCTGGGTGGGCGGTGCCAGGCCATCCTGAAGCTGCCGGGCCAGCTCCCTGTCGCCGCCCTGCTGCTCAAGCAGCGCCCAGAGCCGCTGCTGCTCGAGCGGCAGGGCACTGGAGGCGGCCTGCCGGGCCAGCTCCTGCCGCAGCTGTCGACGGGGATCTGCCCCCAGCAACGGCTGGGCCAGGGCTGGCGGCACCAGCGGTTGGGCCAGCACGGCCAGCTCCTGCTGACGGAGCAGCAGGGCATTGCCCACCGACGGCCGCTCAAGGCTGCCCAGCAGCCCATTGAGCCAGAGCAACAGACACAGCAACAGGCTCAGCAGGGCCAGCAGGCCTTTGAAACTGCGCCAGGCATCGGCCGGGGGGGATGGGTTGCTCATGCCGGCAGTGTGACCGCAGCACTGGACCCGGCGATTCTCGAGGCAGGTGGAGCAGAACCGCTCCAATACAGTGCCTGGCGAGCAGCAGCCAGACCGTGTCGCTTCGGCTTGTGTTGGTCCGCCATGGGCTGAGCAGCTTCAATCTCGAACAGCGCATCCAGGGCCGAGATGACCTTTCGGTTCTCACACCCCAGGGGCAGGAGCAGGCCCACCGCACCGGCCAGGCCCTGCAGGAGCTGACCCTTGATGCGGCCTACAGCTCTCCGTTGCGGCGCGCCCGCGACACCGCTCTGGGTCTGCTGAGCGCCCAGGGGCAGCAGTTGACCCTGATCCAGGATCCGCTGCTGCTGGAGATCGATCTGGCCCCCTGGAGCGGCCTGACCCGCGACGAGGTCCGGGCACGCTTTGGCGACGACGAGCAGATCTGGCGCACAGCCCCCCACCAGCTAGAGCTGACCGACAGCACCGGTCAGCGGGTCAGGCCGCTGCTGGCGCTGATGGACCAGGCCGAGCGGTTCGTGCAACGGCTGCGCAACGACCACGGCGCCGCCCTTGCCGGTGAGGCGCAGCAGACCGTACTCGTGGTCGCCCACAACGCGATCCTGCGGGCGCTGATGCTGCGGCTGCTGGATCTGCCTGCCACGCACTTCCGTCGCTTGCGCGTCGAGAACGGCTCGGTGTCGGTGTTCAACCTGACCGCCGGCGGCGTGCAGATCGAGTCGCTCAACAGCACCGCCCACCTGGGGCAGGGCCTGCCCCCGCGCAGCGCGGGCCCCAGGCTGGTGCTGGTGCGCCACGGCGAGACCGACTGGAATCGTCAGGGCCGCTTCCAGGGCCAGATCGACATTCCGCTCAACACCAACGGCCTGGCACAAGCCGAGGCGGCCGGCAAAGCCCTCGCTCCGGTGCACATCGACCGCGCCTACACCAGCTCGATGGCCCGCCCTCGGCAGACCGCCGAGGCGATCCTGCGGCCCCACCCCGGGGTGCCGCTGACCAGCAGCCGGGGCCTGGTCGAAATTGGCCATGGCCTCTGGGAGGGGCAGCTCGAATCGGAGATCGCCGCTGGCTGGCCCGAGCTGCTGGAGGCCTGGAAGGTGGCTCCCCAGACCGTGCAGATGCCCGAGGGTGAGACCTTGCAGCAGGTCTGGGACCGTTCGCTGCAGACCTGGCAACGGATCGCGCTCTCCCTTGCCAGCCACGAAACCGCCCTAGTGGTGGCCCACGATGCGGTCAACAAGACCATTCTTTGCGCCTTGCTGGGGCTCAAACCGGCCGACATCTGGGCCATCAAACAGGGCAATGGGGGCATCACCGTGATCGACTACCCCCAGGGCGCGGCAGCGACGCCGGTGGTGGCCGCGATGAACCTGACCCATCATCTTGGGGGTGTTCTCGATCGCACGGCCGCCGGGGCTCTCTGAGGCCCAAGAGGCTGGCCTGAGCTGCCCCGATGCCTGAGCCCACCGCCATCTGGCTGCAGAACCTGCGCCTTCTCAGGGGGCCAGGCCAACCTGTGGCGGTTGGTCAGGCCCTGATCGCTGCCGACGGCGAGCTGCTGGCCCTGGACGATGGCACCGATGGCACCAGCCGCCATGCCGAAGCCCTGGGCCTGCACCCTCAGGATGGCCGGGGCTGGCTGTTGGCGCCGACCCTGGTTGACCCCCACAGCGTGCTCGAGCAACCGCTGCTGGGGCGGGCAGAAACGCTAACCAGCCTGGCTGACGCTGCCGTGCGGGGCGGCTATGGCCAGGTGGCGCTGCTGCCCTGGGGGGTGCCGGCCCGTGACCACCCCGACCAACTGGGCCTGGGCTGGCCCCTGCCCCTGCGACTCCATCTCTGGGGCAGTGTGAGCCGCAGCAATGCCGACCAGGAGCTCGCACCCCACAGCGAACTTCTGGCGGCGGGGGCGATCGGCCTGGCAGGCAGCCCCGAGCTCGGCTCCCCAGGCCTGCTGCTTCGCAGTCTGGAACTGGGTGAACTGGGCGACAGGCCGCTGCTGCTTGCGCCCCGGCTGCGCAGCCTCAACGGCGGAGGCCTGGTGCGCGAACGGGTCGAAGCCCTGCGCGGGGGCTGGCCGATCGATCCCGTCTGCAGTGAAAGCCTGCCGCTGGCCAGCCTGATCAGCCTGCAGCAGAGCCACCGGCAACGGCGGCTGGTGGCGATGAACCTGTCCACCGCTGAAGCGGTGGAGGCCCTGGAAGCCGCCAGCTGCCATCCGCTGGCAACGGTGCACTGGTGGCACCTGGTGACCGACAGCGGCGCCCTGCATCCGACCAGCAATGGTTGGCGGCTCGAGCCGCCGCTGGGTGGACCCGGGGATCGCGCCGCCCTGCGCCGCGCCCTGGGTGCCGGCCTGATCACCGCGGTGGCGGTGCACCATCAGGCCCTCGATGCCGAGGAGCAACTGCTACCGATCGACCAGCGGCGGGTCGGCCTGGCCGGCCACGGCATCGTGTTGCCGCTGCTCTGGCAGGCCCTGGTCCAGGAGGACCACTGGCCGATCGAACGGCTGTGGCAGGCCCTGTGCTGGGGACCCTGCAGCCTGCTGGGCCTGCCTCCAGAGGTGCTGGGAACCGGCTGCCGCCGCTGGCTGCTGTTTGACCCTGCCGCCCACTGGCCCTGGCCGCCGGGCGGCAGGGGCTCGCTGGCTGCCAACCAGCCCCTGCAACCCGGGGCGGTGGTGCAGGGGCTGGTGAGGGCCAGCGGGCTGCTGCCCAGCGCCGACTGGCAGCTGGGCTGAGGCGACTCAGAGGCTGCCGCTTCGATCAAACGGGAAGATCCGCCAGAAGGCCCGTCCCAGAATCTCGGAATCCGGCAGAAAAGGACCGCCGGGCCAGTAACGAGCATCCCAGCTGCTGGACCTGTTGTCGCCCAGCACCACGACGCGCCCTTTCGGAACAACCGTGTCCAGCGTCTTGCAGCCGCTGAGGCTGCGGCCATCAAAGGGGCAATAGTTGGTCACATAGGGCTCCCGCAGAGGCAGGCCATTGATGGTGACCCGCCCGCTGGGATCGACGCTGATGCGCTCTCCAGGCAGACCGATCACCCGCTTGATGTAGGCATCACAGGCTGGATTGGAGAACCCGGGCAGTTTGTTGATCAACGGAATGTTGCTCGGCAGGCAAGACAGGGGTGCTGGCTTGCTGCCCCCCGACAGCACCGGATCAAACGCATGGGGTGCCCTGAAGACAACGATCTCGCCGCGGCGGGGCGCACGGCTGCGATAGGTCAGCTTTTCCACCAACAGGCGATCCTGTATCTGCAGGCCCGGCAACATCGACCCTGAAGGGATGTAGCGCGCCTCGACCAACAGGTGGCGGATGCCCAACGCCACCGCCAGGGTGATCAGCACACTGCGCCAAAACGGCCAGGGGCTGTCCGACGGCTGGGGCTGAGTGGCAGCAACCGGCTCGATGCCGGAGGGACTGGATTCACCGCTGTGGTCAGCCAAGGAGAACGCTGCTGCAAAGGGCCGGACACGGCAGATTAGGCAGACGTCGCCACCTTCACGCATGGCCCGACCCCGTTGGCATGCGCTGCGCTCGCCCAGCCGCGGCGCCCTCGGGTTGGGCTGGGACCGCTTTGTGGCGATCTGGGCCAGCCTCAACCTGCTGTGGGTGGCCTTTGACCTGACCTATGTGCCGCTGCGCAGTTTTTGGCTGCAACGCAACCTTTACCCCCTGCCGGGGGTGCCCCTGGTGATCCCCCTGGGAATGCTGCCCGATGTCACTCCCTGGATCGACCCGCTCAAGGGCATCGAGCCGCATCGCGAAACCCAGGCCTACCTAAGCCACTTCGCCCAGCTCGAGCAGGCGATGGCGGGGCCGCGCAACGGCGGATTGAGCGCGACCCAGCAACAGGCCCTTCGGCGGCAGGCCGAACTCACCCACAACCTGATCGACAGCAATCCGTTTCTGGCCTCCAACAGCTCGGGCACCCTCGAGAAGATCAAAAGCCGGCTGCGCCAACGGGCCGACAGCGACTCGGCCAAGACGGCAGCCAGCCGGGTGCTGAGCCCGGCCTGGCTGGCGGCCCATCCCTGGCCGCAGGAACAGCGGTTCTGGCGCCAGCAGATCCTGCCCCTGGTGGAGACCAACTACTGGCGCTCGATCGATGAGAACGGCCATCCCACCGATCACGTCTGGCGCCTGGATCTGCTGCTGTTCCAGAGCGTGTTCGCCCTGGACATCGCCTTGCGGGTGATCCGCCTGCGGCGCCGTCTGCCCGGACTCAGCTGGCGGGATGCGGTGCTGCGCCGCTGGATCGACCTGCCGCTGTTGCTGCCCTTTTGGCGTTGGCTGCGGCTGTTGCCGGTGCTTGAGCGGCTACAGACCAGCGGGCTGATCAACATTGAACCGCTGCGCGCCGTGATCAGCCGCGCGGTGGTCGCGCTACTGGCGCTCGAACTGTTTGAAGTGCTGGCCCTGCAGCTGCTCGATGGCAGCCAGTCCCTGATCCGTTCACGGCAATGGCCCCAGAGGATCAGAGCTCTGCGCAGCCACCAGAGCGTGGGTTCAACCGAAGAACAGGAACTGGTGGCCCTGGTCCGCATCTGGGGTCCGCTGCTGCTGAGCCAGGTGGCACCCCGTCTTGCCCCTGAACTGCAGGGACTGCTCAGCTACAGCCTGAGGCAGAGCCTGCAGGGCACGATGGTGCCCCCTCCGCTGCGGCAGCTACAGCCGTTGCTGCAGGTCGAATCCGAACTCAGCCGCCAACTGGGGGCAGGCATGGTCCGCAACCTGTTGGAGCTGTCGCGCAGCACGGGCAATCAGTTGGCCCGCCGTGACACCGCCCAACTCGAACTGATGCAGCGTTGCATTGACAGGTTCTGGGAGGAGCTGGCGGTGGCGCTCGAGAACGGCCCCGTCCTCAACCAGACCCAGGAGCTGCTCACCGCCCTGATCGAGACCTTCAAGGGCACCTATCTCAGCCAGATCAACCGCACCGGCGTCAGCTTGCTGATCGAAGAGCTCGACCAGCTGATGGCGCGCAACAACCGCGTCGATGACGGGATCAGCCCAGCAGAGCCTGCCAGGCCTCCAGCTTGAAACCGGTCACGATCCGCTGGTCATCGGTGATCAACACAGGCCGCTTGATCAAACGGCCATCGACAGCCAGGAGCTCCAGCAGCTGCTCGTCATCCATGGCGGCGATGGTCGCCGCACCCAGCTCGCGGTAACGCTTTCCACTGGTATTGAGCAGGGCTTTGCGGCCAAGCTGGTCAAGGGCAAGCCGCAGCTCAACCGCGGTGGGCGGCTGGGTTGTGATGTCGATGGTCTCAACCACATGGCCTTGCTGCGCAAGCCAGCTGAGGGCTTTGCGGCAGGTGGAGCAGGCGCCGTAGCTGTAGAGCCTCAACGGCCCACCAGGGCCTTGAGCGCCCCGACCAGGCTGTTGGAGCCCTTGCCCACGGCGTTGGTCGGACGGGTGCGCACGGTCACATCTCCATTGACCGTGGTGCGGCAGCTGAGACGGAAGTTGGCTGGGCGGTCAGCCAGATACACCTCTTCCACATCGCTGCGGGGAGAAAGGTTCTGCATCCCCTCGACCACCTCCATCACACAGGTGCCGCACTGGCCCAGGCCACCGCAGTTGTTGAGGTTGTTGAGGCCCTTGTAAGGGTTGACGCCCGCATCGAGAGCAGCCTTGCGCAGGTTGGCCCCTTCGATGCAGCCGACCTGCTGGCCTTCCTGTTCGAAACGGATGGTGGGCACGGCTGCTGTGGGGGGGACTGGCGCCGCCCAACTTAAGCCACGCCGTCGTCCCTGCGTTCGGCAGCGGCCAGCCCCGCAACCTTCAGCTGCAAATGGCAGCAACGATCCCAGGACCGATAGGTTGCCAGGGAGCTTCCGTTCGCCGATCGCCGTGGCCGACCTCTGCCCTGATGCCGCAGCCTCTCGCGAACAGCAGCCTGGGGGCTACGACCTGATCGTGCAGCAGCTGGTGCCGGGCTACGCCAGCCTGGCTCGCCTGGCGGTGGCGCTGCTGGCGGCCTCCCCCCAGGCAGGCCGCAACGGCGCCTCGGTGCTGGTGGCGGGTTGCGGCACCGGGGCCGAATTGCTGGAAGCCCAGGCCCAGCGTCCCGATTGGCAGCTGTGGGCGATCGACCCTTCGGCAGCCATGCTGTCCGAGGCCCAACGGCGCCTGGCCCCCGCCAGCGGCGGCCCCAGCATCCACTGGCAACGCACAACCGTCGAGAATCTCGATGCCGATGGAACCTTTGATGGTGCCCTATCGGTGCTAGTGCTCCAGTCCCTAGCCGATGACGGCAGCAAACTGGCCTTTTTGACGGCCCTGGCCCGCAGCCTCAAGCCCGGAGGTCAGCTGGTGCTCGTCGATCTGATGGCGCCCGAACGTTCGCCGCTGCAGCAGCAGGTCGAGTCGGCCTGGCTGGGGTTTCAGAAGGCCAGCGGTGTCAACGCTGCCGAAGCAGCCTTCAGCGGGCTGACCCAGGGTGTTCACCCGATCGGACTGAGCCGGCTGGCAGCCCTGGTCGAAGCGGCGGGATTCAGCGATCCTGCACCGATCTTTCAGGCGCTCAGCGTCTGTGGCTTTCTGCTGCAAAAGCTTCCCTGAGCCCAGTCGGCTCAGGCCGCTGGCCGGGCCTGACCGTGCTGGTCCCGCCTGGATCCGATCTCGGTAGGTCGCCCCTCGAACTGATCGAGGCGCTGGCGGATCACCCGCAGCTCGTCGAGAATCGCGCTCAGCAATTGTTGTGTGGCCGTCGAGGGTGAATTGAGCACCTCGACTGTGACTTCCTTGATCCGCAACACATCACGGGCAAAACGTGCCACCTCGTTGGGGTGGAACAGCAACGGATCTTTTTGATCGCTGCGGTATTCCGGATTGAGCCGGCGCGGGTTGAACGGAGGGTTGAGATTGCGAGGGTCAGTGTTGGTGTAGCGATACACCGACGCCCGCGAACGGTTGAGCGCCTTCTGCACGTCATCGATGCCGATCAGGGCATCGGCATCGGGGTTGTCGGCCGGCATCAGGGGAGCATGCCCCAGCTCTGCACCAGAGGCCAGGGGACCGCCCAGGCCGCCTTGGGGCACCGACTGGGGAAGCATGAGACGACCGTGGGAACCGCGGGACGCAGCGACCTTACCAGAGGTTTCCGATCCCTGCAGCCAAGCCCGGAAACCAGCGGTGATAGGTTCCGGCCAGCCGTTCTTCCGCCTTCCATGCGCGTCTCCCGCCTGTTGCTGGTGACGCTGCGGGACGACCCGGCCGAAGCCGAGATTCCCTCGCATCGCCTGCTGCTGCGGGCCGGCTTCATCCGGCGGGTGAGCAGTGGGATCTACGCCTACCTGCCCCTGCTCTGGCGGGTGCTGCAGAAGGTGTCACGCATCGTCCGCGAAGAAATGGACGCCACCGGTGCCCTGGAGACCCTGCTTCCCCAGCTGCAACCGGCTGAGCTGTGGCAACGCAGTGGCCGCTGGGCGGGCTACACCGCCGGTGAGGGCATCATGTTTCACCTGCTCGACCGACAGGGGCGGGAACTGGGCCTGGGCCCGACCCATGAGGAGGTGATCACCAGCCTGGCGGCAGATCTGTTGCAGTCCTACCGCCAGCTACCGGTCAATCTCTATCAAATCCAGACCAAATTTCGCGATGAGATCCGTCCCCGCTTCGGCCTGATGCGCGGACGAGAATTCATCATGAAAGACGCCTATTCCTTTCATGCCGATGAGGCCTCGCTGCGCGAGACCTATGCCGCCATGGACCAGGCCTACCGGCGCATCTTCGCCCGTTGTGGACTGCGGGCGGTCGCCGTTGAGGCCGACAGCGGCGCCATCGGCGGTTCGGCCAGCCAGGAGTTCATGGTCACCGCCGAAGCCGGTGAGGACTTGATCCTGACCAGTGGGGACGGCCGTTATGCCGCCAACCAGGAACGGGCTGTCTCATTGCCGCCCGCAGCCAAGGTCCTGCCGGAGACCCCGCTCGCCGAACTGGCCACCCCCGGCCTGGCCAGCATCGAGCAGCTGTGCGGCGCCCACGGTTTCGATCCGACCCAGACCATCAAGGTGCTGCTGCTACTGGCCCGGTTTGCCGAGGGGCGGCCCCAACCACTGCTGATCTGCCTGCGGGGTGATCAACAGCTCAATGACGTGAAACTGGCCAATGCGGTGAGCGCGTGGGCCGAGCCGGGGGCCGGCGCCCTGCTGGAGATCGCCCCGATCAGCACCGATCACCTGCAGGCCGAAGGGCTGGCCCCCTTGCCGTTCGGCAGTCTGGGACCGCAGTTGAGCGACGAAGTGCTGGCCGGCGCCCGCAGCTGGCAGCCCCGTTTCCTGCGGCTGGCCGATGGCACCGCCAGCGCCCTGCCGCTGTTCGTGTGCGGCGGCTGCAAGCCAGACACCCACCTGGTCGGCGCCAGCTGGAGCAACCTGGGTGCCGGGGGCGACTGGACGATCAACACGGTGGATCTGCGCAGCGCCCAGCCCGGTGATGCCTGCGTGCATGACCCACAGCAGCGCCTGCAAGCCGCCCGCGGCATCGAGGTGGGTCACATCTTCCAACTCGGACGCAAGTACTCCCAGGCGCTCGAGGCCAGCTTCACCAACGAGAACGGTCAGAACGAGGCCCTGTGGATGGGCTGTTACGGCATCGGCGTCTCGCGCCTGGCCCAGGCGGCTGTGGAGCAGCACCACGACGGGCAGGGCATCTGCTGGCCTGTTTCGATCGCCCCGTACGAGGTGGTGGTCGTTCCCGCCAACAACGACGACCCGACCCAGGCCCAGCTGGCCGAGCAGCTGTACAGCGAACTCGAGGAGGCCGGCGTCGAGGTCCTGCTCGACGACCGCAGCGAACGGGCTGGCGTCAAGTTCAAGGACGCCGATCTGATCGGCATTCCCTGGAGAGTGGTGGTGGGCCGCGGCGCCGCTGGCGGTCAGATCGAGCTGGTCGAACGTCAGGGCAACAGGCGCCAGGACCTGGCCAGCGCCGATCTGCTGCCGCTGCTGCTGCCCAGGCTTGTGCAGGACCGGCGCGGCCTGCCGGAGCAGCCCACTTAGGATGGATTCCTTGCTGCCTTCGCCTCCATGCCCGTGTCGCTTTCAGGTCTTGCCGCGGGACTGGCAGCGTTGTTCAGGCCGATCGTCCGTCTGCTGACACCGTTGTGCCTCGCCGGCGTGCTGCTGCTGAGCGCCTGCAGCGCCTCGGCCAGCGGCCTGAGCGGCAACTACGTGGACGACACCGTGGCCGTGGCCGACACCCTCTTGGGGACCATCGCCCTGAGTGCCGATGATCCCGAGCGCCCTGCTGCTGAACAGCAGGCCCGGGCGCTGATGAACGATTACGTGGCCCGCTACCGCCCCCGCCAGGCAGTGAATGGCCTGAGTTCGTTCACAACGATGCAGACGGCGCTCAATTCCCTGGCCGGCCATTACGCCAATTATCCGAACCGCCCCCTGCCCGAAGCCCTGCAGGCACGCCTCAAGAAAGAACTCAAGAGTGCCGAATCAACGGTGGTTCGCGGCTCCTGAGACCAGGCGCAGCAGCCAGCCTTTGACGAAACGGCAGGCCATCTGAGAGGCTCTCTGTTTGTGCTTAGAAGCGGCTTCGGGCCGCTGTGTCCTTGGCCAACGTTGTCGTCATCGGTGCGCAGTGGGGCGACGAAGGTAAGGGCAAGATCACCGATCTGCTGAGCCGCTCCGCCGATGTGGTGGTGCGCTATCAGGGGGGGGTCAACGCAGGCCACACCATCGTTGTGGATGGCCAGGTGCTGAAGCTGCACCTGATCCCCTCGGGGATCCTTTACCCCGACACGATCTGCCTGATCGGCTCGGGCACGGTGGTTGACCCGAAGGTGATGCTCGGCGAGCTCGACATGCTGCTCGAGCTCGGGATCGACGTGAGCGGTCTCAAGCTCGCCTCGACAGCCCACGTCACCATGCCCTACCACCGCCTGCTGGACCAGGCGATGGAGCAGCGCCGCGGTGAGCGGCGCATTGGCACCACCGGCCGGGGGATCGGCCCCACCTACGCCGACAAGTCGGAACGCAACGGCATCCGCGTGATCGATCTGCTCGATCGCGATCGTCTGCGCGAGCGCCTCGAGGGGCCACTGGCCCAGAAAAATGAGCTGCTGCAGACCATCTACGGCCTCGAACCCCTGGATCCCGAGGCTGTGATCGCCGAATACGCCTCCTATGGCGAACGGCTGGCGCCCCATGTGGTCGACTGCACCCGCACCATCCACCAGGCAGCACGCAACCGCAAGAACATCCTGTTCGAGGGTGCCCAGGGCACGCTGCTGGATCTGGACCACGGCACCTACCCCTACGTGACCTCGTCGAACCCGGTCAGCGGCGGGGCCTGCATCGGTGCGGGCGTGGGACCGACCCTGATCGACCGCGTGATTGGCGTGGCAAAGGCCTACACCACCCGCGTCGGCGAAGGTCCCTTCCCCACCGAACTCGAGGGCAGCCTCAACGACCACCTGTGCGACCGGGGGCACGAATTTGGGACCACGACCGGGCGCCGGCGCCGCTGCGGCTGGTTTGACGGGGTGATCGGCCGCTATGCCGTGGAAGTCAACGGCCTCGACTGCCTGGCGATCACCAAGCTGGATGTGCTCGACGAACTCGACGAGATCCAGGTCTGTGTGGCCTACGAGCTCGCGGGTGAGCGGATCGAGCACTTTCCCAGCAGCTCGGAGGATTTTGCCCGCTGCCGGCCGATCTACAGGAGCCTGCCGGGATGGCAGACGTCCACCGCCGACTGCCGCCGACTCGAGGACCTGCCACCAGCTGCGATGGCCTACCTGCGCTTTCTCGCCGAGCTGATGGAGGTCCCGATCGCGATCGTCTCCCTCGGCGCCAGCCGCGACCAGACGATCGTGGTCGAGGATCCCATCCATGGGCCCAAACGGGCCCTGTTGAGCGCCTGAACCGATGTCCAGCAAAACCCTCGATGTCGTTGGCATCGGCAACGCGATCGTCGATGTGCTCGTCCGCACCGATGACGACACGATCGATAACCACCAGCTGACCAAGGGGACGATGGCCCTGGTGGACGAGCAGCAGGCAGAGGCGCTCTACGCCAGCCTTGGCCCAGGCCTTGAGACCTCGGGCGGATCGGCGGCCAACACCCTGGCCGGGATCGCCCAGCTGGGCGGCAGGGCGGGCTTCATCGGCAGGGTCAGGAACGACCAACTGGGGGCGATCTTCAGCCATGACATCAAGGCTGTGGGTGCCCGCTACCAGACCCCGGCGGCCACCAGCGGACCATCGACGGCCCGCTGCCTGATCCTGGTGACCCCTGACGCCCAGCGCACCATGTGCACGTACCTGGGCGCGTCGGTGCAGCTGCACCCTGACGACCTGGACCTGGAGATGGTGGCCCAGGCCAAGGTCCTGTACCTCGAGGGCTACCTCTGGGACAGCGATGATGCCAAAGCGGCCTTCATCGCCGCAGCCAAGGTGGCGCGCGACCACGGCGGTGAAGTGGCCCTCAGTCTCTCGGATGCCTTTTGTGTTGAACGGCACCGCGACAGCTTCCAGGAGCTGGTCGACGGCCACGTCGACATCCTGTTCGCCAACGAGATGGAAATCACCTCGCTCTACAAGAGCAACAGTTTTGAGGAGGCAGCCGAGCAGGTGCGCGGTCGCTGCAAGGTGGCAGCCCTGACCCGCAGCGAGCAGGGATCGGTGATCCTCAATGGATCAGGAACGCACCCCATCTCCACGTTCAACCTGGGGAAGCTGGTGGACACCACCGGTGCCGGCGATCTCTATGCCGCCGGATTCCTGCATGCCTACTGCCAGGGTCAGGCGATCGATGCCTGTGGGAGGCTCGGCTCGCTCTGCGCCGGCCAGGTGGTCACCCAGCTGGGTCCACGGCCCCAGGCCGATCTCAAGGCCCTGCAAGCCCAGCATCTGGCTTGAGGGTGCTGGCGCTGGCTACCACCGCAGCAGCCACCCAGGCGCCATAGGCAGCCGAGGGCGTCGCTGACCAGACCAGCCACTCGGGTGTGTCGTAACTGTGCAGAGCGCGCACGGCCGTTTCCAGCGCGGCCAAACCAGCTGCGGTCGTTTTGCAGAGCACCTGCACCTCCTGGCTGCGTTCGAGCCGACCCTGCCAGTGGTACAGGGAGTGCACGGGCTGCAGGCTGACGCAAGCCACAAGGCCCCGGCTCAGGAGCTGCTCGGCCAGGGCTTCGGCCCGCTGCTGACTGGCCTCAGTGGTGAGGGCCAGGATCACCGCCGCTGGCCCGGGGGCTGCTGTCGTCATGGCTGGCTACCAGCGCCGGATCAAGGCTCTCCAGCCTGGCCAGCAAACCCTGGATCGACAATGGGGGCGGATCCAGATCGAGCGGAGGCCGGGCCAGCATCAGCAGCCGGCAGCCCTGCCGCAGGGCGACCTGGCGCCAGCCCGCCTCGGTGAGCCCCCCCGACTGGCGGCAGAGGATGGCGTCGATCCGCCAGCGACGCACCAGAGCGGCCTCAACAGCGAACTCCTGCCCTGCAGGCCGCAGGCAGGCGATCCGCTCGGCGTGCAGACCGGCCGCACTGACCAACTGCAGTGCTGACGCACTCGGCAGAACCCTGGCGTGGTGCAGGGCCCCCGGGCTGCAGGCAACGGCCTGAGCCAGGTGACGGGCGCCGATCGCCAGCAGCAACCGTGCGCCCCGCAGATCCAGGGTCCGCAGATCGGCGAGCTGGGCCAACAGGGTGGCCCCGAAGGGTGCCAGCGGCTCGCGCGCCAACGTCAGCAGCAGTTGCCGTTGCTGCAGGCAGGCCTGGCGCAGACAGCGGCTGACCTCGGTCGCAAAGGGGTGGGTGGCATCGATCACCGCCACAAAGGGCTCGCCCTGCCACACGGCCTGCTGCAGCTGAGCCGCCATGGCGGCGGTTCCGACCAGCGGGCCAACCTGCAGTTCAAGCGGGGCGGCGGCCTGCAGGGCGCGATAGGGACGGCCGGCGGCAGCGCTAACCACCGACACCCGCAACGCCCAGCCATGCTCCAGCAACTTGGCAGCCAGGAGCGGTCCCTCTCCGGTTCCGGCGAGCATCCACAGCCGGGGGCGCTGGTGCAATCGAGGGTCGTGGTTCAGGATGGGCGCCACCGCGGGATCGAACGGGCGTGAATCACTGTCTGCTGGAAGTGGAGGTGCTGGAGGCACCCCAGGTGCGCTACACCCAGGACAACCAGACCCCGATCGCCGAGATGCTGGTCAGTCTGGACGGCCTCAGGCCCGACGATCCCCCGGGGCAGCTCAAGGTGGTGGGCTGGGGCAACCTGGCCCAGGAGCTTCCCGCCCGGGTGCAGATCGGCCAGCGCCTGTTGATTGAAGGCCGCCTGCGGATGAACACGGTGACCCGCCAGGACGGCGTCAAGGAAAAGAAGGCCGAATTCACCCTGTCGCGCCTTCACCCCATGGCTGCGGCGACGGAGGTGACACCGTCCCAACCAGCCGGCCCTGGACCTGCCAAGGCAGCACCGGCTGCACCGGTCAGAGCAGCGGCCCCGGCCCCAGCAGCGGCGTCTGCGGCCGCCACCGCCGCCCCAGCCTGGAACACCTCGCCCCTGGTGCCAGATCTGGGGGACGACGACATTCCGTTCTGATCGCACCCCCCCTTGATCCGTGCCCTGCCGATCAGCCGTCCTGGCGCTCGCGGGCCTGATCGAGCAGCTGGCCCAGCTCCCGCTCCAGGGCCGCCAGATCGAGACGCCACTGGGGCCAGCAACCGGCATCGAGCTGCCGCAACAGCCAGAGGCGATCTTCACTGAGCTGGGCGACCAGATCAGCGATGGTCGGTTCGGCCGAGGGCACCGGTGGGGTTGGGTCCGAAGCTGAAACCATCGCACTGGCGAGACCGGCCACCATCCTGCAACCTGCTGGCCGAAGATGGCGCGATGAATGCTCTGCTCTCCCCCGGAAGCCTGGTCACCCTCGCCGGTGCTGCGCTGACCGTGATCGGTTCGATCGCCTACCTGGGCGACAACGCCAACCTCAGCCTGCCGACGATTTTCTACGGGATCCCGATCCTGCTTGGCGGGCTTGCGCTCAAATCCTCAGAGTTGCCGCCGCCCCAGCAGCTGACTCCGGCGAACCAGTTCAAGAGTGAGCGCGAGGACCCGGCCAATGCCGATCTCAAACGTCTGCGCGGAGATGTGCTGCGGTGGCGCTATGGCCAGAAAGCCCACCTGGAAAGCTCCCTGGAAGCCCTCAAACTCTGGGATGAGGACTCTCCTCCCCAACTGCTGAGCGTGGCCGAAACCTCGGAGCATGGCCACTACGGACTGGAACTGACTTTCAACTGCGGTGCCGTGCCGATCAACCGCTGGCAGGATCAGAGCGAGCGTCTGGGTCGCTTTTTCGGCCCGGGCCTCTGTGCCCAGGTGGAGCCGCTGCAGAGAGAACAGCTGCGCCTCACCCTGCGCACCACCAGCACCCCGCACCCATGACGCCCCAGCCGTGAGACCCGAAGCCTGCATCAGCCCCGACGACACCCTGCGGGTTTCGGTCCTCAGCGAGGCCTTGCCCTACATCCAGCGGTTCGCCGGCCGGCGCATGGTGATCAAGTACGGCGGTGCCGCCATGGTGCAGGCCGACTTGCAAGAGGCTGTCTTTCGTGATCTGGTGTTGTTGCGCAGCGTCGGCGTGCAGCCGATCGTCGTCCATGGCGGTGGCCCCGAGATCAACCATTGGCTCACCAGGCTGGCGATCGAACCCCGCTTTGAAGACGGGCTGCGCGTCACCGACCCCGACACCATGGATGTGGTCGAAATGGTGCTGGTCGGCCGGGTCAACAAACAGATCGTCAACGGTCTGCACCGCGTTGGCGGCCGGGCTGTCGGTCTGTGCGGCAGCGACGGCACCCTGGTCACCGCCCGGCCCTATGGCAATGGCTCCAGGGGGCTGGTGGGCGATGTGGCAGCCGTCAACCCCGCCGTGCTGTCGCCCCTGCTCGAAGCGGGCTACATCCCGGTGATCTCAAGCGTGGCTGCCGACGGCGCCGGGCAGGCCCACAACATCAACGCCGACACCGTCGCCGGTGAACTGGCGGCGGCCCTGCAAGCCGAAAAGCTGATCCTGCTGACCGACACCCCCGGGATCCTGCGGGATCGCCATGACCCCACCTCACTCATCGGCCAGCTGAGCCTGGCCACAGCCCGCGAGCTGATGGCCAGCGGCGTGGTGCAGGGGGGCATGACCCCCAAGACCGAGTGCTGCATCCGCGCCCTGGCCCAGGGGGTTGGAGCCGCGCACATTCTCGATGGCCGGGTGCCCCATGCCCTGCTGCTCGAAGTGTTCACCAACACCGGGATCGGCACGATGGTGGTGGGCAGCGAGCGCCACCTCGACGCCCAAGCCTCCGGTGTCTGCTGAACCCACCGCCGAGCTCACGGCCGCCCAGCTGGCCCAGGCCCGTGCTGCGCTGGATCGGGGCGACTACGGACTGGTGGTCCGCCTGCTGCTGACGCCCGAGCAGGCCAGCGCCGGTGGTGCCGGCCCCCTGCGCGATCCCGAGCTGCTGCTGCTGCTGGCCACCGCCTGGATGGGCCAGGGCCGCAGCGATGACGCCCTGGCCTGCTGCCGACGGCTGCGCGGCTGCGCTGACCCTACCCTCAGGGTCCAGGCCCGCGAACTGCAGCGGGTGCTTGAGGCTCCCGTCCTGCAGCGACCGCGGGACTGGTCACTGACCCTGCCTGACCTGGCCGGCAGCGACGTTGCCATGGGGCGACAGCTGGGGCCGCTGCGACGGCGAAGCCGCCAACGGCCGGCGCCACCACCAGCTCCACCGGTGGGCCCCACCCGCGCACCGCTGGGATTTGCCCTGGTGGTGGTGGTGCTGGTGCTGTTGGGACTGTTGCTGGGCGGCTGCGGCGCTGCTCACACCGAACTGCATTTTGCCGGTCCCGGCCGGTTGCAACTGAGCGAGCACCTGCAGCTCCAGGGACCGGCGCCGACACCCTGGCAGCGCCGGCTGAGCACCAACCTGCAGCGCCAGGGGTTCAGCCAGAGCCAGCAGGGCCCCGAGCTGGTGCTGCGGGGGCCCGTGTTGCCCAGCCAACAGGCCCTGGACCAGCTGGGCCAGGCCATGGCCCAGGCCGCTGCCCAGGCTGATCTGGACCTGCCGCCACCGCAGCTGCAGCTGCACAGCCGCAACTGGCTTGTGGCGGTGGACGAGCGGTATGACCTGGACTTCGACCTGCGCCGCCTGGGTCCTTGGAGCAGCCTGGATCTGGCGCTGGAGCTGGATGCGCTGCCGTTGCGCGCCGTCAAACTGGCAGACCCCCAACCGGTGCAGCCGCGTCGGTCAGGGTCCGGTCTGGTCTGGGCCCTGCAGGGCGGCAGCAACAACCGGCTGGTGCTCCACCTCTGGCGCTGGAATCCCCTGGGCCTGGGGGCGGTGCTGGTGGTGCTGGTGCTGGTGCTGAGCCTGGCGTTGCAACATCTGCGCCGGCTGCTGGGCTTTGGACTGCCCGAACTGCCGGGCTGAACACCCACTGTTCACCTGGGTCCGGCGTCAGAGCGCCAGCGGATCCGGGTCGATTGCCAGGCCCACGCTGGCAGGCAGACAGGCCCGCAGCTCCGCCTCGTGGGGCAGGGGGATCGGGGTGGCGGCCGGGCCATGCAACAGCAACTGCCAGCGACTGCGACCCGCGACCCGGGCCACCGGCGCCGGCGCCGGTCCGATCAGGCACCAGCCGGCAGCCGCGACCTGGGGTTGCAATCGGGCCGCCAGGGCTGCCGCCGCAGTGGCGGTGGCGCTGGCGGCCGGACCCGCCAGGCGCAGCAGGCAGGCGCGGGCAAAGGGCACCAATGCGCCGCGACGCCTGAGCTCCAGTTCCTCGGCCAGGAAGGCCCCATAGCGACCGCTGACCAGGTGCTGAATCACCGGATGGTCGGGGCTGTAGGTCTGCACCAGCACCTCACCGGGGAGTGCCCCGCGACCCGCCCGGCCCGCCAATTGCAGTAACAGCTGCAAACACTGCTCGGCAGCGCGCAGGTCAGGGCGGTGCAGCAATCCATCGGCGGCGAGCACGGCCGCCAGCGTCACCCGCGGCAGATCCATGCCCTTGGCCAGCATCTGGGTGCCCACGAGCACATCGGCTTCGCCGGCGGCAAAGCGTTCCAGCAGCTGACGGTGTCCGTCACGACCGCGGGTGCTGTCGCGATCAAAGCGCAGCAGGCGCAGCTCGCCCAGGTCTTCGGCCAGCTGCTCGACCACGCGCTGGGTGCCGGCGCCGAAGGGCTTGAACGCACTGGAGCCGCAGACACCGCAGCGATCAGCACAGACCTGGCGGTGATCGCACCAGTGGCAGCGAAGCCACTCCTGGCCCCCGCTGCTGCGGTGCACGGTCAGGGCCACGTCACAGTTCGGACAGAGCACAGCGGTGCCGCAGCTGCGGCAACTCAGAAAGGAGCGATAGCCGCGGCGTGGCACCAGCACCACTGCCTGCTCGCCCCGCTGCTTGACCCCTTGGAGACGTTCGAGCAACGGTCGGCTGAGCAGGCGGCGATGGCCGGCGGCCAGTTCCTGACGCATGTCCACCAACCGCACAGGCGGCAGGGGTCGTGCGCCGATCCGCTCAGGCAGCTCGAGCAGCGTTGTCTGCCCCTGACGGCAGGAGAGCCAGCTTTCCAGGGATGGGGTCGCCGTACCCAGCAGCAGCACGGCGCCGTCCTGGGCCGCCCGCAGCCGAGCCACATCACGGGCGTGGTAGCAGGGCATCGGACTCTCCTGCTTGTAGGAGCTGTCGTGCTCCTCATCCAGCACGATCAGCCCCAGCTGCCGCAGCGGTAAAAACACGGCCGAACGGGTGCCCACCACCAGCTGCGGTGTCGTGCTGGCCAGGGCAGCGCGCCAGCTGGCGACCCGCTCACCGTCCGCCAGGCCACTGTGGTACTCGTGCACCGCCGAACCAAAGCGCGCCCGGGCCCGATCCAGCAACTGCGGAATCAACCCGATCTCGGGGCTGAGCAGCAAGACGCTGCGGCCCCGCTGCAACACCTGCTGGGCCGCCTGCAGGTAGACCTCGGTCTTGCCTGAGCCGGTGACCCCCCACAACAACAAAGTGCTGCCGGGGGCGGCAGTGCTGATGGCGTCCACGGCCCGGGACTGGTCCGCACTGAGCTGGCGCGGGGGCTCCAGGCGAGTGGGCACGGTGGCCAGGGGGGTCCGACGCAGCAGCTGCCGTCGCTCGAGGGCCGCGAGCACGGCGCGGCTGTGGGCGCCGGGAGCGCACAGCTCGGCCAGGGGCACCGTCCCACCGGCAGCCGCCAGGGCTTCGAGCAGGGCTGTCTGCTGGGCGGTCAACCGCTGGGCGGCCAGGTCCACGAGGGGGCCTTCGATCTGCCACTGCGGCCGGGGCGCCCGGACGGGTTGCTGGCGTCGCTGCCCTAGCCAGGCCGCTGGCAAGGCACTTTTGAGCGTCTGAAAGGTGCTGGTGTGGCAACTGCAGGCCACCTGCTCAATCAGGGCCTGCCACTGGGGGGTGACGGCGGCGGTCTGCAGCAACTGCTCAATCGGCCTCAGGCTGGCAGGGTCCAGGTCGGCGGGCGCTGTGCTGAGCACCGCCACCACCAAGCCGGACTGCCGCCTACCCCGCAGGTGCACCTGCACCAGATCGCCCACGGCCAGCGCCAGTCCCCGGGGATTGGCATAGGTGAAGACCTGGCCGTCGCGGCCTGCCTCAACCCAGACCTGGAGCCAGTTCGGCGGCACTGCGCCAGGTTCCGTGCCCACCGAACTTGCAAACCCGTCTCGCCATTCTTAAGATGGCGTTGTTGGGCAGTCCATGGGCTGCCGTCGGAACGAGGAAGAGTTCCGTCCAGAGGGAAGACCCGAAGAGAGCGCCGGAAACCGACCTTCCTCCGAGAAGGCTTTCCACCTGGCCTCCCGGTCTGCGACCTCCCCTGACAGCGCTCCACAGGCTTCGGCCTTCCTCACCTCCGGCACCGTTCCCATCTGTCGCCTTCACCAGAACGCTCCAGTGCCCCCTCCCCCAGGGGTTCTTTCGGCTGGCTTTGCGACACGTGTTCAGGTTCGCTGCCTCCCTGCGTTTCGGCATTGAACGGCATCCAAAACGTCAGCCAAGTGGCCTCGCACCTCGAGGTCGATCTGTCGTTTCCGTTCCCCGTTCCGCTTCTGAGCTGATTCTTCCCTCCTGATCCGTTCCCGTTCCGCTCACCAGTCTTCCCATGAGTCCTGCTGCCACTGCTGAAGCCCCGCTCATTCTTGACATCACGGCGGCAGAGACCGGAACCAGCCGCCTCGCCAAACCGGCCGCCAAGCCCAAGAGCAGCAAGGCGGCCAAGCCCGCAGCTGCCAAGACCAGCACCCCCAAGGCAGCAACCAAGACCAGCACAGCCAAAAGCACGGCCAAGGCCAAGGCCAAGACGGCGGCCCAGGCGGTTGCTGAGCCCAGTGGCGACATGGCAGGCGACGTTGATCTTGAGGGCAGTGCCGATGCCCTGATCGCCGCCGCCGGATCGGCCGAAGCCGGCAAGGACGACAAGAATGCCAAGGCTCTGGCCAGCATCAAGGTCGGCCCCAAAGGGGTTTACACCGAAGATTCGATCCGGGTGTATCTGCAGGAGATCGGGCGCATCCGCCTCCTGCGTCCCGACGAAGAGATCGAACTGGCTCGCAAGATCGCCGATCTGCTCCAGCTTGAAGAGCTGGCTGCCCAGTTTGAAGCTGACCACGGCCACTACCCCGACACCAAGGAGTGGGCCGCCCTGGTCGAGATGCCGCTGATCAAATTCCGCCGGCGGCTGATGCTGGGCCGCCGGGCCAAGGAAAAGATGGTGCAGTCGAACCTGCGCCTGGTGGTCT
>CAZJIF010000001.1:0-59665 GCA_964546045.1 uncultured Klebsiella sp. | reverse complement strand
CCCGCCAGCATCTGCGCCTCGATCAACAACGAGGTGGTGCATGGCATCCCCAGCAGCAAGCGCGTGATCAAAGCCGGCGACCTGCTGAAGGTCGACACCGGTGCCTATTTCGATGGCTACCACGGCGACAGCTGCATCACGATCTGCGTCGGTGACGAGACCCCCGATCCGGCCCGCGAGCTGGCACGGGTGGCCCAGGAATCCCTGATGCAGGGCCTGGCGCGGATCAAGGCCGGCAACACCCTGCTCGACATCGCCGCCGCCGTGCAGGACCACGTTGAAGCCCATGGCTTCGCCGTTGTCGAGGACTACACCGGTCACGGCGTTGGCCGCAACCTGCACGAAGAGCCCTCGGTGTTCAACTACCGCACCACCCAGTTGCCCAACATGAAGCTGCGGCCCGGCATGACCCTGGCCGTGGAGCCGATCCTTAACGCCGGCAGCAAGGCCTGCCGCACCCTGCGGGACCGCTGGACCGTGGTGACCGTCGACGGCAGCCTGTCGGCCCAGTGGGAGCACACCATCGCCGTCACCAGCGACGGTTGTGAAATCCTCACCGACCGCAGTTTCTAGGCCCGGGTCAGCAGCCGGTTGTAGGCCCAGCGCCCCAGGGTGGTCAGGGGCATCAGGACGTAGATGAGTGGGTTGGGTGTGACCACGATCAGGTTCCATCCCCACGAGGCCTGCAGCAGCACCTGATCGGCGACAAAGCCGACCGGCATCAGCCCCACGGGGTTGAGCGCCGAGCGAAACGGTCCCAGCACCAGCCGGCGCAGGCGCAGCTCCTGGGACAGGTCGAGGCTGCGCAAACTCAGCAACTGCCCCAGCAGGCGTTTGCTGATCTCGTAGAGGGGGCTGAATGCGGGTTCGATCTCGGCTTCCGAGGTGTTGATCCAGACCTCGGGCCGGGGCCGGCCGGCGCGCATCGACGGGCTGCGGGCGGCCACCCGGGCGGCAAACCCCTCGAGCAGCCGCCAGCTGCTCAGGGCGTTCACCTCCAGGCTGCGGGCCGTGGCTTCGGCGCCGCGCTGCTGCTGCAGGTTGATGCCATGGTTGAGCACCAGAACATCAACCTCGGGCAGCTGGTCCAACAGCTCCTGCTCCTGCCCCACCTGCCAAAACAGCTGTTGCAACGGGATCGTGCTGCCGTCGTCGGCCAGCAGCTGCAGGGGGGCCTGGCTGTGGGTCAGGGCGATCAACCGGGCTCCACGCCGATGCCAGCGCTGCAGCAGGGCTCTGCCCAGGGCGCCGCTGGCGCCGGTCACGGCCACTGTGAGTTCGGGTCGGTGCATCAGGTGGCGCAGCAGGCAGCTGGGGCGCCAGCATGGGACAGATCGCGACCTGAGCGGTGCACGCCGGTTCCAGTCCCAGTCCTGCAGCCGTGCCCAGGGCGGCCGCCCTGGTTCCCCTGTTCACGCCCTATCTGGGGACCCAGGCTGCCGACCTGGAACCGGCCCTGCAAATGCTGCTGCAGGGCCGCTTCAGCGGCGAGCGGCGGCTGCTCGACGGTCGCAGCCATCCCTATGAGCTGCGCTGGAGCGGAGCCGCAGCCCCCGCCGAACCCAGCAGCTGTGAGCTGCAGTTCCCCCGTTTGCCCGCGGTGCAGTACAGCTTCATGCTCCCCACCCAGCGGCTGCTCGCTTGGCTGGTCGAGGTCTCTGCCACCCCAGAGCCCCAGGACCTGCCTGACAGCTTCTGGCGCTGGCTGATCCTGGGCGAGGAACCCGCCTTCTAAATTGGCGCAACCCTGCGGGTCCGGGAGATTCGTGATGCAGCCAGACCTCCCGACCACCCTGCTGATCGGCTCCTGCGAAGCCTTTGGCGGCAAATCAGCCGTGGTGCTGGGTCTGCTGCGTCAGCTGCAAGCAGCCGACGCCCTGGTGCATGTCGGCAAGCCCTTGGCCACCAGCGTAGAAACCGTCGCCGACCAGGCTGGGGCGCGGCTTGACGATGACGTCCAGTTCATCGGCTCGATCCTGCACCTGCCCCCCGAGCGGTTGCTGCCATCGCTGGTCCAGCTGGATGCCGCCACGGCCCTGCAGCGGCTGCTGCAGGGTGATAGCGGTGTCGCCGCCGAACACGCCTGCCAGGCTGTGCGGCTTCAGCTGCAGGCCCTGGACCCCCAGGCCCTGGTGTTGCTGGAGGCGGCCGGCACCCTCAGTGAAGGCCAGTTGTACGGGCTCGGGCTGGTGCAGCTGGCCCGGGGGCTGCAGGCTCCCGTGCTGCTGGTGCATGCCTGGAACGACGCCCGCAGCGCGGAACCGCTGCTCGAGGCCAAGGCCCAGTTGGGAGACCTGCTGACCGGGGTGGTGCTCAACGCCGTCGCTCCCGAGGCCGTCGAAACAATCCGCGATCAGGTGTGCCCGGCGCTGGCCCGGCTGGGCATCCCGGTGTTCGGCGTGCTGCCCCGCAGCCCGCTGCTGCGCAGTGTCACCGTTGAGGAGCTGGTAACCCGGCTGGAGGCCCGGGTGCTGTGCTGCCGCGACCGGCTCGATCTGTTGGTCGAGACCCTGTCGATCGGCGCGATGAACGTCAACGCAGCGATGGAGTTCTTCCGTCGCCGCCGCAACATGGCTGTGGTCACCGGAGCCGACCGCACCGACATCCAGCTGGCGGCCCTCGAGGCCTCCACCCAGTGCCTGATCCTCACGGGGGTGGGCGAGCCCCTGCCCCAGTTGATCAACCGGGCCGAAGAGCTGGAGGTGCCCTTGCTCAAGGTTGAGCACGACACCCTGACCACCGTTGAGGTGATCGAACAGGCCTTTGGTCATGTGCGCTTGCACGAAGGGGTCAAGGCCACCTACGCGATCCGCCTGGTGGATGAGCATTGCGACTTCGGCCCCCTGTTCACCCGTCTCCAGGTTCCACGTCCCGCCTGACCTTCGTGGTCTCGGGCAGCGCTGCTAGTTTCAACGGGCAGGTTGCGCGCTGGTGGTGGCCCGGTCTCTCGATCTCCCGGCGCTGGATCGTGTCGATACCCTGGCCCAGGAGCTGGCTTTGCTCCAGGACAGGGGCAAACGGCGCATCGCCATCCTTGGCAGTCGCCACGTTCCTGTGGTTTCAGTCCATCTGGTTGAGCTTGTCGCCCGCTCCCTGGCCCAGGAGGGTCACAACCTGATCACCTCCGGGGCCCAGGGGGTCAATGCGGCGGTGATCCGCAGCGTGCTCGAGATCGACCCGTCTCGCCTCACGGTGCTGTTGCCCCAGAGCCTCGAGCGGCAGCCCGGCGAATCCCGTGAGCAGCTCGAACGGGTGCTGCATCTGGTGGAGAAGCCGGAGCACGACGAGCTGCCCCTGCCGATGGCCAGCAGCCTCTGCAACCAGGACATCATCAGCCGCTGCGACCAGCTCATCTGTTACGCCTTCCACGACAGCGAGACGCTGCTGGCCAGCGTGCGCGTTGCCGAGGACATGGGCAAGGTGGTGAGCTTGATGTTCTTCGACTGAGCGTCAGCCGCCCAGCACCGCCCGCAGCCCTTCGACGTACAGGACGCCGGTGCAGACCATGGCCCCGGCCCAGCAGAGGCTGCGCAGCGGTGGTTGGTTGGCCACGTACGCACCGATGTAGACCAGGCGCAACGCCGGCCAGGCCAGGGCCAGGCCTGTCGGCAGGGTGCCGTGCACCCCGCTGACCAGGGCCAGCAGGCAGGCGGGTGCAAACAGGGTGAAGGCCTCAAAACTGTTCTGGTGGGCCCATGTGGCGCGCTTGCCCCAGGCCGGCAGCCGCTCGAACATCGCCCGGGGCGCCCCCAGGTCGGCCACGGTGAAATCGGCCTGGGAGCGGGCCGCACCCAGGGGCACCAGGCTTGCCACCACGACCCCGGCGGCGGCCAGCAGGGCCCAGGCAATCAGGGGATCGGGGTGGTTGGTCATGGCTTGAAGCTTGGAGCAGGACTCTTTTCTACGCTGGCGTCACCGGCGTCCCCCTGCGAGTCCCATGGCCGACACGTTCAGCTTTGACTGCGTCAGTGATTTTGACCGTCAGGAGCTGGTCAACGCTGTTGACCAGGTGCGGCGCGAGGTCGCCCAGCGCTATGACCTCAAGGATTCGGCCACCACGATCGACCTCGAGGAGGCGGCGCTGGTGATCACCACCGCCAGCGACATGACCCTGCAGGCCGTCGAAGACGTGCTGCGCCAGAAGGCCACCAAACGGGATCTTTCGCTCAAGATCTTCGACTTTCAGACCCCCGAGCCCGTGGGTGGCAACCGGGTCAAGCAGGTGGTCAAGCTGCGCAAGGGGCTCAGCCAGGAGCTGGCCAAAAAGCTGAGCAAGACCGTCCGCGATCAGCTCAAGAAGGTGACCGTGGCCATCCAGGGCGAAAGCCTGCGGGTCACCGGCAAGAGCAAGGACGATCTGCAGGCCGCGATCCAGTTGCTCAAGGCCCAGGACGTCGAGGTGCCGCTGCAGTTTGAGAACTTCCGCTGAATCCCCTGTAGCCCAAGCGGCTGGCTGGCACATCTGGATCGACCGCGGCGGCACGTTCACCGATGTGGTGGCCTTGGATCCCCGGGGTCAGATCCTGGTGCGCAAGGTGCTGTCGGTGCAACCCGGCATCTCCGGCGACCCGGCGGTGCAGGCCATCACCGAGCTGCTGGGGCCGTCAGACCGGGTCGCCGATCTACGCCTGGGGACCACCGTGGCCACCAACGCCCTGCTCGAGGGGGCCGGCACGCCGGTGCTGCTGTTGATCAACCGCGGGTTGGGGGATCTGCTGCGGATCGGCGATCTGCACCGGCCCGACCTGTTCGCCCTGGCCGTGCGCCGGCCCGATCCGCTGGCGATGCGGGTGGTCGAGGTCGGCGGCCGATTGGCTGCTGACGGTGTCGAGCTCGAACCCCTGGTGCTCGATCAGCAGCTGCGCCAGAGCATTGGCGATGCATTGGCCGACGGCTACCGCAGCGTTGCCATTGCGCTGCTGCACAGCACCCGCAACCCCGACCATGAGCTGCAGCTGGCCGATTGGCTGGCGCCGCTGGCGCCGGACACGATCACCCTCTCCCATCGCTTGAGTGCCCTGCCGCGGCTCGTGCCCCGCGGCCACACCGCCCTGGTGGAGGCGGCGGTGGCGCCGGTGCTGGGGCGGTACCTCGATCAGGTGGAGCAGGCCCTTGGAGATGGCGTGCCACTGCGGATCATGCGTTCCAGCGGCGCCCTGGCGCCGCGGCCCTGGCTGCAGGCCAAGGACACGGTTCTTTCGGGTCCTGCCGGCGGCATGGTGGGGGCGATCGCTGTGGCCCATGAGGCGTTGCAGCACGCCGGTCTGCCGCTGCAGCCGGTGGTGGGGTTTGACATGGGCGGCACGTCGACCGATGTCTTTCATGCCGGCTGCAGGGATGGCGTGCTGCACTGGCAGCGCAGTCCGGAGACCGCTATCGCCGGGCTGCAGCTGCAGGCGCCAATGTTGCCGATCCACACGGTGGCGGCCGGCGGCGGCTCGATCCTGCGCTTTGACGACGGGCGGCTGCAGGTGGGTCCGGCTTCGGCCGGGGCGGACCCCGGGCCGGCGGCCTACCGCCGCGGCGGACCGTTGACCATCACCGACGCCAATGTGCTGTTGGGGCGGCTGCCGGCCGAGGCCTTGCCGCCGCTGTTCGGTGCCAACGGCGATCAGCCGCTCGACCGCAATGCCGTGCAGCAGGGCTTTGCCGTGTTGCAGGCGGCCATGGCCAGGGCCGGGGTGGCGGTCAGCGTCGAAGAGCTGGCCGACGGCGCCCTGCGGATCGCGGTGGAGACCATGGCGGCGGCGATCCGCCGCATCTCGCTCGAGCAGGGCCACGACCCCCGGGCAGCCGTGTTGGTCAGTTATGGCGGCGCGGCAGCCCAGCACGCCTGCCGTCTGGCGGCCGAACTGGGCATCCAGCGGGTGCTGGTCCATCCGCTGGCGGGGGTGCTGTCGGCCTATGGCATCGGCCGCTCACCCCAGTCCCTGTTGCTGGAGCGGGTGGTGGCGTTGCCCCTGAATCCGCAGACGTTGGCGGGCTTGCACGACCTGGTTGGTGAGCTGCAGGCTCAGGGCAGCGCCCAGCTCGCCCAGGTGGTGCCCGACACCGCCGGGCCACCACGGCTGCAGGTGCGTCTGGAGCTGCGCCAGCCTGCCCAGGAACGGGGCCTCGAGCTGCCATGGCTCCTCGAGGCGGATCGCCAGGCCATGGCCGCGTCCCTGGCCGAGGCCTATGCCGTGTGTCATCAGCAGCGCTATGGCTACCGGCCTGCCGCCGGCCCGCTGGTGGTCGAGCGGCTGCTGCTCGAGCTGCAGGCGGTTGAGCAACAGCCAGCGGGTGTGCGGCGGGAGCCGGCACCGCCCCTGCTGCCCGTCACCACGCCGCTGTGGACGGGCGGCGCCTGGCAACCCGTGCCGTTGTGCTGGCGCGCCGATCTTGACTGTGGTCAGCGGCTGCAGGGGCCGGCGCTGGTGCTTGATGCCACCACCACCCTGGTGCTCGAGGCCGGCTGGCAGCTGCAGACCCTGGCCGATGGTGCCCTGTTGCTCGAGGCCACGCCGGCCCCGCGGCGGGCGGGCGTCCCGGACTGGCAGCAACGCCAGGCGGCTGACGCGGTGGATCCGGTGCTGCTGGAGCTGTATCACCACCGCTTTGCGGCGATCGCCGTGCAGATGGGCCAGCAACTGCAGCAGAGCGCCCGCTCGCTCAACATGCGCGAACGGCTCGACTACTCCTGTGCCCTGTTTGATGGCGGGGGGCGCCTGGTGGCCAATGCACCCCACATTCCCGTGCACCTGGGATCGATGGGCGAGAGCGTGACCAGCCTGCTGGCGGCGGTGGCCAGCGGTGCGCGCCGCCCCCTGGTCGATGGCGATGTGGTGCTCGCCAACAACCCCTACAACGGCGGCACCCACCTGCCGGACATCACGGCAATCACGCCGGTGTTTGCCCCTGGGGCAGGCCTTGGCAATCAGCCTGCGCTGTTTGTGGCCTGCCGCGGTCATCATGCCGATGTGGGCGGGATCACCCCGGGTTCGATGCCGGCTGACAGCCGCAGCATCGACGACGAAGGGTTGCTGCTCGACAACCTGTTCTTTCTGGACCGTGGCGCCCTCGACGAGCCGTGGTGGAGGCAACGCTTTGCCGCTGGCCCCCATCCGGTGCGCAACCCCGATCTGCTGCTGGCCGATCTGCAGGCCCAGGTGGCGGCCAACCGCCGCGGCGTCCTGGCCCTGGCCGAACTGACCGAACGCCATGGCCTGGACGAGGTGCTCGCCTACATG
Source organism: uncultured Klebsiella sp. (assembly GCA_964546045.1). GTDB lineage: Bacteria > Cyanobacteriota > Cyanobacteriia > PCC-6307 > Cyanobiaceae > RGUW01. Next base: position 52,436 of record CAZJIF010000001.1, on the reverse strand, counting down.
GGGCATGTCCAGAGCAACGCCGCCGCGGCCGTGCGACGGCTGATCGCCCGTCTGCAGGACGGAGCGTGCACCGTTGCCCTCGATCACGGTGGATGCATCGCCGTTGCCGTCCAGATCGACCGCCTCCAGCAGCGCCTGCGGATCGATTGCTCGGGCACCTCGGCCCAGCATTCCGGCAACCTCAACGCCCCGCTGGCGGTGACCCGGGCGGTGGTGCTCTATGTGTTGCGCACCCTGGTGGGCGAGGCGATTCCGCTCAATGCCGGCTGTTTTGAGCCGATCGAACTGGTGGTGCCGCCCGGCTCACTGCTCAACCCCAATCCACCGGCCGCGGTTGTCGCCGGCAACGTCGAGATCTCCCAGGCCCTGGCCAACGCCCTGTTGGCGGCTCTGGGGGCGATGGCAGGGTCCCAGGGCACGATGAACAACCTGACCTTTGGCAATCACCGGGTCCAGTACTACGAGACGATCGGCGGTGGCGCCGGGGCGGGGCCCGGATTCAGCGGTTGCGCGGCCGTTCAGACCCACATGACCAACTCCCGGCTCACCGATCCCGAGGTGCTCGAAGACAGGTTGCCGGTGCGGCTCGAACGTTTCGCCGTCCGGTGCGGTTCGGGGGGCGTGGGCCGTTGGTCAGGCGGCGACGGTGTGGTGCGCCAGCTCCGATTTCTTGAACCGGTGCAGGTGTCGCTGATCAGTGGTTCCAGGCTGGTGCCCCCGCTTGGACTGGCGGGCGGTCAGCCCGGTCAATGCGGTCGCAATCTGTTGCTGCATCGTGACGGCAGCGCACAGGTCGTACCGGGCTGCTGCTCACTGGAGCTGCAGCCCGGCGATGGCATCCGAATCGAGACCCCGGGGGGCGGCGGTTACGGATTGGCCCCTGGCTGAGGCGCCGTGATCAGGTTGATCGCCGAAAACGCCAGGCCGATGCCGAACAGAGTGCCGATCGCCCAGATGCTGTCGGTCGGCCATTCGGCGATCAGCATCCCCCCCAGCACGGCGGTGACGATCCCGTCGATCAGCACCAGCCCGCGCGCCGGACCGTTGCCCGTGGCCGCGGCGGCCAGTTCCATCACCCCTTCAAACGCCAGCAGGAAGCCGACAAACAGCGTCAGACTCACTTCGCTGTCGACCGGGAAGGCCAGCACCCAGATGCCGCCACCCAGGTACAGCAGGCCTGACAGCAGCCTGAAAATCTTGCCCTTGAGGTCGCTCTCACCGGTGAGGCGCAGCACCTGGCTGACCCCGGCGATCACGGCTACAGCCCCGACCGCAATCGTCAGCAGGGTGGCCGAGACAAACGGCACCACGATCGACAGCCCGGCGGCTGCGAACAGCAGTGCGGCGGTGAGCCAGCGCAGGGTGGGTGAGGCCGGAACCGACACAGCAGATCGAAGAATGAAGACGGTGCTCACCATACGAGCCCTGGGCTGCGATGCCGGGCTCTGGCGCAGCTGTCCGTGATTGCCGATCGTTTCTGTGGCAATCCATCACAAAGGCCTGCGGCCCTAACCCAGGGTTCCCAGGATGTGTTGGATGTCCTGCCCTCAGGAGCGATGATCGAGCTGCTGCCGCCGCTCAACGATCACAACTTGCCCTGGATGGACACGATCCATCCGATCGTGGTCCATTTTGTGATTGCGATGGGCCTGATCAGTTTTGTCTTTGATCTGATCGGCGTCGCCTTTCGCAAGGTGCAGCTGTTTGAGGTCAGCTTCTGGAACCTGCTGTTCGCCACAGCAGCCATCTTCGTGGCCATCATCTTTGGCCAGGTCGAGGCCGGCTTGGCCAGCCCCTACGGCGCCTCCAGCGACATCCTCAATCTGCACAGCACGATCGGCTGGTCGCTGGCCGGGGTGTTGTCGGTGCTGTCGGGTTGGCGCTACGTGATCCGCAGCCGCGATCCGCAACACCTGCCGCTTGGTTTTCTCGGTGCCGGTGCACTGCTGTCAGCCCTGATTGTGGTGCAGGTGACCCTGGGCAACCAGTTGATCTGGGTCTATGGCCTGCACACGGTGCCGGTGGTCGAGGCTACCCGCGCCGGACTGGTCTGAGCGATGGCATCTGAGCGATGGGAGAGCTTGCTGTGAATCATTTGTTGTTAACGGCTGGTCAGCAGCCGTATGTGTCCGACCCCCCGGCGATCGAACAGTTGGCGGCAGGATTAGGCCCAAATGGCCTGCCCTATGCCCTGCCGATTCACCCGAATCTGGTGCACCTGACGATCGGCCTGTTCGTGATTGCGATCGCCTTTGACATTGCTGGTGCCCTTTATCCGATCGAAAAGCGGGTGTTCCGCTTCCTGGCCCTGCCGATCACCCGGGCTGGCTTTCACGATGTGGGCTGGTACAACCTGCTGGCCTGCGCCGTGGCCACCTTCTTCACCGTGGCCGCCGGCTTTTACGAAATGCTGCTGGCCCAGCCGATCCCCGGTGTCACCAGCACCATCGGGTTGCAGAGCATGCAGACGATGCTCTGGCATGGCGTTGGCGGCGTCGCCATTCTTCTGGTGATTATCGCCATGACCGTGTGGCGCGGTTATCAGCGTTTTCGTTGGCGCCGCGACATGGGGCGACAGGTGCAGTGGCTCTATTTGCTTGTGGGCTTGGCCCTCTTTCTGGTCATCGGTCTGCACGGCACTCTCGGGGCTGAGCTGGCTGGTGAGTTTGGAGTCCATGTGACTGCCGATCAACTGCTCGCTTCCGGTGCCAATCTCAAGGAGGCTCTGCCATGACCAGTGCATCGCCACAGAAGCCGCGTTTCACACTGCTGTCGATGCTCGGCCTGGCCCTGTTGGTGCTGGTGCTGATTGCCCTGAGCTGGTGGATGGGCCAGCAGGCCTACCACTGGCTTCCGGTGCAGGCGTCCACCGCCGCACCGTTGGTGGATGGCCTGTTCAGTTTTGAAACCGCTGTGGGCACCTTTGTGTTTGGCGGGGTCGTGTCGGTGATGGCCTGGGTTGTGCTGATGCACCGGGCTGAGAAATACGACGAGACCGATGCCGAGCCGATCGAGGGCAACACCAAGCTCGAAGTGATCTGGACGGCGATTCCATTTGTGCTGGTGATGGCGATTGCGGTGTATGCCATCCGGGTCAACACCAGCCTGGGGGTTTTAGGGCCGATGGAGCACATCCATCAAGACAACCCTGTGGAGGAGGTAGGGGGGTATCCGGGCGACCGGCTGCCGGCAGAAAACATCGAGGTGATTGCCCGCCAATGGTCGTGGGAATTCCGCTATCCAGCTGCCAATGTTTCTTCCACCGAGCTGCACCTGGCAGTGGATCAGCCTGTCACCTTCCGATTGGTGTCTGAAGATGTTCTGCACGGGTTCTTTGTTCCCGCTTTCCGCCTGAAGCAGGACGTTGTTCCTGGGCGAGCGATCAACTTCAACCTGACGCCCACCCGTGAGGGTCGCTATCGCCTTCGAGACTCCCAGTTCAGTGGCACCTGGTTTGCAGCCAATCAGGCTGATGTTGTTGTCGAGAGCGGCGATGCCCACGCTGCCTGGTTGAAGCAAGCAGAAAAACTGCCGCTTCAGAGCGGCATTAGTGATGCGGTTGATGAATACGCCGCGCGTGCCAAGAAAGCCAAACCTGGCTGGGCCACCGTGCCGCCTGCACCACCTCCTCAGGTCAATGTGCCTGGTTCCAACAACCTCCCCCATGACGCCTGAGCTGATCCAATGACACTTGCGACCTTCCCAGCCAGCGAACCCAAGCCGAGTTGGACCCGTTATTTCAGCTTCAATACTGATGCCAAGGTGATTGGCATTCAGTACATCGTGCTGGCGTTTTTCTTTTTCTTGATTGGTGGCCTTTTGGCCATGATCATTCGCGGTGAGCTGATCACGCCTGAGGCCGATCTGGTCGATCGCACCGTATACAACGGCATTTACACAATGCACGGAACAATCATGTTGTTCCTGTTCATCTTTCCGGTGCTCAATGGGCTCAACAACCTGTTGATTCCGACGATGATCGGTGCGCCTGACATGGCCTTCCCCAGGCTTAATGCGGTGGCGTTTTGGCTGGTGCCGATTTTTGGATCCTTGTTGATCGCCAGTTTCTTTGTCCCCGGCGGTCCCGCCTATTCCGGTTGGTGGTCCTATCCGCCTGTGAGTGTTCAGAACCCTCTGGGTCATCTGGTGAACGGCCAGGGCATGTGGCTGACCGCAGTCGCCCTCTCCGGAGTGTCTTCCATCATGGGGGCAGTCAATTTTGTCACCACGATCATTCGCATGCGGGCGCCCGGCATGACCTGGTTCCGCATGCCGGTGTTCTGCTGGACGGCGTTGGCCGCCCAAAGCCTTCAGCTGATTGGCCTGCCAGCCCTTACCGGTGGTGCCATCATGCTGCTATTCGACTTGGTGGCCGGGACCACGTTCTACGACCCTTCGGGCGGTGGCGACCCGGTTCTCTATCAGCACTTTTTCTGGTTCTATTCCCACCCTGCGGTGTATGTGATCATCCTGCCGGTCTTCGGGATCTTCTCTGAGCTGTTTCCCGTTTATGCACGCAAGCCGTTGTTCGGCTACGTGTATGTCTCCTTAGCCTCGTTCATCATCGTTGGGCTGGGCTTGATCGTGTGGGTCCACCACTTCTTCACCAGTGGTGTCCCCCAGTGGATGCGCAACCTGTTCATGGTTAACACCATGCTGATTTCGGTTCCTACAGGAGTCAAAGTCTTTGCCTGGTTGGGAACCCTGTGGCGAGGCAAGATTCGTCTGACAACGCCAATGCTCTTTTGCCTTGGCGGTTTGTTTAACTTCGTCTTTGCTGGCATCACCGGGGTGATGCTCGCTACCGTTCCTGTTGATATTCACGTCAGCAATACTTATTTTGTTGTGGGTCACTTCCACTATGTGATCTACGGTGCTGCTGTTATGGGAATTTTCGCAGCGATTTATCACTGGTTTCCTAAATTCATCGGTCGCATGCCCTATGAGGGCCTCGGCAAGCTTCATTTCTTGCTGACCTTCATCGGTGCCAACCTCAACTTCCTGCCAATGCACCCGCTCGGGCTGATGGGAATGCCGAGGCGGGTGTCGAGCTATGACCCCGAGTTCGCGTTCTGGAATGTGCTGGCCAGTCTGGGTGCCTTTCTGCTTGGCGTTTCGATCATTCCTTTTCTGCTCAACATGATCAGTTCCTGGGTGCGTGGTCCCAAGGCCACACACAATCCTTGGAATGCCATCGGTCTGGAGTGGTTGCTGCCCTCCCCACCGGCTGAGGACAATTTTGGTGAACATGTCCCAGTGGTGATTTCTAGGCCCTACGGCTATGGGCTTGGTAAACCTCTGGTGGAACACCAGGCTGAGATTGAGCAAGCCCTCACCGCTGCCGAACTTCAGGAGGCCTCGCGATGACCACCGCTTACCCCACCCCGAGTGAACCGAAGGAACATTCAGGTGAGCACGAGAAGCACAACCTCACCGGGTTCATCATCTTTCTCTGCTCTGAAAGTGTCATTTTCCTGGCCTTCTTCAGCGGTTATGCGTTGCTCAAGACCAGCGCTCTTGATTGGTTGCCAGCTGGTGTCGATGGGCTTGAGTGGCACATGCCACTGATCAACTCAGTGGTGCTGGTGTCCAGCTCGGGAACCATTTACCTTGCCGAGCGGGCCAAAGCAAAGGGAAGCATCTGGGGCTTTCGCGGTTTCTGGCTGTTGACCATGGCTCTGGGGGCCTATTTCCTCTATGGCCAGGCGGTGGAGTGGAGCGGTCTCGATTTCGGCTTCACTTCGGGAACCTTTGGCGGCACGTTCTACCTGCTGACTGGATTCCATGGATTGCACGTTGCTACTGGGGTTGGCTTGATGACCTTGATGTTGATCAAGTCATTCATCCCTGGCAATTATGAGGGTGGTGAACAGGGCGTTCAGGCAACGTCGCTGTTCTGGCACTTTGTCGATGTTATCTGGATCATTCTTTTTCTCCTCATCTACGTCTGGCAGCGGAGCTGACCCATGATTATTGATGACAACCATTACGACGTGATCGTCATCGGCAGCGGAGCTGCTGGGGCCACTGTCGCCAATAGTCTGGGCCAGCGCGGTTGCAAGGTGTTGTTGCTGGAGCGCGGTGGCCCGATGCCGCTCGCCGATCAGAACGTCGCCGATGTGGATTTGTTCCGTAAGGATCGTTACCACCCAGCTGAGCAGTGGGTCGGAACCGATGGTGATCCCTTCTCGCCTCAAGCGATCTATGCCTTTGGTGGCAACACCAAGATCTGGGGCGGAGTACTCGAGCGCATGCGCGAGCAAGAGTTCGAGGGCCTCCACCTCCAAGAGGGGAAGGCACCGGCCTGGGGCTTCAACTATGGCGCCTTGGAGCCTTGGTATGAGAAGGCTGAGGCGCTGTATCGCGTTCACGGTGCTGCAGGTCTCGACCCTTCCGAGCCCAAACGAAGCGCACCCTACGGGTCTGCTCCAAAGCCGGTGGAGCCGTTCCTCGAGGAACTCCGTCAGGGCCTGGAACGGCAGGGCGTGCATCCCTACCCTCTGCCGCTCACCTGGTCGGATTCGGCGGTTGATCCCAGTGGTGACGCCGAGTTGTTCGGGGTCGACCCGGCACGCCGATGCAGCAATCTGACTGTTCGCGGCGGTGCCACGGTCACCCAGCTTCACGTCAATGCTGCTGGCACTGAAGTTCGTGGAGTCGAAGCTCAGATCGATGGTCAGCACTGGTTGTTCAGTGCCCATCAGGTGGTTTTGGCTGCCGGTGCCCTGAATACTCCGGCGATCCTGTTGCGTTCGGGGTGTGAACGCCACCCCCATGGGTTGGCCAATGGCTCTGATCAGGTCGGCCGCAACCTGATGAAGTTGCAGCAGACCTCGATCTTGCAGCTTGCTGCTGCCCCCAATTCTGGACGCTACGGCCGCTCCTTTGGCATCAACGATTTTCTCTGGGGCGATCAGAACGTCAGCTTTCCCCTAGGCGCTATTCAGAACGGTGGTGGTGTGCTGCAGGACGCCCTGTTTGCTGAGTCGCCACCGGTGCTGTCCTTGGTGACCAAATTGCTACCCAACTTTGGTCTGGAGCAGCTCGCCTCCCGCTCGATCACCTGGTGGGCCAGCAGTCCTGTTCTGCCCCAGTCTCAGAACCGGATCAGCCTGCGCCAAGGGCGCATTCAGGTCAATTACACCCCCAACAACCGCGAGGCCCACGATCGCCTCGTCTACCGCTGGATCGATGTGCTGAAAGCTGTTGAGGCCGATCCTGCCTGTCAGGTCGTCAAGGCGGCGCCCACCCATCCGCGTGGTGAAGCTCCGCTGTCGGCGATGGGGTCTGCCTGCGGGACTTGCCGCATGGGGGACAACCCTGCGACTTCGGTCGTCGATCTTGATGGCCGGAGCCACGAACTGACTAACCTGACAATTGCCGATGCCAGTGTGTTTCCTTCCTGTCCGATGATGGGATTCGGTCTCACTGTGATCGCCAACGCCTTGCGCATTGCCGAATCCGTGTCGGCCTCCCTGCGATGACGGCACCATCGATGCCCACATCCTCTCCATGGCCAACGTCCGAGGCGCCTTCGGAACTCAGACGCGTTGCCGAACGTGACCATGGTCATCGCGACTGGTCGCTGTGGGGCAGTTATCTGCCAGAGCGCCAATGGGGCACGGTCCGTGAGGATTATTCGAGCGATGGCGATGCCTGGCGTTCCTTTCCCCATGACCATGCCAGATCACGGGTTTATCGCTGGGGAGAAGATGGTCTGCTTGGTATTTGTGATCAACAATGTCGGCTCTGTTTTTCACTGGCCCTCTGGAATGGCCAAGATCCAATTCTGAAGGAGCGGCCCTATGGCCTCAGTAATCCAGAGGGGAATCATGGTGAGGATGTCAAGGATTACTTCTTTCATCTGGCCAACACGCCGACCCATAGCTTTATGCGTGGGCTTTACAAGTATCCGCAGTCAGCTTTCCCTTATCAACGACTGATTGACGAAAATGCGCGGCGTGGTCGCGACCAGCCTGAATTTGAACTTGTCGATACAGGTATTTTTGATGAAAGTCGTTATTTTGATGTTTTCATCGAATATGCCAAGGCTTCGCCCACCGATCTACTGATCAATATTCGCGTCATCAATCGTGGCCCTGATCCGGCACCTCTGACCCTGCTTCCCACCCTCTGGATGCGCAACACCTGGGGCTGGGGCTATCCCGATGAGCAGGAACTGCCGATCGTGCTGCGCGATGATCGTCTACAGACCGCCGATATTCCAAGCCTTGGTATTTATAGTCTTGAATGCGAACAACAAGGCGCCTGGTTGTTCACGGACAACGAGAGCAATCTTGAACGTCTTTATCAGCAGCCCAATCCTTCAACTTATCAGAAGGATGGTTTTCATCGTTATCTGATTGATGGCGAAGCGGCGGCCATCAACCCCGAGCAACGGGGTACGAAGGCGGCACGGCTTTTGCAGCGGACCCTGGCATCCGGAGAGGAGTGGCAGGTTCGCCTACGCCTGCGCTCTGATGACCATGCAGCTGGCCAAGCATTTGGTCCAGACTTTGATCGGCTGTTGGCTGAGCGCGAAGGCGAATGGCAAAACTTTATGGAGCATGCTGTTCCGAATCTCTCTGACGATGATCGGCTGATTCATCAGGCCGCGATCGCTGGTTTGTTTTGGGGCAAAAAATATTACGGCTGGAGTGTGACCCGCTGGCTGGAAGGTGATCCAACCCAGCCGCCGCCGCCGGCGAACCGTTGGCAGACGGAAACCGCCCATTGGAGTCGTCTGCATGCGCATGACGTGATTTCGATGCCGGATAGCTGGGAATACCCCTATTTCTGTCAATGGGATCTGATGTTCCATGCGGTCGCCTTTGCGATCGTTGATCCCCAGACGGCCAAGCATCAATGCATGCTATTGCGGTCGCCCCATTACACCGCTCCGAATGCGCAGACTCCGGCCTACGAATGGGCTCTGTCTGATCCGAACCCACCGATTGGGGCCTGGGCGGCGATGCGAATTTTTCAGATTGAGCGCAAGCAGTACGAGCGAGCTGATCTTGCTTTTTTGCGCTCTGCGTTGCGAAAATTGATGCTCGAATATGGCTGGTGGGCGAATCGTAATGATCGCTCTGGCGATAACGTCTTTGAGGGTGGCTTTCTCGGGCTCGACAACATTGCGATCTTTGATCGACGTTTTCATCTCTCCGATGGCAGCCGCATCGAGCAGTGTGATGGCACTGCCTGGATGGCATCGTTAAGCCTGAATCTCTTGTCCATTGCGGTCGAGCTCTCGGCCGAAGAACCGGAATATGCCGATCTGTGTGAGCGTTTTGTCTATGACTTCGTGCAGTTGGCACTGACCCTGAACACGCCTGGTCAGAGGGGATATCTGAACTGGGATGAACAGGATGGATTTTATTATGATGTCATCAAGCGACCTGACGGCAGTACTGATTATTTGCGAACACGTTCGCTGACCGGGTTGATCCCTCTGCTTGCGGTTGCCAGTTTTGACGTTGAGACGGTTTCGCGACTGCCGGTGCTCGATGTCCTCAAGAGCATGCGCTGGTTTGTGCATGAACGCACCACCCCAACCTGGTTGGCGGCCAATCTGGGCCAATGGCGCAATGACCGGTTGCTGTTCACGCTTGTTCCAGAGGACCGCCTGCGTCGCATCTGCGAGCGGTTGTTTGATGAGGATGAATTCCTCTCTCCCTATGGATTGAGAGCCCTGTCGAAGGTCTATGCAGATCACCCCTACCAGTTTACGGAAGGCGGTGAACATGAGGTGTTGGCCTATTCGCCTGCGGATAGTCCTGTGGCCATGTTTGGTGGCAACTCCAACTGGCGAGGGCCTGTATGGATGCCGACCAATTTCCTGCTGATTGAATCCTTGCAGAAGTTCGCCCATTTTTATGGCGATAGCTTCAAGGTCGAATTTCCCACCCGATCTGGCAATTGGTTGAACCTGTGGGAGGTTTCCCTGGAGCTTGAGCGTCGCCTGGTCGGGGTCTTTCGTCGCGGTGCTGACGGCCGCCGTCCCTTCAATGGTGAGGTCGAGCTGTTTCAGAAGGACCCTCACTGGCGCGATCTGATCCTTTTCAATGAGTATTTCCATGGCGACAATGGGCGGGGCATTGGTGCGTCCCATCAGACCGGTTGGACAGCAGCGGTGGCCAAGATGATCAACCAGCTCAGCCGCTATCCGAGCGGATAACCCAGTTCTCTCGCGCGCTCACCTAACGCCATGCAGGATCTCAGCGGACCCACCTGGTCCCAGTCACCAATGCCTCAGCCCAATCAGCTCGAGGTGAGCAATGGTGATCATTTTGATGTGGTGATCATCGGCAGCGGTGCTGGCGGGGGAACCTTGGCGCGTGTGCTGGCTCCGACAGGGTTGAAAATCCTGGTGCTGGAACGCGGTGATTGGTTGCCTCAGGAACCCGAGAACTGGGACGCCGATGCGGTCTTCCAGCAGGGACGTTACCTGTCGAAGGACATCTGGACCGACAAGCACGGCAAGCCTTTTCAGCCGGGAAGCCATTACTTTGTGGGTGGGGCCACCAAGATGTACGGCGCCCACCATTTTCGCTTGCGCGCCCGCGATTTCGAAGAGCTAGCGCACGTTGACGGCATGTCTCCCGCTTGGCCTCTGCGCTACAGCGACTTCGAGCCCTGGTATCAGATGGCGGAGGAGATGTATCACGTTCATGGTCTGCGCGGTGAAGATCCGACCGAGCCCCACGCCAGTCGTCCTTATCCGCACGCGCCGATCTCGCACGAACCACGCATCGCCAAGCTGGCCGACGACCTTCGCTCCGCCGGCCTGCATCCGTTTCACGCCCCCAGTGGGGTGATGCTGGATGAGGCCAACATGCCCTTCAGCCGTTGCCGGCGCTGCAACAGCTGTGATGGCTTCCCCTGCCTTGTTCATGCCAAGAGTGACGCCGAAGTCATTGGTGTGCGGCCAGCACTGGGTCAAGCGAATGTCTCCCTGCTGACCCGTGCCGAGGTCAAACGACTGGAAACGGACCCTTCTGGGCGCACAGTGCAGAGCGTGCATCTGGAGCGGGATGGCGAGCCGTTGCGTGTCAGTGGCGATCTGGTTGTGGTCAGCTGTGGTGCGGCTAACACCGCACGGCTGTTGCTGATGTCGGCCAATGACAAGCACCCCCGCGGTCTGGCCAATGGCAGTGATCAGGTGGGCCGGAACTACATGTTCCACAACAGCAAGGCGGCTGTGGCGTTGTCGCATGAGCCAAATCCGACTGTTTTTCAGAAAACGATCTCCATCAACGATTGGTATTTCGGTGATGCTGACTTTGATTTTCCGATGGGCAATATCCAGATGACGGGTAAGACCCGTGGAGCGATTATGAAGGGCTATGCGCCTTTGGAGACATTTCTGATGCCCAATTGGTCGATGGACAAGATTGCTGAGCACGCCCTTGATTTCTGGGTGTCCACTGAAGATCTTCCTGATCCCGACAACCGGGTCACGATCACTGCTGATGGGGCCATCAATCTGTCTTACACCCCGAACAACCAGTCCGCGGCTGACCACCTGTGGAATCGGCTGCAGAACATGTTGGATCGTTTGTATCTCAAGGACCATTTGGTTGAGCGTCAGGTGTACATCAAGAACGCCATGGGGGTCGCTGCTGTTGGTCACCAGGCGGGCACATGCCGTTTTGGTACCGACCCCTCCAATTCTGTGTTGGATGTGAACTGCAAGGCCCACGAACTGGACAACCTCTATGTCGTGGACACCAGCTTTTTCCCGAGCATTGGTGCGGTCAATCCCTCGCTGACGGCGATCGCCAATGCCATTCGCGTTGGCCATCACCTGCGCGAACGACTGGCCCGCTGAGCCGTTGGATCCACTGACGCTTGGGCCTGACTGGGACGATCCGCTGCCCCTGATCAGTCTTGATCAGGCCCTTGAGCGCAGCCTGCTGGTCACTGGTCTGACCCGTGAACAGCTGATCAGCCGCCTGCTTGCTGATGTTGGCCATCCGCTGTTGCACCCGCTGCTGTGGGTCTTGCCGCGCCGTTGGCGCCTTGCCCCAGCTGCCTTGCCGTCGCGGTTGCAGGGTCTCAGTGCCCTGCTGCAGCAGGGGCTGATCAGCCCGGTGTTTCTGGCGGCTTTGGTCGATGATCTGGCCCATCTCTGGCCACCGGCCGATGCTGCGCCAACGGCGGTGACGCTCTGGCAGCGGCAGTCCATCGACTGGCAGGGAGCGACGTTGCCCCTGCCGTCGCAGTGGGCAGCCCTCCAGGGCATGGCATCTGGGGTCGCCGAATCAGCTTCGACCCTGCCCCCCGGTGTGGGCGCGGCCAATGCACCCCGTTGGCAGCACATCACCCAGGGCTTGCGCTGGACCAATGTGGGGCTTGGCTTCAGCCAAACCGGCCGGGCGCGTTGTGCCAATGCGCTTTTGGCTCAGGTGTTCAACCGTCTGGCGGCCAATGTGATCACGCCGCAGACCTACAGCTTTGAAGGCTGCAACGATGGGGCCTCGTTGCTGGCCTGGCTGAGCGATCAGGGTTGGAGCGTGGGGGCTCGGCTGCGCAGCAGCATCGCCAGTTTTGGCTTCGGTGCTGCTCTGGTGTTGCCCGATGAGCAGCCGCGTCAGATTCCTTTGGCCCTGCCGTTGCGCACCGGTCTGCTGGATCGTGACGATCAGGAGGTGGTGTCGCTGTTGCCCCACACCGCGCTTGAGCTGGAGCTCAGCCGTGGCGATGAGCTGCTGCGCCTGCAGTGGTATCAGGGCACCGGCGGCCTGTGCGGCTGGGATGGTCTCAATGATCTGCGGCGTCCCTGGCAAAACGACCCCCAGACCGGCACAGTGCGTTACCTCGGCGATTCGTTTGAAGGCGAACAGCTGCCGGCCCTGATGCCGTTGTGTGAGTTGATCGCCCTTGTGCACAACCTTGAAGCCAGTGAGAGCCATCTGCGACTGGGCGGCTATGGCAGCCTCGGCTTCTGCATTGACAGCACTGCCTTGCTTCAGCAGGCCCTAAGCGGGTGCTGTGATCTGTTCCCCTTGGTGCTGCCGGGCCTGTGGCGTGAGCGCCTGTTGCGACGTTGCAGCGCCCTTGTTGAGGATGGCGTGGTGACAACGGCCGCGTTGCCGGTGCTCGAGGCCTACCGGCGCGCGTTGGTCGATCTGCCGTTGGATTTTTCGCACCATGGCAGTACCGTCAGCGACGCATGGCGACGGCTGCGGGCATCGCTGCCCCTGCGCAGCCCCTTTGCTGTGATTCAGCAGGTGCATCAGCTGCAGCCTGGATTGGGCTAGAGGCCGCTGGTGATCGCCTCGATCACGGCAGTCCGGTAGCGATCAGAAAAAGGTCCGCTCAGGCCGTTGTGGGACAGGCCGCTGATGCGGTGGCGCCGCACCTGGCCGCGCTGGACGGCCCTGTTCCAGTTCGACAGGGGCAGCAGTGGCGAACGCCCCGGGTAGGCGATGCGCCCGAACGCCGCCACGGGGTCGCGGTCGCCCACGATCATGGCGATCTCGCCGACCTGTTCGAGCAACTGGTTGCCGCTGAACACGCCGCAGAAGGTCATGATCCGCACGGGGCAGCGGCAGATGCGGCGCAGGTATTCGGCCATGCCCATCGCCATTTCACCCCCACCGCTGTAGCCCAGGAGCACTAGCTCCTGGGGCCGACCACCAGGGTCTTGACCCGGGAGAAAGCCTTGGTCGGCCAGCCGTTGCGCCACCTTGAGGGCTAGCTCGTAATTGAGGATCGGGCCATAGCGCCTGTCCGAGGAGATGCCCACTTTGATGACGTTGTTCGCCTGCACCAGGACCGCACAGATCAGGCCGACCCAGGCATTGGGATGGTGCTCCTGCAGGGCAAACAGGCGTCGCCAGAACCAGCTGCCGCCAGCGTCGTCGGCCAACCTGGCTGTGGTGACCGTGTAGGTCTCGAGGCCTTTGAACAGCCGGACATGGCTGGGTAAACGCGATTCCAGCAACGCCAGAAAGGCCGCCACCCGTGGTGGATGATCACGCTCACTCTGGTGGATGCCGTCCAGGTAGACGATCGTGCAGCGCGTCTCTGCGGTGCCAGGTGGTGCCCCAGCCAACCCTGCAAAGATGTCGCCCGGCTGTGGCAGTCCCCCCAGCCAGCCGCGCCAGAAGGCGAACTGTGAGGTCACCGAGATCACGCCACTGATCGGAATCAGCAGCAGTCCAAGGATGGCCACCGCCTGCAGCACCAGTGCCAGGTCCGCTGGGGACAGGGCCGCCAGCAGCATGGGCCCGGCATGCAGGCTGATCACCAGCGAGCTCAGTCCGCTCAGCAACACCAGCCAGCCCAGCAGGCGTGCCAGGCGCCGCTGTCCTGCCAGCTGAATGCGGATCGCCTGCAAGGGGGCCATCAGGGCTCAGCTGTGGGGGCCAGTTCGCTGGCCAGCTGCCGGTAAGCCCGCTGCCAGCCTTGATGAAACACAGCGATCACCAAGAGCAGGGCCACCACCAATCCCGGCGTGGCCAGCACCAGCGCCTGGGCATACGACACGTTGAAGTGGACGTGCAACAGCGTGACCATGTTGAGGTGAATCAGGGCCCAGATCACGCCAGCGATCAGATCACTGATGTAGGGGGCCGCGACAAAGCAATAAAACAAACCGGGGATCAGAGCAGGGCCAAGCTTGGCCAGCAGTTCGCCAGGATTGATGGCGGCGCCCGCAAAGATGCGAAGCATCAGCATGTTGATCAGGCTGGCCAGCACCAGTGCCAGTGACAGCACCAGGCCATCGAGGATCAGCTGAATCACGATCTGCCGCGGCGTGAGCCTGTTGGCCATCAGGGCGAACAGGTGGGAGATCGACATCGACAATCCCACCAGGGCCACCAGGCCAAGCCCGGCATCGGCCTGCATCAGCCACCGGGCCAGCTGGTCGAGGGCCTGCTCGATCATGCAGCCCGGCTGCCGCTGAGACGGGGACGGTTGACGATCCAGATCACGAAGATCGACAGCACGGCGCAATAGAAGCACCACACCGAGTTGAACGTCTTGCTGTAGGTGAACCAGGTCAGGAAGATCGAGACGAAGATCAGGATGCCGAACAGCCTGACGGCTTTGTCGCGCAGGGCCACCAGTGGCAGCACGATGAAGCCCCAATACACAAGTTCGCCGACTGGTTCGGTGTTAACGAAGTTGTGCCAGGCGCTGTGCAGGTTGCTGATGTCGTAGAGCAGGCGTCCCGTGCTGTGGACTGATGGTTGCACCGCCGGCGGGTTGAACAGGACCGGCAGGTAGAAGCTGATGCCCAGCAGGGTTGCCACGATCGCCACCCATTTGAGGCGATGCAGCAGGGCTTTGCTGTCGCTGCTGCGGGCGATCGACCAGGCGCTCCAGGGGATCCAGATCATCCAGAAGCAGTAGGCGAAGAACAGAAAGCCGAGCGAGGCCAGGGTTGTGAGTGGTTCGGCTCGGCCGTTGTCAATGCCGGTCCAGACCAGTCCCTCGGTGAGCTGCTGCACACCAAAGAAAAACGGCGTTAGGGCCAGGGGGACGTAGTCCTTCTGATCCGTGGTCTTGGCGATATGGGTTGCGTACAGACCGAGCGGCATCAGAACGGCCGAAGCTGTAAAGCTTGCCGAGGCTGAAAAACACATCGTTGCGCTGGATGGAACTATTCCGATTGTGTCGATTCAGCGAAACTCTGACCGCACTGTCATGATCCTTTGCATCCAATGGGTGCGGGCGATCCGGTCTGCTGGAATCAGGGCTCCAGCAGGGCGTCGCAGAGGTAGCTCAGCGACCGCGATTCGTTGACCAGGCCTGGATGGGTGCGCGCCGGCAACGGTTGAATCGGACCAACGGGCAGCACCCCGCGCCAGCTTGGAACCACCATCAAATCGAACCGGCAATAAAAGCTGCGGCAGTCGAGCTGTGCCAGCCGCTCCGGGTGGCGTTGCTGGATGGTGTCCAATCGCCTCAGGAAGGCACTGCCCAGTTTCATGTCGGCGATACCGGCCAGCCAGGCCCTTGGCATCAGCTGGGCAGTCAATGTGCCCCGTTGGGGGCTGCCCACGCACAGAAAACGTCGTGTGCGCCGATAGCCTCCGAAATCCTGGATCCAGCAGCGTCCGACCAGGCCACCCATTGAAAAGCCAAGCAGGTCCACAACGGCCTCGGCACCGAAGGCCGTGGTGATGTGCTGATCAAGCTGGGCTGCCAGATCGACCAACGGCACATGGCCCAGCCCGTGGCGCAGATGGGGGATGAGCAGCGGATCGCGGCGACCGTCAAGGGCGGTGCGAAGCCTGTTGAACAGCCGGGGGGTGTCCCACAGGCCGTGCACCAGCACCAACGGCGGCTGGCCCATCAGGCCAGCATCGAGCGCAGCAGATCAGCGATCAGCAGGTTGTCGAGGGACCACAACCCACCGCCGCAGGTGGCCAGCACGGCGCACATCACCACGTAGATGGCTGCCTTTTCCCAGCTGGGGGGCTCACCCACCCCCATCGGGCCGACATAGTCCCCCTGCGGAATCTGATAGGGATCGGGGGCGATGAAGGGAAAGCCCGAGCGAATTTCCAGCACCATGGCATAGGCCATGGAGACAGCGATTGCCAGGGCAGCCAGGGGTGTCAGCAGTCCGGGAATCAGGGCGATGCCGGCCCCCCACATCGAGAAAGCTGAGAGAAAACAGAGCCAGACCGGCGTCTTCAGTCCTTCAGACCAGGTTTTGAGGTTGCGCAGCTTGGGCCAGCCGTGGCGGATGAAGCAGATTCCGAGAAACACCCGCAACAGGAGCAAGGCCGACTCAGCCAGGGTCGAGGGGCCACTGGGCACGATGAGTTCGACGATGGTGATCGGCATCGCTCGGGTGCCGCTCTGCACGGCATGCAACGGACCCAACTTAAGGAGTTAGTGCCGTTCCTGCAGCAGATCGCTCAGGGCGTGATAGATCGGTTTGTGGATCCACAGCTTGCCCGCATAGGCCCCGATCACCGAGGCCATCAGCACCCCGGCGAGGAGCTGTTGATCGCCGGCCATGTGCAGGGCAAAGACCAGACTCATCACCGGCAGTTGGGTGGCCCCTGCCAGACCGCCTGCCATCCCGATCGCCACCCCAAGGCTGCCGAGATCCAGGGCCTGGGTGAGCAGGTCGCCGATGACTGCTCCGATCGCGAAGGCTGGATCGATCAAGCCACCGGGAATGCCGGCCCCCAGCGCCAGGCAGGGGCCGACGATGCGTGCCGCCAGGTCGACAAGGTTGGCGTGATGGCTGACCGGATCGGCCAGCATCCAGGCCATCAGCGCTTCGCCGTCACCGCCGCTGGCACCGCCAGTGATCAGAGCAAGGCCGCTGATCAGGGCCCCAAGCAGCAGGCCACCGCGCCAGGGATGCTGGCGCACCCGAGGCACGAGGCGGCGCGTGCTCTCGAGCAGCAGACGGGCAAACAGGCCGCCCAGCAGGCCGCCGCAGAGGCCCAGACCCGCGCCAAGCAGGATCTGGTTGAGCTCGAGGGGGTTGAGGCTCACCAGGCCAAGCGTGAACTGGGGCTGGCCATCGAGGTTGCTGATCTCAGCGGCCAGGGCACACACCACCAGGGCCGGCCAGATCAACTGGGCTCCAAAACTGCCGAGCAGTTCCTCAGCCATGAACACCACACCCATCAGCGGGGTGTTGAAGCCCCCGGCCAGGCCGGCGCCGGCGCTGATCGCCATCAGGTTTCGGCTCGACAGGCGCCCAAGCAGCCTGGGCCAGCGGCTGCGCAGGGCCTGGGCAACGGCGGCACCCACCTGCACCACCGGCCCTTCGCGGCCCAGGGGGAACAGGGCCAGGCTGGCGATGGACCACAGCGTCAACCGCTGCACGGTGGCATCAGCAGCGAGCAGCTCGGGACTGCGGCTGGGTTCCTCCAGGCTGAGCATCGTTTGGGGAATGCCCGATCCGGCCCCCCGGCGCCAGACCCGAGCCTGCAGGGCCAGCAGCAGTGGCATCACCACCAGGGGTGAACAGGCCTGGGCGATGTGCAACGGCGACCACCCCGCGGCGGTGAATGCCGGCAGGCGGTTCAGCAGCTGGTCCTGCCAATGGTCCACCAGGTTCAGGGGCCAGCAGGCCAGGCCCACCAGCACCCCCAGCAGGGCCAGCTGAAGGATCAGCACCACCCCGTTGCGCAGCCGGGGCAGTGGTGGCATTGCCAGAGGAACCATGGGGATCGGCTGCCATGACGAAGGACCTGAGCCATCATCGGTGCAGATGGCTGGTTCCATGGTGACGTCGGTGGCAACCACCCCTGGTCTGTTGCCGGGGCGGCCGGCTCCGTTGGGGGCCAGCGTCAGGGGAGATGGCGTCAACTTCAGCCTCTACGCCCGTGATGCCACAGCCGTGGAGCTGTGTTTGTTCGACTCGCTCAGCGCCGAGCAGCCGTCGGTCTGTCTGCCGTTGGCGGGCGAGGCCCATCGCAGCGGCCACTATTGGCATGGCTGGGTGCAGGGACTGGGTCCCGGTCAGCTCTACGGCTACCGGGTGCATGGACCGCAGGACCCCTCGGCAGGGCTGCGCTGCGATGCGCGTCAGCTGCTGCTTGACCCCTACGGCCATGCTCTGGCCGTGCCCGCTGGCTATGTCCGTAGTCAGGGGCAGTGCTGTGGCCCGCGGGGCTGGGCGGATGCGATCAAAACCGTCGTCGCCGATCTGGACGCCTACGACTGGCAGGGGGATCGCCCGCTGAACCGCCCCAGCAGGGAGACGATCATCTATGAACTGCACGTTCGGGGTTTCACGGTCCATCCCTCGGGTGGACTGAATCCGGCGACGGCCGGAACCTATGCCGGCCTGATCGACAAGATTCCCTACCTCAAGGACCTGGGAATCACCGCGGTCGAACTGTTGCCGGTGTTTCAGTTCGACCCCCAGGATGCACCCGCCGGTCTGCCCAACTACTGGGGCTACCAGCCGATCAGCTTTCTGGTGCCGCACCATGGCTACAGCAGCGCCTGGCGAGAGGACGCCGATGCGCTGGCGGTTCTCGATGAGTTCCGTGACATGGTCAAGGCCCTGCACCGGGCTGGGATTGAGGTGATCCTCGATGTGGTGTTCAACCACACCGCTGAAGCCGGAGCCGATGGGCCCACCTTCAGCTACCGCGGCCTGGCCAACAGCGACTACTACCTGCTTGACCCCGCTGATCCCTCCGCCTATCTCGACGTCACCGGCTGCTTCAACACCTTCAATGGCAACAACCCGGTGGTGCGGCGGTTGATCCGCGACAGCCTGCGTCACTGGGTCCAGCACTTTCACATCGACGGGTTTCGCTTTGACCTGGCCTCGGTGCTGGCCCGCGACGAAAGCGGCAACCCCGTGCCGAGGCCACCGATCTTGTGGGACCTTGACACCGATCCGGTGCTGGCCGGCACCAAGCTGATCGCCGAAGCCTGGGATGCGGCAGGCCTCTACCAGGTGGGATCGTTCGTCGGCGACCGCTGGCAGGAATGGAACGGTCGTTTCCGCGACGATCTGCGCCGGTTCCTCAAGGGCGACGGCGGCCAGGTGGCGGCCGTCAGTCAGCGGCTGATCGGCAGTCCTGACATCTATGGCCCCAAGCGGCGCGAGGCCGAAGCCAGCATCAACTTCATCACCTGCCATGACGGCTTCACCCTGGCTGATTTGGTCAGCTACAACGACAAGCACAACGAGGCCAACGGCGAAAAGAGCCGCGATGGCTCAGCCGATAACGCCAGCTGGAACTGTGGCGTCGAGGGGCCCAGCAGCGACCCGGAGGTGCAGGCTCTGCGCAAACGACAGATCCGCAATTTCCTGGCCTTGTTGATGCTGTCGGCCGGCACCCCGATGCTCGGCATGGGGGATGAGATCTGCCGCAGTCAGGGGGGCAACAACAATGCTTACTGCCAGGACAACCCCACCAGCTGGCTGGATTGGGATCTGCTGGAGCAGAACCGGGACATCCATCGGTTTGTGCGGGAGCTGTGCACCTATCGCCAGCGACGGGACATTGTGGTTGACGGTCAGGCCCTGAGCCTGGCGGATCTGTTGCACCGCAATCAGATCACCTGGAACGGGGTGCAGCCCGGCCAGCCCGACCGCAGCGACGGCTCCCGCTCGCTGGCCCTGACCCTGACCAGCAGTGGCCATCGCTTCCGTTGCGCGCTGATGGTCAACGCCTGGTGGGAACCCCTGACCTTTGCTCTGCCCGAGGCTGACTTCGGCAGTCAGCTCTGGCACCGCTGGATCGACACGGCGCTGCCGTCACCCCAGGACATCGTCCCCTGGGATCAGGCACAACCGGTCGACCAACAGCTGGCGCAGCTGGCACCCCGTTCTCTGATGGTGTTGATCACAGGCCATCAGGGGCTGATCAGCAGCAGCGCCCCCACGGCCATGGCGGCAAACAGCACGATCAACTGAATCCCCTCGTACCAGGCGACCTCGCGGTTGGCTGTCATGCGCTCGACCATGGCGATGGCGATCGCCATCGCAGCCAGGGCGATCGGCGGCAGGCTCAGGTGCAGGTACCGCCCCATCGGGATGCCGATCAACACCAGCAGCGGCAGCACAAACAGCAGCAGTTGCAGACTGGACTCGACCGTGCTGGTCATCAACAGCTGCATCTGCCGGCGCGAGGCGGCCCTGAGGGCCACCAGGGCCTCGGGCAGGCAGCCGAACAGGGGCAGCAGAAACAGCCCCACGAACAGCTCATTGAGATGGGAGGCGGAGACCAGTTGCTCCAAAGCGCCCACCAACCGTTCGGAGATCAGGGCCACCAGGGCGGTGACGATGGCCAGGGAGAGGACGATGACCCGTAGGGGTTGGGGTGATCCCTGCCCATGGCTGGGCTGGGGCTGGGCTGGTTGGGCGGGATGCTGGCCCCCTCGGGGCAGGGCAAAGGCCAGGGCGTAATAGGCCAGGGCCAACAGGGCCACCAGAATCGAGTAGTTGCTGAAGGCATCGGACCTGTTGCTGCCCTGCATCGCTGCCTCGATGCCCCGCTGGTAAAACACCGAGGGCAGGGCCAGCAAAATCGCACTCATCAGCAGTTGCTGGGTGTGCAGATCCCGGCTGTGGGGGTCGATGGCCTGCCCCTGTTCCCGGGTGGTGGCGACCACGATGCCGAGCCCCAGCACCGGCAGGCAATTGATCACCACCGAGCCGGCAATGCTGATCACCACCAGTGGGTAAAGGCCGCTGTTGAGGGCGTTGATCGCAACCAGGAGCTCGACAACGTTGCCAAAGATCACGCTGACCAGGCCGCCGAACCGCGGCCCCAGATGCTCCACCAACGCCTCCACGAGTTGGCTGAGCACGATGGCCAGCGGCAGCAGCCCCAGACCGCACAGCGCGAACAACAGCAAATGGCCGCCGAGGCCGCTGACGCCCTCGCCCATGCCCGGCCACAACATCAGGACCGTGACCCCCAGCAGGGCCCGCCAGCGGGGCGGGGGAAGCAGCAGCGCCGTGAGCGTCATCCGCGTTGCACCAATTGCAGGCGGTGCCCATCGGGATCGGCCACCTGCAGAGCTCTGTTGAAGCCGAGAGCGTTGCCCTGATCCGCCAGGTGCACCACCCCCGGACTGAGCAGGCGCCCACCAAAGGCTTCGATCTGGGCGGCAATGGTGGTTAGATCGTCGACCTGCAGGCGGATCTGCCAGTGGGCCAGGTCCGCCGGGCTCAGATCTGCCGGCATCGGTCGGCCCCGGTTTGGAGGCTGGTAATCCAGGCATTCGATGCCGGCGCCCTGGGGGCAGCGATGGCCGGTGATGCGCACCTGCGTCTGCTCCAGGTTGTCGAGGTCGTCCTGGGTGGGGCCGCTGTTGATGCCATCGCCGCCAAGGCGCAGCCCCAGCAGCCCGTCGTAAAAGCGGCAGCTCAGAGCCGTGTCGGCAATGCTGATCGCGCTGTGGTCGATCCCGAGCAGTCCGGACCCCTGGTGCCAGCGGGCATCACCTTTGTCGGCCGGAAATTCCAGCAGTTCCAGGTTGTGACCATCCGGATCCCTGAACTTGAAGGCGCGGATGCCGGCGGCGGCCTGGTTCCAGTCCGGCAGGGTTTGCGGTGCCCGCGACACCGCCTGGGCCAGGCCGCACGCCAGGGCAGGCTGCAGGCGTGCGAGTGCCGCATCCAGGTCGCTGGTCACCAGGCACAGATGCTGAAACCACAGATCACAACTGCGTGAATCGGCAGGGATCGGCCGCCCTGCCGGCTGGTTTGCATCGGCCTGGTGCAGCGTCAGGATCTCGAGGGTCTCCTGACCCAGTTGCAGGCGCGTCAAGCGGAAGCTGCCCTGCGGCAAGCCCAGCAGCTGGCCGTAGCTGCCGCCCTCAATCTGCAGGGTCTCCCGGGGCTCAAATCCGAGGGCCTGGCAGTAAAAGTCGACCGCCCGTGCAGGGTCTGCGCTGCTGAAGCCAAACTGCAACACCTGGGGGGGGACCGCCACCGTGGTGCTCATGGCGCCAGCTCCAGCAGCAGGGCGTTGCCGGCGGCAGTGGCGGCTTCGGCGATCGCCAGGTCGGTGCTGGGGGTCATGCCCGAGACGCCGATCGCCCCCAGGCAGTGGCCGTTGTGGATCAGGGGAATCCCACCGGCCATCGCCACGGCCGGTTGGCCGAAGATGCCGGCCAGTTGGGCCAGGGCCGGGCGCTCGTTGTTGATCGCCTGCTCCTGCGGTGCCGTGGGTTTGCCGTTGAGGGCGGCCATCCGAGCCTTGGCCATGGCTGTTTCGGCGCTGGCGGGGCTGGCTCCGTCGCGTCGATCCAGTGCCAGCAGGTGCCCGCCGGCGTCAACCACGGCAATGCTGACCCGTGCCGGGCCCGCCGCGTCTCCATGGCTCTGGGCAGCGCTGTGGGCGGCTTCGATGATCAGGCGCACCTCGCGCAGGTCCAGCAGGTGGGTGGGCTGCATCAGGCCGGCCAGACGATCTGCATCAGCCACAGGTGACCTTCAAGGCTCACCCCGGCCGCGGCGGCCTGCAGGTCAGGCTCGCTCAGCCGCAGGGTGGCTTCGGCCTGATGGCGCACCAAATCGACACCGGTGAAGGCAAACCCCCGTTCCGCGCCGAGCGCGGCGATGGCGTCCAGGTTGGGGCAGCTCTGCATCTGGCTCAGCAGGTCCGGATCCGCTTTGACCTCTTTGAGAAACGTTTCAAGCGCAGGGTTGGCCATGGTTGGTTCAGGAGTGGTCAGGTGTTGGTGGCGCCGCGGGTGTTGGTGAACAGGCTGTAGACCGCATGCGACGCGCAGATGAACAGGCGGCTGTGGTGGCGGTCACCGAAACAGAGATTGGAGACCCGCGCCGGGACGCGCACCTTGCCGATCAGGGTGCCGTCCGGGGCGATGCAATGCACCCCATCGGCGGCGCTGCACCACAGATTGCCCTGCTCATCCACCCGAAAACCATCAGCCCAGCCCGGGTTGACCCGGTGAAAGGCCTCGCCGCCGCTGAGGCTGCGGCCATCGTCACTGACGACAAAGCGGCGGATCAGCTGCTGCGGCTCGGCTGCACCGGGGGCGCCGGTCTCGGCCACATAGAGAAGGCGTTCATCGGGCGAAAAGGCCAGGCCGTTGGGACCGTCAAAGTCGCTGGCGACAGCGTCCACCACGCCGCTGTCCGGATCCAGGCGATAGAGGGCCGGGGGCTGCTCGGACACCTGGCGACCCCCTTCGTAGTCGTTCATCAGCCCATAGAGGGGATCACTGAACCAGATCGAGCCATCGCTTTTGACGACCACATCGTTGGGGGCATTGAGCCGGTGGCCGCGGGCCTGGCTCACGAGGGTGGTCACTGAGCCATCGCTTTCCAGGCGCGTCAGCCTGCGGCTGCTGTGATGGCAGCTGATCAGGCGGCCCTGGCGGTCGCGGGTCTGGCCGTTGGCGTAATCGGATGGCTGTCGAAACACGGTCACGCCGTGTTGCTCGCTCCAGCGCAGGGTGCGGTTGTTGGGAATGTCGTTGAACAGCAGACAGTTGTGGTCGCCGAACCACACCGGCCCTTCCACCCAGCGAAAGCCTTCGGCCAGCAGCTCCAGTTCGGCGTTGAACAGCACCAGTTGTTCAAAGCGCGGATCCAGGCTCTCGGTGCAGGCGGACGGATGTTTCATCACGCGCGCCTCAGCTGAAGAATCCAGGCCTGGCCTGACGCCAGAGTTGATCGTTGCGCTGAATGATCAGCTGCACACACGGTTCGTCGCCCACCTGAGCCGACAGGTGGCCGCAGCGGCCGTCAGGGGTGGCGATGCAGCCTTGATCGCCGCCGAACGAATACTCACCAGCCTGGATGACCACCTTGTGGCCGTCCATGCTTTCCACCGACCAGGCACCCTTGAGCACGTAAATCCATTTCGGGATGTGGTTCTCATGCCAGTCGGCCGTCCATCCCACCGGCAGGTAGGTGACGAAGGCATTGCCCTGATCGAACAACGGTCTCGAAAACTGGGGAGAGTCACCCGGGCCCAGCTGGCCCAACGTGAACTGGTCGATCGTGCACTGAACCTGGCGACTGACGCCGTCATCACCACACCACAGGTGCCAATAGGTTTCGGGTTTGGGAGCCAGGCTGAAGGGATCGGTCATGGTCAACGCTTGATCGCGATGGCTGAGATCTCCAGCTGGATGCCCAGGACCAGCGCTGCCACCTCCACCACAGCTCGCGATGGGTAGGCGTTCGGATCGGGGAAATACTCCTGCCAGACCGCGTCAAAGGTGTCCAGGGTGTCGATGTCGGTCAGGTAGACCGTGGCGCTGACGACGTCAGCTGCGCTGAACCCCGCTTCTTCAAGCACCGCCATCATGTTGCGCATCACCTGACGGGATTCCAGGGTGATGTCGCCATGGCCGACCACCTCGTTGGTCGCTGGATCCACCGGCAGCTGGCCGGTGATGAACAGCATGTCCCCCACCTGGAAGCCCTGGCTGTACGAGGCCACTGGTTTTGGAAAGCGGTCGCTGTGGATGGCGCGGCGGATCCGTGGTTCAGCCATAGAAGGGAGGCATGCTGCACTGATGCCGCCACCGTAGGGAGGGTGACCTACTTGTGCAGGGCAACGCTGGGTGTTGCAGATGGCGGCACGACGCCTCAGTTCCTCCTAGGTTCAGTCTTAATCCCATGAAGCCTTGCGGATCTGAGTCATGACCACCACCAATCCCTATGCCCAGGAGACCCTCTCCACTCTGTTGGCGGGCAAGGTGGCCATCGTCACGGGCGGCAACAGCGGCATCGGCAAATCCATTGTCGAATGTCTCGCCCAGCTGGGGGCCAAGGTGGTGATCGATTACCGCTCCCATCCCGAAGCCACCGAAGAACTCGAGAAGGAGATCGGCAGCTATGGCGGCTGTAGCTTCGGCGTTCAGGCCGACGTCGCCAAACTTGATGATCTGCAGCGCCTGGTTGACACGGCTGTCAGCCGCTACGGGCGGCTCGATGTGATGGTGAACAACGCTGGTATCGAGACCCGCACCTCGATTCTGGACACCACACCCGACGATTACGACAAGGTGCTGGACGTCAACCTTCGCGGTGTGTTCTTTGCGACCCAATTTGCAGCCAAACAGATGATCGCCCAGGGTGGTGGTGGGCGCATCATCAACATCTCCTCGGTGCATGAGGACTGGCCCATGCCGAACAACACGCCCTACTGCTGCGCCAAGGGAGGGGTGCGAATGATGACCCGAACGGCGGCTCTCGAGCTGGCGCCGCACGGCATCACCGTGGTCAACGTGGGACCGGGAGCTGTGGCCACGCCGATCAATGACTCAACCATGAACAATCCCGAGCTGCTGGCCAAGCTCAATGCGGCGATTCCCCTCGGGCGCATGGCCCAGCCGATGGAGATCGCCCGGGTTGTGGGTTTCCTGGCTAGTGACGCGGCCAGCTACATCACGGCCACGACCATCTTTGCCGATGGCGGCATCATGCAGAGCAGCCCCGGTCTCTGAACAACGCCATGGCCCCTACTGATGAGCTGATTCCGCTGTCACGGCTTGAGTCAGAGCTCGGCATCAGCCGGGTCGATCTGCTGCTGCTGATCCGTCGACTCGGGCTCGAGCCCATGCGTCGGGGCATGCGCACGTTTCTGGGGTCGAGCGATGCGGCTGTGCTGGTCAGCCGTGTCTCGGCCGACCCCGGCGAAACGGTGGCTGCAGAGTTGGTGTTGGATGAACCTGTGGTGCATCACAACCTGCCGGTTCCGATCGACGGCAATTGGTACAAGGCTGATCTGTATGCAGACCTGCGTCTGTTTCGAGAACGGTTGGAGATTCTTGAACGACTGGTGCGTACCGGCATCGAGGTCGAAAGCCGTGATCTGGCCGAGCTGTTGCAGCTCAAACGTCTGCCTGCGGTCGTGACTGACGGTGCGATTCCCTACTTTGAGCGCCAGGGCCTGCGCTTCTGGCGCATCAGCCGCCCTGGCCAGCGCCAAAGCTGGAAAGTGACCGGCGATGACACGGTTATTGCGGCCTGAGTTCAGGCCTCTAAAATCAATTCATCCGCATCTGGTGCAACGTGCATCTGCTGCTAACGCCTGTGGTTCTGTTGATCCAACAGAATTGGTTCAACGTCCTGGCCGTTGCTGCTGAATCGGCAGTCGAATCGACCATGTCTGCTGCTGAAGCTGTCCGTGCTGAGGCGCTTGGCAGCCTGCCGGTTCAGTTGGCTGCCATCGGCGCCATTCTTGTCTTCAGCATTGTGATCGACCGCTACGCGCTGCGGATTGGCATCCCTGGTGCGATTGCATTGTTTGGCGCTGGTGTGGCCATACAGCCGATGTCCAATTCGGCCTTTGACCACAAGGGATTTGAAGATCTGCATGTTATCGCGCTTTGTTTGTTATTGTTCTACAGCGGCGTTAAGATATGCAGGCGTTACTTTAAAAGGCAAGAGTTTGTCATCCCCAGTCTGTTGATCTCGGTTTTCGGCGTGTTCATTGTGATCGCCGTGGGGTCGGTTGTCATGTACTACGCCCTCAGCGCGGTCAATGCTGAGTACGTCACCAGTGAGCAGCCATTGTTGATTGCTTTGGCTTTGGCCTATTGCATCGCGCCACTCGACTGGGGTGCTTTCACTTTCATTGTCAAGCGTGTTGAGCGTTTCAGTGATCGTGTGATGGGAGTGCTCGAATTTGAAACTGCCATCAGTGCTGCGATGACCCTGGTGATTGGCCAGGCTCTGTTTGAGTTCTTCACGGATGAAGGCACCAGCACGATGGCTTCAAAGGCTGTCGATATCTTTGTCGGCAGCATTTCCCAGGGCATTGTGATCGGAGCCGTGCTCGGCTACTTGCTCGCGGCAACGATCAAGCGGTTCGCCGTCGAGCGTTCCCAGTCAATCGATCTGGCCATCGGGTTCGTGATGATCGGCTACGGCTTCAATGCCTGGATTGGACAAGGTGGTCTGGTCTGCAGCCTGGTCATGGGTTTCGTCGTCAGCATCCTTCTCTCCGGCCAGGATACCGAGGATGAGAAAGAGATTCTCTCGGTGCAGCTCGAGTCCATCAACATCGCTTCCGAGTCGCTGATCTTTTTTATGGCAGGTCTGGCCGTAGACCTGAGTGTGGGATTTCTTCCCACTCTATTTGCTGCCGTCATTCTGCTTTGTGTGGTCTGGATTTTGAGGCCTTTGACCGTTTTTCTCTTTTTCCGCGGATCAACATTCCTGGATATGCGCGAGAAGCAATTTCTGTCTCTTTGGGCCCCAAAGGGAGCCATTTCCATGGCCTTGGCAATCACGATCCCTGATTTGATTGAAGAAAGTGGTATTCCGTTTGAACGCGTGATTCACCCCGTCTCCGAATCGTTCATTGTCGATGCTGTTTGCTTTACTGTGGTCCTCAGCATGCTGATCAAGAGCCTGATCTTGCCGGCTTTGCACCGACGGTTGCTGGCTGCTCAGCCGCCAGCTGTTTAGGAGCCTGCAGCGCCAGTAGGTTGTTGAGTTCAGCGAGTAGCAGCGGGACATCGCTCAGCAACACGGTCTGCAGGGGAACGATCCAACCGGCAGCTGTAGCCAAGGAGGCCAACACCTGGGAGGCGGCCAGCAGGCTGAAATTCTGGTCGGAGGCCCGTTGCATGCTGCGGCTGATCTTGATCAGGCGCGGCAACCAGAGTGCGTCTGAGCCGAGCGACAGGTCGCAGATGGTCGACAAATAACGGCTGTCATCATCGACGTCCAAACCAAGGGAGACGTCTGCCTGGGCCAGGGCCGGCAGATCGTGCAACACATAGCCGATGTAGCCCACTCCCTGACCACTCTGCTGAAGCCGCTGCACCAACTCCAGCCGGTCCAGGGCTGTGAATGACCCATAGCAGTGATCTTGGTCAATGCCCAGAGGCCCGGCAATCTCATCCAGCCGTTCCACCTCTTCCGCGGTGATCAGATGAATCTCAATGCCCAGCTCTCGCAGGCTTTGGCAGGTGGCCTGCCAATGGTGGTCGGGTTCACTGAGCAGGTCCACAATCCCCAACAGTGTCTCGTCCTGCCAGACTTCGAGGGGATTGAGATGGGTGTGGCAGCGTTTGCCTGGGTCCATGGCCTGTTGCCGCAGTTGCCAGCAGCGGCCATCAGCTGCGGTGATGGTCCACCCTTCGTGAAGTTGCCGGATCTCGACGTGTTCAACAACAACAGGATCAGCCACCTTCTGCAATTGTGTTGACCAGAGAGCGGCGCCGTCGTTGCCGCAGATCCAGTGTTGAATGCCTGCCAGAAGTTGGACCAGGGAACCGGTTGCGGTCCGGGCGGGGTCGTGGATCTGTTCGCGCACCTGGATGCCCCCGATCCGGTCCAGGCAGCTGCGGCTGATCACCAGGTGGCGGATCTTGCCGATGTCCTCGATCGAAGCAGGTTTGCGAATCCTCAGCTTGTGAAGGTTCAGATCGGCAATGGTTGTGAATTGGGATGCCAGTTTCTGCTCCTCCCAGTCACTCAGTGGGTTGAACTGAAAGGCGGCCAGGGCTGCGTCGGTCGACCCGACTGACAACATCACACCGCCCAGGCTCAGCAGCAGGGGCGGCATCACCCGTTTGTACCGGTGGACCCAAAGCTCGGCACCCGTGGGGTCCTGCTTTGCCTTGGCTGAATGGTCCCGCAGAAGGCTATAGGCAGGATCCGTATGGATGCATTGCTCGATTCTGGCTTCTGCCTCACCGAAGATCACCAGGGCACCAGATTCGAGCAGATCCCCCTGGCGCAGCCGTTGGGGCCGCCAGTCGCCATCAACCAGCCGGTTGACGACGATCAGTTCACCGTTGAGCAGCCGTGCTGAGAGCAAACAGTGCTCGCGGCGCTCAATGCGGATGGTGAGGCCCAGGTCCACATCCCTGAGCAAGACAGACAGGGTCTGCCCGCTGTCGTCAACCGACTTGAGGCTGACCCGCTCGCCGAGACGTTGCAGCACATGGTCGGCATTGAGGTCGAGATCGTCGCGCTCAACGGCGCTCTGGGCGACCTCGACCGCATCACCGATCGCCAGATCCAGCAGGGCCTCTCCGGTGAGTCCCTGACTGACCAGAAGACCAGAAAAGCTGAGTTCCAGACTTTCGACGGTGAGCTTGCGCCGCCGCAGTTGGTGCAGCACCTCACGAGCCAGCGGCAGCAGCAGCACCGAGCTGAGGCCAACCATCACCACCGTCGGCACGGCCAGGACGCTTTCAAAGCTGATCAAAGCCAGGCAGGCTGCTCCATGCACCAGGGTCCGCCTGACCCGCGCTCCTGAGAATGGCGCTGGTGGCAGTGGCGCCAGTCCATCGTCCGCGGTGTTCAGGCGCAAGGCCTGCTCGAGCAGAGCGAGCAGTTCATGGCGGCGGTGCTGGGGGTAGCCGACGCAGAGGCTGCCCGCCAAGGGGTTGATCCTGAACTGAACCAGCCAGTGACAGCTGGTCAGCACCAGCTTGCAGTGATGGCGCAGCAGGGGCGAGGCGACCAGGTCCTCACTGCGCACTCTGAGACGACCCGGCAGATCACTGGCGACTGTCCAGGTCATTCCAGTGGCGGCCTCTGCAACTGCTGCAGGCGAAGCCATCGATGAAGCGGAGATGACAAGGGTCATCATCGCAGTGATGACGGCGTTCCGGTATGGCAGAAGCCTCCGGTGGCTGCTCTGGCGACGTGACCTTCGGGCCAAGGTCAGAATGCGCCTGCAGGCTCAGATTTCCCATGCACGTGCAGCGCGCCTTTCGCCTGATGGCAGGCCTGGTGTTGGCGACGCTGACGGCGGCTCCTGCCCGCGCCCTCGAGACGATCCGGATCAAGCTGCCGATGATCCCGGAGGCCTTCACGCTGAAGGTCTCCGATCTGCGCGATCCCCGATCGCTGGCTGCTGGAAACAGCGACCTGGCCGAGCTGAACCGCGCCACCAATGGCGCGATCGGCCGGCAGCTGGCCACGTTGCTGGATTCAGCCCTGCCGTTGCAGCTGGGTTCGCTGGCACGGGTGGCCCAGGGCAGTTCCCTGCTGGATCAGGTGTTGTTGCTGATCGCAGCTCTGGGAGATGTCGACGGCCTCTCCGCTCCGCCCACCACCGGCAGAGAAGAACTGGAACTGGCCCTGCGACAGGCCGCCGCCAACGACGGGACCCTCAGCCTGGCGGATGTGCTGGCGGCTGTGCCCGGCAGAACGGCCACCGTGGATCTCAATCGCCTGCTAGCAGCCCTGACGCGCCTGCAGCGTCAGCAGGCGGCAGCCGTTCCGCTGTTGGCGGCTCAGCCCGCGGCGCAATCGGGCCGTTTCAGCACGCGTGGCCCCGTGGCCCACCGTCGTCGCAGCTTTGACCTGGCGGTCAGTCATCGGCCTGTGCGTTTGCGGGGTGTGGTGATCGAACCGGTGTCGGGAGGCAACGGCCGGTTGGTGGTGGTTTCCCACGGGTTGTGGGACAGCCCTGCGAATTTCGAGTCCTGGGCCCACCATCTGGCCAGTCATGGCTACACGGTGGTCCTGCCCGAGCATCCGGGCAGCGATGCGGCGCAGCAACACGCCATGCTGGCCGGTAAGACAGCGCCGCCCGGTCCCGAGGAGCTGAAGCAGCGTCCCAAGGACGTGTCAGCCCTGATCGACGCGGCGGCTGATGGTCGCCTTGGCCTCAGCACCAGGGTTGATACCACCCGGGTGCTGGCGGCCGGCCACTCCTGGGGTGCCACGACGGTGCTGCAGCTCGCGGGTGTCACCCCCAGTTCGAGGCTGTTGCGTGAGGAGTGCAACAACCTCAAGGATCCTGCCCACAACCTCAGCTGGGTGCTGCAGTGCAGTTTTCTTGGTGCTGCCGACCAGGCTGCCCTCGCTGACCGGCGTGTCACGGCGGTTGTGGCCGTCAGCCCGCCGATGCGCCTGTTGTTCGCTCCCGGTGCGGCCGGAGCCATGCATGCCTCCGCGCTCGTGGTCAGCGGCTCCCGGGACTGGGTGGTGCCGGCGGGGCCCGAAGCGATCGAGCCGCTGCGGCGCATGGCGCTCAACACCGGCATCGGCAACCATCGGCTGGTGCTGGCTGAGGGTGGCGATCACTTCAACCTGCGTGCCCCTGCGACTGCTGCGATCGAATCGCCCCTCGATGCCCTGATCCTGGCCTGGTTTGCTTCGAATGGGGCTCTGCCCACCGAGGGCTGGGGGCATCCGTCGATCCCCTTGCGCGATGTGACTGCGACTTTGGTTCAGCCTGTCGTCAGGCGTTGACGAACGGTTGGCGCACCCACAGGGCCAGCTCCACCAATCCATAGGCCAGCAGCAGCAGCAGGCTGCCAGGGCCCCAGGGAACCATCAACCCCAGGCTGCCCAGCAGGATGAGCAGGCTGGCCAGGGCCACCAGCAGCAGACTCACCCCTGCCGAGAGTCCATTGATCAGGCCTGATCCCAAGGCTTGCAATGCTGCTAGCCGGTTGTTGTGCTGCTGGGTTCGGATCTCGATCAGCTCGGGTGCGGCGGGGGTGACGCCGCATGCCTCCAGGGCGGCGATCAACCGTTGGCTGGCCTGGCGCAGGATGGCTGCGGCGACGTCGGGTCCATCGCTCAGGTCGTCGTGTGGTGGGCGGTACACCAACAGCACTGAACAGGCCCCCGGGGTGAGACGCCAGTAGATGGGCAGTCCGGTCAACCGTTGATCCAGCTCCCGCTGCAGTTCGGGCCAGGGGATTGGCTTGGCTGCACGGAGTCGGTAACGCAGTCGGCCCGGGCTGCTGTGGACCGTTTGCAGGCAGTCCAGCGCGTGCATCGGCTTCAGGCGCTGATGCTCACATAGCGGCCGCTGGCGGATTCCTGGGTCCAGGACCGACCTTCGGGATCGAGGCTGCGGCTCCAGTCCGCCAGATCACCACGGCGGCGGCGGGCGCTGACGGTCTGATGGGAGGTGCCCAGGCGCTTGGCAAGGGCCTGGGTCGTCAGGTTGAGCGGTTCTGCCGGCTGTTCCCTGCGGATTGCTTCGCTCTGCGCAGGTGTGTTGGCCACCACGTCAACGGCAACCACGGCCTCGGAACCGGAGGCTGCCGCATCGGCTTGGGGCAGTGGGCTGGGGGTGAAGCCCAGCGTTCTCAGCGCATTGGCGGCTGCCACGAGGCAGGAGCCGTTGTTCAGCAGCACAGCCGCAATCGGACTGACCGGCACAAACGTGCCGATCACCAGGGCCGACAGGTTCGGGACACCCACAATGCTGATGTTCTGCTTCACCAGGGCAAAGGTGCGCTTGGCCAGATCCTGGGCGGTGATCAGGCCTGAGACCTTGTCGTTGGTGAGCACGATGTCGGCGGTCTCCCGCGCCAGATCACTGCCGGAGGCAAATGAGATCGACACATCGGCATAGGCCAGTGCCGCCGAATCGTTGATGCCGTCGCCGACAAACGCCACCTTGTGCCCCTGCTCGCTGAGTTGTTTGACGAGTTCGGCCTTCTGATCCGGCAGTGCCTCGGCATGAACCTCATCGGGCTGAAGGCCAAGCTCGGCGGCCACGGCATTGGCGACACTGGCCACATCGCCGGTCAGCATGTGGGCCTGAATGCCCCGTCGGTGCAGTTCGGCAACCAGATCACGGCTGTCCGGCCGCAGTTGGTCGGCGGCATAAAAGACCGCCGCCACCACATCGTCGACCGCCAGATAGATCGGTGTCGACGAGCGCAGGGCCTGTTCGGGGTGAAGCTCGGGAACGTCCAGCGATTCGTCGCGCAGGATCTTGGCGTTGCCGATCAGGACCCGGTGACCATCGATCACCGCGCTGACGCCCTTGCCGATGCGGTAATCCCAGCTGTCGCAGGTCCCGGGCTGCAGCCCCTGGACCTCGGCGTAATCGACGATCGCCGTTGCCACTGGATGGTTCAGGCCCTGTTCTGCCGTGGTGGCCAGCCAGGTGAGCCGTTCGCGCGACAGTTCGCTGTGGAGCACATCGACATGCACCACCGAGGGATGGCCCTGGGTCAGGGTGCCGGTCTTGTCGAAGACCACGACATCGATGTCGACCAGTTGCTCGAGGGCTCGGCCGCTGCGGATCAACAGACCCTGAGAGCCGGCGCGGGTCAGGGCAGCCATGATCGCCGTGGGCACCGAGACGCGCAGGCCGGTTCCCAGGTCGAACATCAGCAGGGATGCGGCCTGGGCCACATTGCCTGCGCTGAGCAACAGTGAGACGCCTGCAAGCAGCAGGGTCGGCATGACGAATCGGTTGGCGATCTTGGCGGCAAAATTGCCAACCCGGGTGTCGTAGACGGGGGCTGATTCGATCATCGCCGTGATCTGGCCGATCCGGGTGTCATCGCCCACCGCGCGGATCTCGACCACCAGGGACCCTTCGAGCAGGATGAATCCAGCCAACACCTCATCGCCGGCCACTGCATGGCGGGGCACCGATTCGCCGGTGAGCTTGACCACGTCGAAGCTGCCTTCGCCGCTGTCGATCACGCCGTCGATGGGGATGCTGTCGCCCGGAAAGAACAGAACTCGGTCGCCGGCCACCAGGTCGGTGCTGGGAACGATCTCGTCGCTGCCGTCGCTGCGCAACCGGCGCACATCGGCCTGCAGGCTGGCCAGCAGGTCGGTGTTGGCCGAGTGGGCGATGCGCTGGGTGGCATCGCGCACTGCTTCGCCACCCTCGATCATGCTGATCATCAGCGCGGGGCCGACCAGGAACCCTTCCAGGCTGTGCAGGGTGACGGCGAGGGCGTCGAGAAAGTCGACGTTGATCTTGCGTTCCTGCTTCAGACCGGCCCAGGCCCGTTTGAAGCTCAGGTGAGCCGAGACCAGGATGAATCCAGCAACGGCCAGCGGGGGCAGGGCCAGGGGGCCGGCCAGCAGGGCCAGAGCCAGGGAGCTGACCGGCAGGATGATGCGTGAGGGAACGAATGCGTCCTCCTCCTCGTCAGGCCCGGTGCCGGTGGGCTTTGCGGTGCTGGCTTCAGTGCCATCGATCGCAATCGGCAGCTGCCCGAGCCACGCGTTCAGGGCCGCGTCCGTCGCAGGGGTGGCCTGACGATCCCTGAACTGGATCACGCAGCTGCAGGCCAGGCTGTTGATCCGGACCTGGGCAATCTCGGGCTTGGCTTTCAGCGCCGCGTGCAGTCGCTGCTGGGCAAGGGGTTCGGCATCGATCCGCAGCCGGATTCTGGTGCCACTGGCATGCACCAAACCGCAGATCAGCTGAGGCTGTTGATGCCCTGTGTCACCGTTGCTCGCCAGGCTCAGGGGAACAGGGACAAGCCGGGGACGCTCTGTCGAGGTATGAACGCGTCCGGGGCGGCGCAGCCGGGGCGACTCTTCAGCAAGCACGGACCAGAAGGGCGGGGTGAGAGAAAAACGTGAACTGTTGCGCCGTCAGCTGACAGAGCGTGATGCTTATTCGACGGTCACATCCGTGACGCTCACCTGCTTCTTGGTGCGGCCGGTGGCGGGTTTCTTGCTTGCGGCCGGAGCGTCCACGACGGGGGTGTCCACAACGGCGGTCTCCAGTTCGGTGCGGGCCTCGGCCACCAGATCACCCAGGGACTCGGCAGCTTCTGCGGCATGGCGGGCCACGCTGCGGGCGGCATTGCCTGCAGCGCCGGCCACGGTGACGCCGACCTTGATACCGCCTTTGGCCATCGAGCGGCCCACGTGGTTCATCGAATCACCGAGCTGGGGATTGCCCAGGCGACGCACCATTGGAGCCAGTGCGACCAGCCCGGCACCCACGCCGAAAGCCAGCACGGTTTCGAGTTCAAACACCGAGCGTCAGATGATGCAGTCTTTGCAATCTACGGCAGATTGCTGCAGATCCGTGCTGCCAACCACGCTGTGAGACCGGCCATGGAGGCGTCCCCGTTGGTGCTTTTGGTGGCAGACACGGCGCCGCAGCGGCGCCGGCTGGCCCAGGCGGTTCTGGACCGGTGTGACCGCCTGGGTCAGGCGGCCGCGGTGATGGATCTGGCCGGCGACCTGGTCCTCTCCAGGCCGCACCAGCCACTCCAGCGCTACGACCCTGAAGCCTGGGCCGACACCATCTGGCAGGACCTGCTACCGGCCCTGGCCCCCTGGTTCGCCTTGTTGGAGCTGGACGCTGTTGATGGCGAACGGCCTTGCCTTGGCGCCATTCCAGGTCTCGGCACGGTGCTGCGTGCGCTTTATCTGGCCCAGGGCTGGCACGCGCTGCAAGCAGGGATCGCC
Source organism: uncultured Klebsiella sp. (assembly GCA_964546045.1). GTDB lineage: Bacteria > Cyanobacteriota > Cyanobacteriia > PCC-6307 > Cyanobiaceae > RGUW01. Next base: position 16,885 of record CAZJIF010000001.1, on the reverse strand, counting down.
CTTGTGGTGGTGATGCCTCCCCTGGCCCAGACGACCGAAATCCTGCAGCTGCTGCGTCGGGGGCCCGAGCTGCTTGAGGGACTCTGGTCGCCACTGTTGCTCTGGTGGAGCCAGACCCGTCAGCGCCTGGCCCAGTTCGAGCTGGTGTTGCGCCTGCGCCTTCCAGACGCTGAAAGCCTGGCGCTGTCGCCTGTTTGGCGTTCATGCCTGCAGGACCTGGCGAGCCGCCTGCGGCAGGTGCCTGAGGCGGTCGAGGCGGTGGTGGCCCTGGCAGCCGATGCCGAGGATCTACCGCTGCTGGATGGTCGGGTGGCGGCGTTGGCCCTGTGCGGCCTGGCCCAGCCCCGTCTATGGCTGGAGGGCGATCTGGCACCTTCGGTTCGCGATCAGCTTGTCGCCCGCTGGGAGCTGCCGATCATGCTTGGCCGATCGACGCCGTCACCTTTGGCCTTCGAGTCCTGGCTGGAGCAACCCTTGCGCGCTGAAACCTGTTGTTGGATCGATGGGCCTGATGGCTGCCGCTGCCGGTTGTTGCTGCCGGGTCTGGTCCGTGAGACTCTGCGGGTGCGCCAGGCGGATCAGCAGTTGCTGATCCGCAGCGGTGGCTTGCAGTTGGACGTGCCCTTGCCGCCTGAGCGCGCTCAACTGACGTGCCGTTCAGCGCGGATCGACTCTCCCTGGTTGGAGATTGGCCTGTCCTGATCCACCGGGTTGCTGCCGGTGGTGTTGGTTTTGGGTTCCGGTCGCCAACCCATCCACCAGGCCAACAGGAAAAAAGGCGTTCCCGGCAGGATCGGCAACGCCCAGCCAGCGATCGCCAGGGTGATGAGCAGCTTGAGGGTGCCCTGGCGTGACTGGCGGATCAGTTTCTGGAGGCCCTGGGGCGGCAGCTCGATCAGATGGGCGACCGGTTCGCACAGCACCTGGTCCAGCCTCGGCAGCGGATCGATCAGCGGTTGGTCTGGGCTGGTGCTGCAGATCACCAGACCATGGCCCGACGCGGCTGGTCGCACCACGGCCCCGGGGTCGTGGTGTTCCAGCAACCAGATCACACTGCGCAGCTGTTCCGGGCTCAGTCGCTCGCCAAAATCGATCCGGACCCGGTGGGGAAGCCGGTGCTTCACCCGGTAGGTCGCTTGCGTTGTCACAGTTGGAGCCGGCGGCTGTCGCGTCAGCCGTTCTTGGCGGCTTTGGCCTGCTCAAGATCGGCACGGGCTTCGGCCACCAGGTCCGTCAGGCTTTCGCCGGCTTCTGACAGTCCGTGGCCAACCTTGCGCACCAGTCCGGAGGACTTGTCCGCCAGACAGATTCCCAGCTTGAGACCCTGTTTGGTCAGGTTGCGACCAGCGGCGCTGATCGAGGTGGCCAGCTTGTGTTCCCGGCCCGTGACGGAGGCCACCACAGGTGCCACGGCGACCAGGGCGGCGCCGACGCCCATGGCGATGAGGGTTTCGAGCTCAAACATGGGATCGGTGCGAGGGGGAGCAAGCGAAGACAAGCCAAGCCAACCTATCGTCCAGATCAGCTGTTGTCTGCTGCCGCGGCAACCATGCCAGCAAGCCTCCACCTGCGGATCGCCCATGCGCTGCCGGACCGGGTGCGGTTGCAATGGCCCCAGGATGCCGATCCAGACGCATTGGATCGTCTTTGCGATCAGCTTTCGGTGCAGTCCTGGTTGCGCGCCTGGCAGCGGCGCCAGACCTCCCGTTCACTGGTGCTCGAACTGAGGCCCGGCTGTCCAGTGGTGCGCTGGCAACTGGCCCTGGCGTCGCTCGGCTGCCAATTGGATGGGGGTGCAGCCAGGGATGGCGGCGACGCGGTTGACTCCTCCGCAGACTCCGGTCCCTGGCTGCATCTGAGCCGCCAACTCGGCGGCAATCTGATCGGCGCCTCCATCGGTCAGGTGGTGGTCGGCGGCGGCGGCGCGGCCCTGGGTGGGGTCCTGGGTGGGCCAACCCTGGCCCTGGTCCTGGGTGGTCTGGGCTCCGTCCTGGGGGCTGTCATCGGTTCCACCATCGGCAGTGCCGTGGCCGACGGTCAGGCCAAAACAGTGCCTCGGACCCTGGGACAGATGACCTGGCGTCGGCTCGGCACCCGCGTTGGTGAGGAGGCGGGCTCCAGCACCGGCATGGTGCTGGGGTCGGCCTTGGCCGGCCCGGTGGGCGCCCTGGCGGGACTGGCCGTTGGCGCCATGGTGGGCGGACAGCTCGCCAGCGATCTGACCGGTCCTCAAGCGCTGCGCCGTTCGATCGGTCATCGCAGCTGGTTTGTTGGCATGGTGCGCGACACCACTGCCGAAAGCTTCAGCGAACGGCTTGGGGCCAATCTGGCCGCCGGACTCACCGGCGGCAGCGAGACCGGCCGACAGCTTGGTGGGTCGTTGGGTCTGCGCTTCAGTCGACGCATCGACTGGAATGCCTCGCTGCACCAGCACCATCTGGTGCCGCGCCAGTCGACATCAGCACCCCAGCCGTCAGCCGTGGGTCTCTGATCGGTGCAGATGGGGCTGTTGCAACCCCTCATCGGTGTCAATCGCCCCCAACCATTCGATCTCGCCGCGGCACAGCGTGTAATAGGCCGCCTCGACCAGCAGCTGGCCTGCGGCGATGCGCTCGCGGATCAGGGCACTGCCGCGCACCAGGTGGCGGGCCGACTGGATCGGGTTCTGGCGAAAGGCGGCCGGCAGATCGAGGCTGGGTGTGGTCTCGTCGAGCCCTTGGCGAATCGTGTGCACCAGCTCGTGCAGTTCGGGTGTCAGGGTCCCGTGGGGTTGACAGGCCGCGGTCACGGCGCCACAGCCTTCGTGGCCCATCACCAGCACCAGCGGAACCCCCAGCGCCTGGATTCCGTATTCGAGTGAGGCGATCGTCGCGCTGGTGCAGGTGTTGCCGGCATTGCGGACCACAAACAGATCGCCAAAGCCAGCGTCAAACAGCAGCTCGACCGGCACACGCGAATCGGCGCAGCTCAGGATCGCGGCGATTGGATGCTGTCCCTGGACCAGATGTTTGAGTCGCTGGCTGGTGGCGTGGGGATGTTCCGATTGCCCATTGAGAAACCGCTGGTGCCCAGCATCCAGTCGATGCAGGTGGGCGATCCCGCTGCGGCAGCGAGGCGAGCGCTGGTTGGGGGCTGACGCCTGGGCCATGGAAGCGGCAGAAACCTGCGGAGTTCCGTTGTTGTCATCGTGCCACGGTTTTTCGCCAACAAGTCATCTGGGGCGCATCGAGTCGGTGGACTCATGACATGGTCGCCGCCATCATCTGAAGCAGATCTGTGGCGAATCGGTGGTCATGGCAGAGACGACGGCGGCTCGACCCCGCGGGAGCAAGGGTTTTGGCCTTCGCAAGCTCAGACGCCTGATCGTCGAACCCCCCGAGCACCCCCGCGGCTTTCACGATGGTTACCGCGGCTTGCGCGGGCTGTTGATCGGTTCGGCCGTGACAGTGGGGTTGCTGCGTGAGCTGCCCATGGATGAGGCCACCTCGATCGGCTTTCTGGCGGCCATGGCGATTGACCTGCTGGCCATCACCCGGTCGTCGCAGAAGCTTTCAGCGCTGGCAACCCGCCGGATTTTTGGTCACTGGCGGGCCAATCGCAAACTGTTGATTGAGCGCACGGTGTTGTTGGCGTTCATGAGCATTGGCTTGTTGAGTCTCTGCATTCATGACGTGCATGCTTCAGTCAGCACACTGCCGACGTCGTTGCGGATTTTTATCTATTTTGCGGCCTTGTTCACGACGTGGATGCAGTTGCATATTGGCTTTGCGATTTATTATGCAAAGCATTACTTCACTCTTAATCCTGCCCCCGCTGCTGACGGGCCCGATCCTCAGGGATTTGTGTTCGCGGGCAATGATGAGCCGATTTTTACCGATTTTCTCTACGTTGCTTTTGCGGTTGGTCTGACCTACGCGATGAGTGATGTCAACCTGGAAGACGCGCGCATGCGGCGGATGGTGTTGGTTCACTCCGTGATCAGTTTTCTCTTTTACTCAACCGTCATTTCGGCCATTCTCAATCTCCTGACGACAGCCTGACCTCTTGCCATCACCCTGACCCTGATGCTGCAGCGCGGTCGCTTCAGAAGCTGAGATTGACTTGGAGTCCCGCTGCAACGACGGACTGTCTGGTGCTGCTGCCCCTCGGCTGCATGATCCATTGCAACACCGGCTGAATCGTGAGCTGGCTGCTCAGCGGAATGGCGTAGTTGATCTCTACGACAGCTTCCGGGTTGGGTCCTTGAATCAGCCCGGCGTTGAGATTGTTGTTGAACCAGGTGCTGCCATACCCCACGGCCAGAACATCCAGTGGTCGCCCTGGCAGCAGTCCCTGGGCTAGCCATCCTGCAGCGACAAAGGTGGGATCAGGGTCGTTCTGGATTGTGAAGCCGTTGTTGAAGCCGACCCAGACGCGATGATCAAGCCCCACCGGCAGCGGAACCGCCATCGTCAGGGTGCCATAAAGGCCCAGGTTCGGATCGGGGCCCGTGGTGTTGAACCCACCCAGCTGCAGCAAAGGAGGCGGCAGCTGGCGGCTCACCAACGTCTCCCCACGGCGGATCGGCTGCTGCAGAGCGTCTGATCCAGGCAGGTCGCGCCAATTCCATTGCACGAGTTGCAAGCTGCCACTGCCCGCGTTCTGTTGGGGATTGACACCGAACAAGCTGGCAAGGTTGTTGACATTGTCCAGCCAGAACTGGCCAATCCTGAGCTCACTGCTGGAACCCAGATGAAGGTGCAGCGTCGCGGCCGGGGCGATGAACGGATTGATCGGGAACCCGTTGATTTCAAGATTCAGGGTGTTATTGAGTGCCGAATGGATGTAGCTGTTGAAGACTTCGCTCTGAACAAAGGAGGGATTCAATGCCATCAGGCCTGCCTTGAAGAACACCGGATCACCAGCTGCCACCCGTTGCACGGTGGCTTCGGTCAACCACAGGCCGACGGGGTGGGCTGCGGTCTGCAGGGGAAAGGCAGTCCCCAGGGTTTGGTTGAGGTTGGGGTTGCCGCTGAAGGCGGTCAGCTGCAGGCTCGTTTTCCAATGGTCGAACTCCTGCCATTGCCCTTTGTCGCGTCCCAGGCCGCGGCTGGCTTCGGCGGTCAACGTCAGCTGCTGCATCCAGGCACCGCTGCTGCCCAGGCCGGGGGCGTTGCCGGCCATGGGTTCGGCGCTCAGCTCCAGGTCCAGATTCAGCCAGGGGGGCAGGGCCAGCACCGACGCCAGCGACGGCCAGAGCGGCGTTGGCGCCAGCGTTGATGCGGGTTCTCCGGGGTCTGCTGCTTGGGCAGAAGCCGGGGTCCCTGCGGTGAACACGGCAGGTGCCAGCGCTGTTAACAGCACCGTCAGCAGCCCTGTTCGACGCCTGCGCGGGGGGGTGGGCAGCCTGCCGATCAGTGCCATGATTCGCCCGGTGGTGGAAGCCAGGCGGTGCGTGTCAGTCGGGAAGTTCTGCTCAGGTTGAAGCGCCGTCATCGCGGCTACCTGATCGTGCTTGCCATGCAGATCCTGCTGCTGTTGCTGCTGCCCCTGGCACAGCACGCTCCCTGGCTGCTTTCGGTTTTGATGATCAGCCTCTCCAGTGTGCTGATTGCGTTTGTCAGTCGTTTTTCGCCGCTGCGGCGCACCAAGCCACTCGTCTACAGCCTGGGTGCCATCGCGGTGTTGATGGAGGTGGTCTGGCATGTCGGCCTGCGCTTCAATCCTGCCCTTGGCCAGTGGTTGACGATCCCGCACGTGATCGTCTGGCTGATTTTTCTGGTTCTGGTGTTGTTGCGCAAGGTCAGAACCTTGATCAATGAGCCATACGTCACCACATCGGTCGTCCTGGGTGCCGCCTCCGGCTATTTGTTGGTCGGCATTGCAGGTGGCGTCATGCTGATCGCCATTTCGGCCTTGAGCCCCCTCAGTCTGACGGTGGCTAACTTGTCCAAGGCCACTGTGATCAGTGCTGCATCGGCTGGGGTTGTGGCGGATGCTCCGTCGTTGATGGCGGCTTCGTTCAACATGCTGACCACCGTCGGTACGCCGGTCGTCAACCCTACCGATGTCCTGGGACAGGTGGCTGTGACGATCATCACCGTGTCGGGTCAGCTCTATGTGGCCATCCTGATCGCCTTGATTCTTGGTCGATACCACAAACGCAAACCATGAGAACCGGCTCCCCATTGCCTTCCTCATCCGGCCGGGTTGAGAGTAGTCGCCATCGCCTGTATCGACAGCTTTTTGTTGTCATGGCTGCGCAGCTTGTGATCATGAGTCTGCCCTGGGGGTTCCATCGTTTTGCCGCCATTGGCACTGGCGTGATGCTGGTGCTGTTGTTGACCCAATTGGGGCGGCGCCAGTTGGCGGCTTTTCGGCTTGGCTCCACCTACATCTGGTTGTACCGGCTGCTTGGGGTTGTGGGCTTCGGTGCCCTGCTGGGCTGGTTGTTCACCCCAACCCAGCAAGGCTGGAGCGGGTTGTTGCTGTTGGTGGTCTTGGCAGTCTTTGTCTTCTGGAGCCTGCTGCGGCTGTTGTTGCTGTTGCGTCAGGAAGAGGCGATCACCAGTTCGGTGCTGGGTGGTGCGATTGCCGGCTACCTGATGTTGGGCATCACCGGTGGATTGATCTTGAGTGTGCTGGAAACTCTTCAACCTGGAAGTTTTGTTGATCTGATTTCTTCCAGGGGTAGCGATGTGATCCGTTCCCATGCCATGACCGACGCGATCAGTGGGCAGGTCTGGGATCTTGATTTTTCGCGATTGAATTATTTTGCATTTGTCAGCATCACGACCGTCGGCTATGGCGACATCGTTCCCGTTCGGCGTATGGCCCAGATGGCCTGCATCACCCTGAGCATTGTCGGACCTCTTTACATTGCCATCGTCATGGGTCTGCTGATCAGCCGTTACACGGTCCAGACCCAATTGGAGGAAGAATCAGAAGACGAGCAGCATCGGCCCCCGTCGTGACAGCGGCCTTGGTTCAGCCTGTCTGACTGAGATCGGCAGTCGTTTTGTCGACAAGCTCACTGCCTTCCCTGCTTTCCAGCCCGACTTCCACCCCCATGTGCTGGTTGTGGTTGCCGATGATCAGCATTGAATCGCGCTCGCGTGTTGCAATCACCCACAGCCATTTGAGCAGCAGGCTGAGACGGTTCTCCATCTCGGGCATGAAGGCCAGATGGGCCAGGCCCCAGACGATCCAGCCCAGCAGACCGCTGAGGCGCAGACCCCGCAGATCCGCGACGGCATAGAGCGGACCGACCACCGCCATCGATCCGAAATCGGTAAACACGAACGGCTTGTGGGGCTGGCCCTGAACACGAGCAAGAATGTCGGCCGCCACCCATCCGCCCATCTGCACCGCCGGCCCGGCCATACCGGGCAGAGGTTTGCCGTCGGCTGTGTGGCTGTACGAGCACAGATCCCCGACCACCCTGACCTCTGGATGGCCCGGGATCGAAAAATCGGGCTCGACGATCACCCGCCCACCCTTGTCGGTCTGGCAGCCGGCGCTGGCGGCCAGCAGCTTGCCCAGATGGGAGGCCCGAACACCGGCGGTCCAGCACACATTGCCGACGTCAAGGCGCCGTTCTTCTCCGGTGGTCTTAAAGCTCAGCTGCACCTCGGTTTCGCTGATCTGCTGGACTCGGCCGCCCAGCACCAGCTCGATCCCAGCGCGTTGCAGGTAGGCGCCAGCCGCAGCCGACAGCTGGGGGTGCATGGCGCGGAGCACGCGATCACCCGGATCGACCAGCAACACGCGACAGTCGTCCACCCGCAGTTGTTTGAAGTCCCGTTCAATCGCATGACGCATCAGATCGATCAGCGAGCCGGCCAGTTCGCAGCCGGTGGGGCCGCCGCCGATCACCGCCACGCTCTGCAGCAGCCGACGGCGCTGGGGGTCGGGGGTCTGTTCGGCTTCCTCGAGGGCTGACAGCACGCGACGCCGGATTTCGTTGGCGTGCTCCAGGATCTTCATCGGCGGCGCCATCGGCCGCCACTCTTCGTGGCCGAAATAGCTGCTGCCCGAACCGGTGGCCAGGATCAGATGGTCATACCTGTAGCGCCGCTCGTTAAACACGATCTCGCGGGCTTCGACATCGAGCTCTTCGACCTCCCCCAGCAGAATCTGCACGTTGGGGGCGTTGCCAACCATCTGCCGCAGCGGCGAAGCCACGTCGGCTTGGCCGACCAGGCCGGTGGCCACCTGATACAGCAACGGTTGAAACAGGTTGAAGTTGCGCTTGTCGATCAGGGTGACGCGCACCGGTTTGCCGATCAGCCTGTGGGTGGCGCGCAGACCAGCGAATCCCCCACCCACGATCACCACGTGGGGCCAGTCGGGCTGGGTGCCTGCCGGCGGCTCAAGTTCAAGAAAAAACCGTTCCGGCGCCATCGTCGATCAGCTGACGGGCGAACCCTATTGCCAATCGCTGCAGCTGGCTATGGCGGGGGTGACGGGTTCAACCTGCGCCCCTCTTCGCGCAGGTGCCCGTCGTCCATGGTCAGCACGCGGTCGGCAATGTCGAGAATGCGGTTGTCGTGGGTGACCAGCAGGATGGTGCTGTGCTGCTCGCGCGCGAGCTCTTGCATCCTGGTGACCACTTCACGGCCTGAGCGGCTGTCGAGGGCTGCCGTTGGTTCATCGGCCAGCACCAGTGGCGGGTTGTGCACCAGCGCGCGGGCTACGGCGACCCGCTGCTTCTGGCCACCCGACAATTGATCCGGGTAGCTCTCGATCTGGGGTGCCAGTCCCACTTGCTCCAGCATTCGGGCTGCCCGGCGGTCCATGGTGGCGCGATCGAGATCACCGCGCACCTCCAGGGCCATGCGCACGTTCTGCAGCGCTGTGAGGCTTCGGTGCAGGTTGTGCGCCTGAAAGATGTACCCGTGGTCTCGCCGGGCCTGGCTGAGCTGTTTGTCGCTGCAACCGATCAGCTCATGGCCCAGCACCATCACACTGCCGCATTGTCCGTGGCGCAGTCCGCCGATCAGGGTCAACAGGGTGGTTTTGCCCGAGCCGGAGGGACCGGTCAGCAGCACGATTTCCCCTGGCCACACCTCGAGATCGATGTCGTGCAGCACCTGGCGGCGCAGGTTGCCGTGGCCGAAGTGGTGCTGAAGTCCGGTGATGCTGATCGCCGCTGGGGTTGGCATGGGCCTCAGAGTTGGCATCAGCCTCAGAACAGTTCGGCCGGGTCCGCCGCCTGCAGGCGGCGGGTGGCGATCGCCCCCGAGGCGCCGCACATCAGCACCGTCAGCAGAAACACCTTGATCGCCCGTTCGGCGGTCATCGCGATCGGTAGAAAGGTCGCCTTCGATGCCAGGGCATAGATGCCGATCGGCAGCACAAAGCCCGGCAGGAATCCCAGGCTGGCCAGCACCAATGCCTGCTCGAACACCACCCCCAGCAGGTAGCGGTTGCGGTAGCCCATCGCTCGGAAGGTGGCGTATTCACCCAGGTGGGACGCCACATCCGTGGACAGCACCTGATACACAATCACCACACCTACGACGAAGGCCATCACCGTGCCCATGCCGAAGATCACCCCTACCGGCGAGGCCCGTCGCCAGTAGGCCTGCTCAAAGGCCACGTACTCGGTCTTGGTCAGCACCTTCACATCGGCATCCAGATGGCGGCGCATGCGCGCGGCGACCAGGTCGGCATCGGCTCCCGGTTGCAGCGCAACCAGTCCCAGGCTGAGGCTGCCCACGCTGCGTCGGGGGAACTGCCGCAGAAAGGTGAGGTCGCTGGCCATCAGGGTCCCATCGGAGCCGAAGCTGGCCCCCAGAGGAAACAGCCCGGTGATCAGCAGCGTGCGCCGTTCGGCTTCGGTGCTGAGGCTCTCGCCCCGCTCCAGCGCCGCAATGGTCGCTTGGTAGGGACCCCGCGCACCCCGATCAAACAGCACCGTGTCGGCTTGCTTGAGCTTGTGTTGCTGGGCGGTCACCTCGGCAATGTTGAACAGCGGGGCATCCGGATCGAAGCCGAACAGTTGCACCGTGGCATCTCTTCGGGTGTCCGGGTTTTTCCAGGTGAGGGTGCTCACGTACAGGCCGTGGCCGCCTTGCACCCCAGGCACGTCCAGAGCCTGCAGCAGCCGCCTGCGCGGAAAGGTCGACAGGTTCTGCAGGTTCTGCGCCTTAGGGCTCAGCAGCACGATGTCGGCGTGCAGTGCCCTGTGAAAGCGGGTGTTGGCGTCGTAGATCGAGGCCTGAAACCCGAGCTGGGTGAACATCAGCACATCGGCAAAGGCGATGCCGGCCAGGGCCACCAGCAACCGGCCCCGGTCATGGCGCAGCTGCAACCAGCCCAGGGGGGTGCGTTGGCGCCATTGCTGCCACAGGTGGGCCGGCGTTCTCATCGTCCGAACACGGCTGTGACCTGCAGGTTCGACAGATCAGCCGCCCGACCATTGCTGGCCGGATCGAGGCGGGCACGCACCTCGATCACGCGGGTGTCGGTGTTGGCGCTGGGGTCGGTGTTGATCAGCGACTGGCGCCGCACGATCGCGCCGATGCGGCTGACCGTGCCCTGCAGGGGAACTGTCAGGGCGGTGCTGGTGATGCGCACCGGTTGGCCCAGCTGCAGACGGCTGCGATCGCTCTGATAAACCTCCGCCACCAGCTGCATGCGATCGGTGCGGCCCAATTCGAGAATGCCGCCGGCGCCGGGCACTTCGCCGGGGCGGGTCAGCACGCTCAACACCCGCCCGCTGATCGGCGCCCGCACCAGGGCATCGTCGCGTTCGGCTCTGGTGCGCAGCAGGTGCGAGCGTGCGGCCTGCAGTTCGCGCTGGGCCTTGGCTTCCTCGAGACTGATGGCCCCATCGGCGCTCGGCACCCGGACCTCGAGCCGCTGCAGGCGACTGCGGGCTTCTTCGACGTCGGCGCGGGCTGTTTCCAGGCTCAGGGACCGGCTCTCGTACAGCGAAGCCGAGGCGGCACCGCTGCGGTAAAGCTCGCGGTAGCGGCGTTCCTCGGCAGCGGCCGTGCGCAGGTTGGCCTGGGCCCGCAGCACACGGGCGCGCTGGCTCTGGAGTTCGCTGCGCTGGCTGGCCGCGGCCACCTGCAGCTGCGTCTGGGCGATGGCGACCTGGGCGGCCGCCTCCTCAACGGCGCGGCTCAGCCTGGCCAGGGAGTCCATCTCGGCCAGCAGCTGGCCCTGGCGCACCGTGTCGCCTTCATCGACCAGCAGCTGCCTGAGCCTGACCTGGGCCCCGCCCATGGCACTGGCCGCTGGCGCCACGCTGATCACCTCGCCAACGGGTTCGAGCCGGCCGAGGGCGGTGACCGTCGTGATCGGTGCCGTCAGAGCGGCCTGTCTGGCGCGTTTGCGCTGCTGGTCCTGCAGGCTTATCTGCACCAGGCCCGTGCCTGCAAGGGTTAGCACGAGCAGGGCCGCCAGCTGCAGCCGACGGCGCTGCTGGGCTGTCAAATTGCGGACCCGCCGGGCGATGCTCGTTAATAACGGTTCCATTGAATGAACGGTAGCTCCCGTGCCCTGTGCTGCTAGGACAGGAGCGTTGCGCCTCCCCTCATGTCGCTTTCCGCTCTGCGTTCCTTTGCTGCGTCGGTGTCAGCTGATGGACAGCTGCGCGACAAGCTGCATGCAGCCAGCGGCGTCGACGATGTGGTGACCATCGCTGCAGCCCACGGCCACAGCCTCGACAAAGCGGTGCTGCTGCGCGAGCAGGGCAAGGCGCTGGCCTCTGCTGAGGACCACCAACTCGCCTCGATTAATAGCTGGGGTGATGCTCTGTTGCATGCCTTCGGCAGCAGCGAGGAGCAGGTCGACAAGGCCTGAGCCTCAGGGCCCCAGGTAGGCCGCCCTGATCCGGGCGTCGGCGCGCAGGTCGGCGGCGTTCCCCTGCTGTTCAAGGCTGCCCGAGACCAGCACGTAGGCCCGATCGGCGATCGCCAGGGCTGCGCTGGCGTTCTGCTCCACCAGCAGCATCGTCAGCCCGTCGCGGTGCAGGGTGGCCAGCGCCCCGATCACCTCGGCCACCAGCTTGGGGGCCAGGCCCAGGCTCGGTTCATCGAGCATCAACAGTTGCGGCCGGCCCATCAGCGACCGGGCAATAGCCAGCATCTGCTGTTCGCCTCCGGACAGGGAGCCCGCCAGCTGGTTGCGCCGCTCCGCCAACCTGGGAAAGAGCTCGTAGCAGCGCTCCAGGTCGGCGCGGATCCCAGCCTCGTCGCGCCTGAGCCAGGCACCGAGGCTCAGATTGTCAGCGACGCTCTGGCGGGTCAACACGCGGCGACCCTCGGGGCAATGGCCGATGCCCAGCCTGACGGTGCGTTCAACGGGAATGCCGTTGATCGCGCCCCCATTCCAGCGAATTGTGCCCGCGGCAGCCGGAACCAGCTGCGAGATCGCACGCAGGGTCGTGCTTTTGCCGGCGCCGTTGGCGCCCAGCAGGGCCACCAGCTCCCCTGGATGCACCAGCAGGTCGAGGTCCCGCAGGGCGGTGATGCCGCCATAGCGCACGGTCAGCCTGCTCAGCTCCAGCAGAGGCATCGCCATCAGCTGCTCACCCCCAGATAGGCCTCGATCACCGCGGGGTCGTGGCGCACCTGTTCAGGACTCCCCAGGGCGATGCGGCGGCCGAAGTTCAGCACCGCCAGACGGTCGCACAATCCCAGCATCAAGGGCACGTGGTGCTCGATGATCAGGACCGTCAGGTCGAACTGGTCGCGGATGCGGCGGATCAGGTCGCGCAGCTGGTCTTTTTCACCCGGGTTCATGCCAGCAGCGGGTTCATCGAGCAGCAGCAGTTCCGGGCTGTTGGCCAGGGCCCTGGCGATCTCGAGGCGGCGGCGATCGCCGTAGGACAACGCGGCGGCGTTCTGCTCGGCCAGCTGGCCGATCTCGAGCAGTTCGAGCAGCTCCTGCGCCCGGTTCAGAAGCTCGCGCTGGCGCTTCCGCGCCAGGGGGGTGCCCAACAGCGCAGCGGCCCAGGGCAGCCGGGCCTGGCGGTGCAGGCCCACCAGCACGTTGTCGCGGCAGCTCAGCGAGCTGAACAGCCGCAGGTTCTGGAAGGTGCGGGCCAGGCCCAGGCGGGCGATGCGGTTGGCATTGAGGCCGCTGATCGTGGCGCCGCGCCACAGCACGGTGCCACTGCTGGCGGGTGTCAGCCCTGAGATCAGGTTGAACAGCGTGGTCTTGCCGGCGCCATTGGGGCCGAGCAGGCCAAAGATCTCGCCGCGATGGATCTGCAGGTCGACGCCTTCCAGGGCCTGCAGCCCGCCGAAACGAACGCCCAGGTTGCGGGTTTCGAGCAGTGGAGCGGTCATGGTCGCGACTCTGGCGCCGCCGCGCTGGCCCGGCGGCCCAGCAGCCGGTGCCGCCATGCACCGATCAGGGCTGGGTTGATCAGACCCTGGGGCAGCAGCAGGGGCCCCACCAGGATCACCAGGCCAAACACGATCAGCCGCAGGTCGCCGATCGGCCGCAGCAGCTCGGGCAGGGCGGTGAGCACCAGGCCCCCCACCACCGGACCGGCCCAGGTGCGCGAGCCACCGAACACCACGAAGGCCAGGGTGGTGATGCTGGCGTCAAAATTGCCCAGGCGGGCGTTCCAGCTGTTGAGAAAGTGGGCGCTGATCACCCCCACCAGGCCTGCGACCACGGCGCTCAGCACAAACGCCACCAGCTTGGTGCGCTCGGTGTTGATGCCCTGGCAGGCGGCGGCCAGTTCGTCATCGCGGATCGCCGCCATGGCGCGCCCCAGGCGGTTGCGCTCGACCCGATCGCACAGCCAGCAGATGCCAGCCAGCAGCAGCAGCGTGAACAGGGCATAGCCGCTGGGCTCATTGAACGGCTGTGGGATGCCGAAGATGCCCACGGCACCGCCCAGACCCTCCTGGTTGAGCGTGGTGACGCGCAGGATCTCCACCAGCGCGATGGTGGCGATCGCCAGGTACACCCCCCGCAGCCGCAGCACCACAGCGCCGATGCCAACGGCCAGCGCCCCACAGAGCAGGCCTGCCAGCACCATCTCCAGCAGCACCGAGCTGATCGGGTAGGTGGGGTCGTTGCCCCCCAGGACGCTCACCCGGGTCGACAGCAATGCGGCCAACGTGCCGCCGATGGCATAAAACCCGGGTGTGGCCAGCGACAACTGGCCGCAGCGCAGCGGCAGGTACACCGATACCCCCAGCAGGGCGCCGATCAGCATCTGTGTCAGCAGGCTGGCGTCCATCACACCTTGGTGGGAAGCACGCGGCCCAGCAGTCCCTGGGGCCGCAACAGCAGCACCACAAACAGGAAGCCGTAAGCCACAACATCGCGGTAGCCCGACAGTTCAGCCGGCACACAGGCCTCGGCGATGCCGATGATCAGCCCCCCCAGAACAGCCCCGGGCACGCTGCCAAGGCCGCCCAGCACCAGCACGCCCAGGCCCTTGAGCCCATAGCCGATGCCGAAGTAGGGCCCGGCGATGCTGACGCTGAGGCCCACCAGGCCACCGGCGATCCCAGCGAGAAAGCCGCTGAGGCCAAACGCGATCTGGATCATGCGACCGCTGGGGATGCCGAGCAGCTGGGCTGTGGTGGCGTCTTCGGCCACGGCGCGCAGGGCCTTGCCGCTGCGGCTGCCATCGATCCAAAGGCTCAGCGCCACCAGCAGCACCGCTGCCACCGCCAGCAACAGCAGCTGCACCGTGCGCACCTGAGCCCCAAACAGCCTGATCGCCGCGGGTAATCCCGCCAGGGCACTGGTGGGGATCGCGTAGCTTTCGGCCCCCACCAGCAGCTGGATCAGGTTCACCAGCACAACCCCGGCCCCCAGGCTGGTGATCAGGGCGAGAAGGGGATCGGCGCCCCGTTCGCGCAGCGGCCGGAAGGCGATGCGCTCGATCAGCAGCGACACGACAGCGGCGGCCACACCGGCCAGCAGCAGGGCCAGCCAGAAGGGCAGGGCAAACGGCAGCTGAAACCCGGCCAGCAGCCCGTTGGCCCCCACGGCGCCGCCGATCAGCAGAAAGGTGAAGTAAGCCCCCAGGGTGAACACCGCCCCATGGGCGAAGTTGATCACGCCGAGCACCGAGAACACCAGGGTGTAGCCCAGGGCAAACAGGGCATAAACAGCCCCTGTGGAGAGGCCGTTCAGCAGCAGCTGGATCAGATCGGCCATGGATCTACTTCAGCAGCACGAAGCGACCGCCGCGGCCATCGGGGCTCATGCTCACACGGGCGACGCTGAAGTCCTTCTGAATCACCTCCCCTTCAGGGGTGAAGCGGATCTCCCCCAGCGGGGTCTGGAATTGCATCGCCAGCAAGGTGCTCAGCAGTTGCTGGCGCAGATCGCTCTCGGGCAGGCTGATCAACGTGGTTCCTTTGGGCAGATTGGCCTTGACCCGGGCCAGAGCTTCATGGACCACCTGATAGGCGCTGAAGGCCTGGGCCGTGACCTGGGGCGGCACCGCATCGGCGCTGCGGCCACGCCGAAACTGCTGCAACAACACGGTGTTGCTTGGGTTCTTGCGGGCTGGGTTGTAGGCCTGGGTGATGAGCAGGCCATCGCAGTGCTTCTGGCACACCGGGAAGATGTTCGGTGTGTTCATGCCGTTGCCCGCCACGATCGGCCCCGTGTAGCCCAGTTCCCGCAACTGGCGCACCAGGTTGCCACCATCGCTCGGCAGCGCAGAAATCACGATCAGATCGGGGCGGCTGCGCAACGCATTGCTGATCGGGATCTGGAAGTCGGTGTCGCTGATTGAGGTGCGTTGCAGCGACACCAGCTCCAGTCCTTTGGCGCCAATGGCTTTCTGAAAGATGGTGCTTTCGGAGCTGCAGAAGACATCGTCCTGGGCGAAGAACACCGCCACCCGCTTGATCCTGGGGGTCAGCTCGATGGCTTTGGCCAGGGACCTGGGCGCAATCACCGTCACCGGTGAGGCCACCCGCGTTACGAAACGCCCGATCTCCGGGATGCCAGGGGCAGTCGTCGAAATGCCGATCACGGGAATGCCGGCCCTTTCGGCCATCGGCATCACCGCAAACCCCTGCTGCGACAGCGAGGGCCCGAGGATTGCCACCACCCGGTTGTTGATCAGCCGCCGAAAGGCCTGGGTGGCACTGGCCTCATCGCTGCCGGTGTCCTCGATGACCAGCTTCAGCTGGGGCTGCTGCTGGCCGTAGTGCTGCTGGGCGATCTCGAGGCCGGTACGGGCATCCTGGCCCAGCAGGCTGGCATTGCCGGTGAGGGCGATGGCGCCGCCGAGCTGGAGCACATCGGATGGCTGGCGGCTGCAGCTCAGCAGCGTGGAGCCGGCTGCGAGTGAGCCCAGCACCCCAATGAGCCAGGGACGAAGGCGTCGTCGGTTCATGACACCATCACGGCAGCAGCGCAAACCGACCGCTGCGGCCGCCTGGGTTCATGCGCACCTGGGCGACGTAGAAGTTGTTCTGGATCACTTCACCGTCGGGGGTGAAGCGGATCTCGCCCAGCGGCGTCTGGTAGGTGCCGCCCAGGATTTCATCCATGAGCCCCTTGCGGGCTGCGGCCACGCTCAGCCCCTTGAGTGGGGTGCGCTGGTCGAGCCGCTGCAGGGCCTCAGCCACCACCTGCAGTGCGGTGTAGGCCTGGGCCGTGAGCTGGGGCGGAATCAGCGCTGTCTGGCCGCTGCGGCTCTGGCTGGCTGTGAAGGCCTTCACGAAGGCCTTGTTGGCGGGTGTGGGCAGCTCAGGGCTGTAGGCCTGGGCGATCAGCAAGCCGTCGCAGTACTTCTGGCAGATCGGGTAAATGTTTGGCGTGTTCATCCCGTTGCCGACCACGATTGTGCCCTTGTAACCGAGCTCCCGCAGTTGGCGCACCAGATTGCCGCCGTCGACCCCCTGCAGGCTGAGC
This sequence comes from uncultured Klebsiella sp., assembly GCA_964546045.1. Taxonomy (GTDB): domain Bacteria; phylum Cyanobacteriota; class Cyanobacteriia; order PCC-6307; family Cyanobiaceae; genus RGUW01. Next base: position 46 of record CAZJIF010000001.1, on the reverse strand, counting down.
ACGATCAGATCCGGTTTGAGCGCCAGGGTGGCGCTGATCTGACTCT